>CAZWWS010000016.1:0-43250 GCA_964637445.1 uncultured Muribaculum sp.
TCAGCGTCCGAGCCATGCTATTTTGCCGCATTCAAGTTTTAGCGGACAGTAATATAAAATAATCGCTGTTTCTTCCGAAAAACACCCCCTTTTTTCCAAACACTTTATTTCTTCCGAAGAAATGCCAATAAATGTACAATTATAGCCAATAAATGTACAATTATAGGGTATAAATGCACAATTATAGGGTATTTCCTCCGAAGAAATGCCAATAAATGCACAATTATAGGGTATATCTTCGGATTTCCTCCGAATAAATCCGAAGAAATAGGGTATAAATGTACAATTATAGCCAATAAATGTACAATTATAGGGTATTTCCTCCGAAGAAATAGCCATAATTGTACAAAAAAGGGGTATTTCTTCGGATTTTTTCGGAATTCCTTTACTTTATTTCGTATATATACTACGTATATATACTTCATAAAGTACGCGCGCACGTGCGTGCGCACGCGAGAGAAAAAATTAAATTTTCAAATATTTTTTTAGAGAAGAGAAGAGGGGAGAGAAAAAGAAAAGTTCCGCCAAAAGAAAAGAGCAAGCCCACAAAGAGAAAACTCCTTGCAGGCTCACACATCATTTTCGCGGCCTCACGAAAAAGGTCAGAAACCTTTGCCCTTCTGCCGTTGGTACACCACCGTTTGATTCTTGTCAAGATTTACGATCTTAAACATCACAATCGAACGATCAGGAATATCCCCGGGCAACATCGTAACAAGCCGGGCGATAACCTCATCCACATTGTTGAACCCTACATCAGTCAGTTCTGCCACACTTCGCCCATTGTGGTAAGCTGCCGCATTCACCATATAGCGGTACGACAATCTGAAATGCATCTCCTCCTGCTTCTGTGCTCTCACAGAAGCCTTGCCCGAGAAAAAAATAAACTCGACAACCTTGTCGTTCAGTTCCCACGCAGGGGAGTAGTCAATCTTGATATAGCCACGTGTTACCTTGTGTCCGCTGCTATGATTCATAGCAAACGCCACATCCGAAATAGAAGCCCTCACATCGTTCTGAGCCACCGTTCCCCAAGTATGACGGAACGTATAGACCGAATACCATTCCTCCTTAGGCAATCCCATAGCCTTGCATAGCTGCTTGATACCGCTGTTGACATTCGCATTAAAGCTGTCCGACGTCCCCGTACGCTGATAGAAATTAAACAAACGTTCATCATCACTCGTATCAAGGTACTTGTCAAACAGCGACCGGATCATTGCCGGAACACGCATTTCCATGTACGCACCATCCGCCCGGCTCCTACGAGTCTTGGCTCGCTGATAACGAATGATACCATTCTCATAGTCCTTCTTCCGCAGATTATACAAATCCACCGTATTGATACCCGCCAAGCAAAGCACCATCATCGCAATATCACGCCCTAACTCCGTCAAAGGAAACTTCATCTTACTCTCCGGCAGAGGAAACGAGAAAAACTCCCGACACGCCTCCGGCGTGATAGCAAGCTTCTCCGCCGCGTCAGCCGCAGGGATTGCCACCTTCACCCAAGGATTCGTCTTGATACGGATACACCCCCTATCATAGTCATTATACTCCAACTGAGCCGCCTTAAACACCTGCCGCATACAGATCGGGTACATCTCCTTCGCCCTGTGCGTATTCTCCATCGACTTAATCCACCGATTCATCACATGAGAAGTCAGATGAGAAAACATAATACAATTCGTACCCATAAACCGCTCCAAATGTTGCAGCGCAAGCGTATAGTTCCTTGCATTGCGCACCTGACCATTGTCAATCATCATCGGGATATGCACCTTTCGAGCATAGTCAGAAAAACAAATATCATCATTGCCATTCACAAGAAAGGCCACAACCTCCTTCACCGTCCAATGCTCGACATCCTTCCTGTTCAGTTGATCATTATACTCCAAGATACGTTTCGTGCAATACTGCAACACAAACGGATCCTTAATCTCACCCGACTTAGTCAGTTCATGCTTCGTCACCATTTTGTCCGTCTTGATATACCCGACACACCTATGATGCGTAACACGAATGTACACCCGGTAAAAACCATCGGCTCGTGCCGTCCTTACCACCGCCTTAAAATTAGCCATATCACTCTGTTTTATAATATAAATTCAATTCTTGCTCACTTATCCGTGTTCCCATGAGGAATACTTCAACAATTCATTTTCATCATCATTTCGTCATAACCCGCTGACATATACCCAAAAGCATTTGTAAACACGCCGTAAACACCGCCTTGAATTTCGTACTGCTTTTCGTAAACAAAATCCGCTCATTCTGCTCATTTATCGTGCAGAATGCACGTCCTTTTCCTCAAAACAATAGGCGGTAAGCCATTGATAATGAAAAGCCTACCGCCTAAATCCCGTACAATCAGCCACTTACGACTAATCCTCCAGCGTCGCCTGCGCCGCTGCTACACGAGCAATAGGAACGCGGAATGGAGAACAACTTACATAATTCATGCCAAGCTTCGCACAGAATTTAACTGAAGATGGTTCACCACCATGTTCACCACAAATTCCGACTTTCAATTCCGGTTTTGTTGCACGACCTTTTTCTACACCCATACGAACAAGTTGACCAACGCCTTCTTGATCAAGCACTTCAAATGGATCTGTCTTGATTACGCCATTTTCCTTGTAGAACTTAAGGAACTTAGGAGCATCATCACGAGAGAAACCGAATGTCATCTGAGTCAAGTCGTTTGTTCCGAACGAGAAGAAATCGGCGACGGTCGCAATCTGGTCGGCAGTAAGAGCGGCACGAGGCACTTCAATCATTGTACCCACTTTGTAAGCTACAGTTTCGCCCTTTTCTTCAAAGACTTTTGCTGCAGTCTTATTAATTACATCAGCTTGGTTTTGGATTTCTTTAAGAGATCCTACAAGAGGTATCATTATTTCGGGATGCACATCAATGCCACGAGCTTTCACTGCAAGAGCAGCTTCGATAATGGCACGAGATTGCATTTCTGTAATTTCAGGATAAGTGATACCCAAACGGCAACCACGATGACCGAGCATTGGGTTGAATTCTTCAAGACTATCAACCTTGGCCTTCACTTGTTCAAGAGTCAAGCCCATTTCTTCGGCAAGTTCTTTTTGTGTTGCGGTCTGATGAGGCACAAATTCGTGCAATGGCGGATCGAGAAGACGGATAGTAACGCCGAAGCCATCCATTGCCTCAAAAATACCTTCAAAGTCGCTACGTTGCATTGGGAGAAGTTTTGCAAGAGCAGCAACACGTCCCTCTACATCGCTTGCAAGAATCATTTCGCGAACAGCTTTGATACGATCACCTTCAAAAAACATATGCTCTGTACGACAGAGACCTATACCTTGCGCTCCAAAGTAGCGAGCTTGTTTTGCGTCGCGTGGAGAGTCGGCATTTGTGCGAACGAGAGTTTTCGTGAACTTCTCAGCAAGATTCATTATAGCTCCGAAATCACCTCCAAGTTCAGGATCGGTAGTAGGTACTTGACCATCGTATACATCACCGGTTGAGCCATTGAGAGAAATCCAATCACCTTCTTTATATACTTTTCCTCCCATTTCCACTGTCTTGGCTACATAATCAACCTTGATTTCACCGGCACCTGACACGCAACATTTACCCATACCACGAGCCACAACCGCTGCGTGAGATGTCATACCACCACGCATGGTCAAAATACCTTGAGCGACAGCCATACCACGGAGATCTTCAGGAGATGTCTCTATACGAACAAGGACAACTTTTTTCTTACGCTCAGCCCATGCTTCAGCATCCTCAGCATCAAAAACCACCTGACCGGCAGCCGCTCCCGGAGAAGCAGGAAGACCTTTTGCTACAACTTTTGCACGTTTGAGAGCATCTTTATCGAATACCGGGTGGAGAAGTTCGTCCAACTTTTGCGGCTCCATACGGAGTAGGGCAGTCTTCTCATCAATTTGACCGGCACGAAGCAAATCCATAGCAATCTTCACCATTGCAGCGCCGGTACGTTTGCCGTTTCGAGTCTGAAGCATCCAAAGTTTACCATCTTGAATGGTAAATTCCATATCTTGCATATCACGATAGTAGTCTTCAAGACGATTAGCAATAGCTATCAACTCTGCGGCACAAGTAGGCATTGATTCTTCGAGTGAAGGATACTTGCTTGCACGTTCTTCCTCTGAAATTCCTTGAAGGGCAGCCCAACGACGAGAACCTTCAGTAGTAATTTGCTGTGGAGTGCGAATACCCGCAACCACATCTTCGCCTTGTGCATTAATAAGATATTCGCCATTGAAAATATTTTCGCCAGTAGCTGCGTCACGGCTGAATGCCACACCGGTAGCGGAGTTATTACCCATATTACCATAAACCATGGCCTGTACATTGACTGCAGTACCCCATTCTTCAGGGATTTGGTTCATGCGACGATACAATATTGCGCGCTCGTTCATCCAGCTATCAAATACGGCGCAAATACCACCCCAAAGTTGCTCCCATGCGCTATCGGGGAAATCTTTTCCGGTAAAATCTTTTACAGCAACTTTAAATAATTTGACAAGGTTTTTAAGATCTTCAACACCAAGCTCTGTATCAAGCTTAACACCCTTTTCTTCTTTTACCTTATCCATGATTTCTTCAAATGGATCGATGTCAACTTTGCTCTTTGGCTTCATTCCAAGAACGACATCACCATACATTTGAACAAAACGACGATAGCTATCCCAAGCGAAACGTGGATTTCCGCTTTTCTCAGCCAATGATGCAACAGTCGCATCGTTCATGCCAAGATTAAGCACAGTATCCATCATACCGGGCATTGATGCACGAGCGCCAGAACGAACCGAAACCAAAAGAGGATTTGTCGGATCATCAAATTTCTTACCGGTCAAAGCTTCTACATGAGCGATTGCAGCCTCAACATCCTTTTGTATTAGCGAAACGACCGCATCACGTCCTTGATTAGTGTATTCAGTACAAACTTCAGTTGTAATAGTAAATCCGGGGGGAACAGGCATTCCCAATAGATTCATTTCGGCAAGATTAGCACCTTTACCTCCGAGAAGATTTCTCATCGAGGCATTTCCTTCGGCCTTACCATCACCGAATGTGTAAACTCTTTTCATTGGTTTTTAATATTAAAGTTAAAATTAGTAAATGAAGCTTTATGTAATATGTATTGCAGGAGAGATGCACTTGCAAAATTAGAAAACTAAACCGAAATATAAAATTTTTTCAAAAGATTTTGGTCGAATATGTGTATTTTTGTCATAAATGCGTAGCTTTGCACATAAAATACATGTTTAATAACAGAATTAATAATCGTGGCAAGAAAAAGAAAAGAACTCCCGCTGCTTTCTAATATTGAAATAGCAGATGTTGCTGCCGAGGGCAATAGCTTGGCAAAAGTTAATGACATGGTAGTGTTTGTCCCCTTTGGTGCACCTGGAGATATTGTTGATATACAACTCACAAAGAAAAAAAAGAATTATGCCGAAGGGCGCATTACTCAGATGATTTCGCCGTCATCGATACGTGTCGCTCCTCGTTGCGAGCATTTTACAATTTGTGGAGGTTGTAGATGGCAACATCTTCCTTATGAGTTCCAATTGAAATGCAAGCAACAACAAGTAAAAGATGCGTTGGAACGAATAGCAAAAATATCGATACCGGAAATATCTCCTATTATAGGTTCAGAGCACATTTGGGAATATCGTAACAAAATGGAATACACCTTTTCAAATAAGTGCTGGCTGACTTATGAGCAATTACAAAGTGGAGAAGAATTCTATGACAGGAATGCCGCCGGTTTTCATATTCCGGGAGCATTTGACAAAGTATTGGACATCAATAAATGTCATCTTCAAGATGATTTCACAAATCGATTGCGCCTTTTCATAAAGGAGTTCGGTAAAAATAATGGATATTCGTTTTACGACCTAAAGGCTCAACAAGGGTTACTTCGCACCTTAATGATTAGAATTTCGTCTACGGGAGAAATCATGGCTGTGATGGTATTTGGAGAGAATGATGCGCAAAAGATTGATGAATTGTTAGCCGCAGTAAAAAACGAATTCCCGGAAATAACATCTCTTTTATACGTTATAAATTTGAAAGTAAATGACACCATTGGTGATCAAGATATATATGTATATTCCGGGAAAGCGTACATTGATGAAGAGATGGAGGGGCTGAAATTTAGAGTCGGTCCAAAATCTTTTTATCAAACGAATTCGCTCCAAGCATATACTCTTTACAAAGTAGCTCGTGAATTTGCCGAGCTATCAGGTGGCGAACTTGTATATGACTTATATACCGGAACTGGCACAATTGCTAATTTTGTGGCACGGAATGCGTCAAAGGTTATTGGCATCGAATATGTTCCGGAAGCTATTGCAGACGCAAAAATAAATTCATCAATCAACAATATAACCAACACTGATTTTTATGCCGGAGACATGAAAGATGTGCTGACCGACGAATTTATAGCCGTTCACGGACGACCGGATGTTATGATTGTCGACCCTCCTCGCGCCGGAATGCACGAAGATGTTGTTAATGTAATCTTAAATGCATCTCCTCATAGAATAGTATATGTAAGCTGCAATCCGGCCACACAAGCTCGCGACCTCGCAATGTTAGATTGCAAATATCGAGTAGATGCTATTCAACCAGTTGATATGTTTCCGCATACTCAACACGTAGAAAACGTTGTCAAACTGACATTAAAGTAGTTATTTGATCCCGACTAAAACCGAATTATAATACCTATTATCTCCCGATACCTCTCGACCTATAAATGGGGGCAGTGGATATTCTGAATCCGCTGTCTCCATTTCTATTTCGGCCAAAACGAGCCCTTGATGTACACCATGAAACTCGTCAATCTCCCATATTTGTCCATGATAGTTCACCAAATATCGTGTTTTATCTATAATATTTCCTTCGCATATTTCAAGCATATCCTTTGCATCAGAAAGCAGAATTGGATATTCCCATTCATCTCGAACAATACCGACATTTTGCCCTTTAATTGTCAAATATGCTTTATCGTCACGAATACGCACTCTTACCGTCGCTTCTCGACGAGTTGACAAATATCCCTGGATGATATGTGATGAGCCATAAGCCATTTCCTTATATTGTTCATTTATCACCAGATATTTTCGTTCAATTTCTTTTGCCATTTTTACTTATATATATTCATATTTAATCGTTACCTTTGCAAAGATAATTAATTATGACAAATTTCTAAGGCAAGATTTCAATTTCAATGCGCTATATTTTATTCCAAATATTGCTACTCACAACAATATTAAGTTTCCCCATTCCGATATTTGCAAATCCGACTACTCGTATCCAAGGGATAGTGGTGGATTCTCTTTCTCAAGAGACACTCCCATTTGTGGCAATATTTCTCAAGAATTCCGATAGGGGCACTCTTACTGACGAGCAAGGACAATTCAACATATCTACTCTCTCCGATTTTGAATCTGTTGAAGTCTCTGCAATAGGATATCGAAAAAAAAATATCCAAGTCAGAAAAGGCGTCACTACAACTCTTAGAGTAGAACTTGTCCCAACAGGAGTAGCTCTGAATGAAGTGGTCGTAAGACCTAAAAAAGAAAAATACTCAAAGAAAAACAATCCGGCAGTTGCTTTTGTCGAACGAATAATGAAAGCTCGTCATGCCAACGACCCAAGGCGACTACCTTACTATAACTACGAAAAATATGAGAAAATAACACTCGCTTTGAATAATTTCAAGGCCGACCAACAAGATGGCTGGATGTCGAAAAATTTTGGTTTTTTACAAGATTACATTGATACGTCCGAAATATCAGGTAAGCCTATACTAAACTTTTCCGTAAAAGAAAAAGTCAGCAGTATTCATCATCGATTAACGCCAAGCGGTGAAAAAGAATATGTGAGCGGAATAAAACGAGTGGGCTTAGATGATATTGCCGATCAAGAAGCAGTACAGACATTCATCGAAGACATATTCAGAGAAGTTGATATATATAATAACGACATTAATATACTTCAAAATCGGTTTGTCAGTCCTTTATCACGAATTGCTACCGATTTTTATAAATATTATCTGACTGATACGATTTGCATCGAAGGGGATAGTTGTATTGAATTGACATTTGTTCCCCACACCCCCCAAACATTTGGTTTTACGGGGCGATTATACGTTCCCAAGAACGACTCAACGATGTTTGTAAAGAAAATCATAATGATGGTTCCAAAATCAATTAACTTGAACTTCGTTGATTATTTATTAATCTCTCAAGAATACCGAAAGGCAGCAGATGGTTCTCGTCTAAAAACAAAAGATGACATGACCATTGAATTCTCTATTATTCCCGGATTACAAGGATTATATGCTCGACGCAATACCATATATCAAAATCATTCTTTAGAACCTCCGCATGACGAAAGTATTTTTGATTATGCCCAACGTGAAATAATTGACCCCAAAGCCCATAATCGTGATAATGAATTTTGGGACAATCAACGATTATCCAAGATTACAAAAAATGAAGATAATATTTCCAATATGATTGCTCTGCTAAGAGCCAATCCTATTTATTATTGGTCGGAACAAGTTTTGAAAGTGTTAGTGGGTGGATATATTCCAACGGATAATCCGAGCAAAATTGACATCGGACCGGTTAATACCACTATGAGCTTTAATGACATAGAAGGGACTCGCTTTAGAGTTGGTGCGATGACAACTGCCAATCTTAGCAAACATTGGTTTGGTAGAGGCTACTTAGCCTATGGCTTGAAGGACAGAAAGCCTAAATATAGTGCTGAAATAGAATATTCGTTTAATGAGAAGAAGTATCATCCCCGCGAATTTCCGGTGCATTCCATTCGAGCATTCCATCAATATGATGTTGACATGTTAGGTCAGCACTATATGTTTACAAATATGGATAATATCTTTTTATCCTTAAAGCGACAAGACGATCTTCAAATGACCTATCATAGATTGTCCAAACTTGAATACACATTAGAGTTATACAACAACTTTTCAATTGTTGCGGGAATATCTCATGAAAGACAAGAAGCGACAGATTATATGCCATTTAAGAATGGGAGAGGAGAGGTGTATTCTCACTATAGTGAAACCGCGCTAAATCTGCAACTACGATATGCTCCCGGCGAAAAGTTCTTTCAAGCAAAGACCGTTCGCATCCCCGTTAATTTAGATGCACCTATATTCGTATTAACCCACACTTTCGCGCCCCCAAATTTATTTGGGAATACATTTGCAGTCAACAAGACAGAATTAAGTATTCAGAAGCGCTTTTGGTTTTCTGCATTCGGATACACCGATATTATAATAAAGGGTGGTAAGGTTTGGAGCAAATCCCCATATCCTAATTTATTAATACCGAATGCGAATTTATCATACACAATACAACCTGAGAGCTATTCGATGATGAACGCAATGGAATTTATCAACGACCAATATGTCTCATGGGACATAACATATTGGGCAAATGGGACTATATTTAATCGAATCCCATTCTTCAATAAATTACAATTGCGCGAAGTCTTCACATTTAAGGGGCTGTACGGCAAACTCTCCAACAAGAACAATCCGAATATCAACACCGAATTGTATCAATTCCCTACAATATCTCATACTCAACTAATGGACGACACCCCATACATGGAAGCCGGAGTGGGCATTGATAATATTTTCAAAATACTTCGATTGGATTATATTTGGAGATTGACCTATCGCGATAATATCGGGATTGATAAATCCGGACTTAGAGTAGCTTTACATATCACATTCTGATTGGTGTATCATTCTTTAATCGATTTATAAATCACATATTATCACATAAAAAGTTAGTTTTTTATTTATTATTGCAAAGTTTACGCTATCTTTGCATAAAGCAAAATATATAAATTTTATGATGAAACAATTTTTATCCGCGTTTTTGGGATCCATGGCTGCTCTATGGATAACTATAATACTTAGTTCCATATTATCTATTATTATGACAATCGCAATGTTTGCTGGATTGGGAGCATCTACTCCAACTGTCACTATTGAAGATAAATCTATCCTTCACATTGATTTATCAGGGACAATCATAGAGTATGAGAAACCGGCAAATTTAATGGATCAATTAGACCAATTATATGGCGAAGGGAATACGCAAATCCCTCTAAACAATTTATTGAAAGCTATTAACGATGCAGCAGACGACAATCGAATTGAAGGCATATATTTGGATTGCAAAGGTATTAATGCTGGACTTGCATCTTCAAATGCGATATTGGATGCACTAAAAAATTTCAAAAATTCCGGCAAATGGATTTTAGCATACAGCGACAATTATGCTCAAGGAGATTATTATTTGGCATGTAGCGCTGATTCAATTCTTTTAAATCCGGTTGGACTGGTTGACATTCACGGTATTGGCGCCACAACTTTATTCTACAAAGGTCTACTTGATAAATTAGGCGTCGAAATGCAAGTTATTAAAGTTGGCACATTCAAAAGCGCAGTTGAGCCATTTATGTTAACCGAGATGAGCGATGCCAATCGATTACAGCAAGAAGTATATCTCAACAATATATGGAACTACATGAGTAGCCGTATTGGAGAGATGCGTGGAGTTACAAGTGAGGAAATTAATTTGTGGGCAGATAGCATTATTCCAACTGATGCACCAACAAATTTAGTTACAAAAAAAGTTGTTGATGGGTTGTGCTATCGTCATGAGGTTGATTCAATTTTAGCGAATTACACCGATTGTGATGTTGATGATTTGAAATTAATTTCGCCTTTCGATTACCACAATGCCACAAAAGCGATTAAAGACTCCGATAATAATATCGCCGTATTATACGCAGAGGGCAATATCGTTGATACTGGCGACGAAGGTATCGTTGGTGCAGATATGGCTCCATTAATTATTGAACTTGCCAACGATGACGATATTGATGCCATGGTTTTGCGCGTTAATTCAGGTGGTGGTAGCGCCTTTGCTTCAGAACAAATATGGGAAGCATTAGAAGTTTTCAAATCTAAAGGGAAGACTTTCTATGTCTCGATGGGTGACTATGCCGCATCAGGGGGATACTATATTTCTTGTGGCGCAAATAAAATTTATGCCGAACCTTTGACTTTGACTGGTTCTATCGGGATTTTTGGTCTAATCCCATCAACCCACAAATTGATGACTGAACATTTAGGAATCACTTATGGGACTATCGCGACAAATCCTAATGCTCAAATGTCAACATTCGAACCGATGACTGATATTCAACGAAACTCAATGCAACAAATGATTAATCGTGGATATGAAACTTTCGTTGGTCGTTGCGCACAAGGCCGAAATATGCCTATCGACTCAATTAAGGCTATTGCCGAAGGTCGCGTATGGGACGGGACTGAGGCTCTAAAATTAAACTTAGTCGACCAATTGGGGGGTCTTGATATAACTATTACCGATTTAGCATCAGATTTAGGATATTCGGAATATAACATCGTAGAATATCCGAATACTGAATCCGATTGGATGAAAGAATTATTCGGCATCAAGGCTTATGCAACTGAAAGCATTCTTAAAGACGAGCTTGGCTCAATGTATTTATACTATCGCGAGGGGCGTCAATTATTGGATATGTCCAATATACAATGTCGTATGCAACCGGTAATTCTAAAATAAGTATTTTGGAATGAAAAAGAACAAGTTTATTTCTGCAGTAATTCTGTGGCCACTATCAAAAATATATGGCGCAGTTGTCGCTGTGCGAAATTACTTGTTCGATTGGCAGATATTAAAGCAACAAGAATTTAGTGTTCCGGTAATTGTTGTTGGCAATATTGCTGTAGGAGGGACAGGCAAAACGCCTCATACAGAATATATCATCGAAGCAATGCGATATTCTTATCGCATTGGTGTTTTAAGTCGAGGATACAAACGTCACACCAAAGGTTTTGTTTTAGCTTCTCGACAATCCACACCATCAGATATTGGCGACGAGCCATACCAAATATATCAGAAATATGCTTCTGATATTAAAGTGGCCGTGTGCGAAAATCGATGTGAGGGGATTCAGAAACTTTTAGACATTGATCACAATATCAATCTGATTGTTCTTGACGACGCTTTTCAACATCGATATGTAAAACCTACCGCATCTGTCGTTCTCACAGAATTTAAGCGTCCGGTATACAATGATGATTTATTGCCGTTAGGGCGATTAAGAGAGTCTCCTCGTGCTCTAAATCGTGCCGATATTATTGTGGTAACAAAATGCCCCGACGAAATAAAGCCGATGGATTTGCGAATTATAACCAAAAATCTAAATCTATTCCCATATCAGAAATTATTTTTCTCTCGCTATATTTATGGGAATTTAGTATCGGTTTTTCCTGATGATGTTACAACAATTCCTTATTTAGATTGGTTGAAATCGACCGATACCGTTTTAGTGGTTTCCGGGGTAGCAAATCCACGTCCATTTGTCCGATATATCAAATCTCATAGTTGCAAGGTAAAAGTGTTGCATTTTCCTGATCACCATAACTTTACTCGCAAAGATCTACAACTCATTCGCGACAAATTCAATGCAATCAAAAGCGCTAATAAATTTATCATTACAACTGAGAAGGATTCTGTTCGATTGGCATGCAATCCGTATTACCCACACGAACTTCGGGCGATTACATACTATTTGCCAATTAGAGTTGAATTCTTATCGCAATCAAATCTCGTTTTTGAGGATGAATTACGTCGTTTGATATTACCAAACAGAAATTAGTATAACATTAAAAATGACAAATATGCTTCAAAGAATTAAACAGACAGCCGAATATATCCGCTCGAAAGTGTCCGAGATTCCACAAACAGCTATAATTTTGGGTACAGGGCTTGGCGCATTAGTAGATCACATCACAGACAAACAATATATCCCTTATACAGAAATTCCCAATTTCCCCATTTCTACTGTTGAGGGACATAGTGGCAACCTTATTTTCGGAAAATTGGGTTCGAAGCGAGTAATGGCAATGCAAGGTCGTTTCCATTATTACGAAGGTTATGACATGAAACAAGTCACATTCCCAATCCGAGTAATGAAAGCTTTAGGTATCAAGACTTTGTTTGTTTCAAATGCTGCCGGTGGAATGAATCCGAATTTTAAGATTGGTGATATTATGATTATAACCGATCATATCAATCTATTCCCGGAGCATCCGCTTCGAGGCAAAAATCATGAAGAATTAGGAGTACGTTTCCCCGATATGAGCGAAGCTTATTCTAATCGATTGATCAATGAGGCAAAAACAATCGCATTTGAAAAAGGTATTCGGGTGGTGGAAGGGGTGTACGTTGGTACCCAAGGACCAACATTTGAGACACCGGCTGAATATCGATATTTCCATCGAATAGGTGGGGATGCGGTAGGTATGTCAACGGTGCCGGAAGTTATCGTTGCTCGCCATAGCGATCTCGAAGTATTTGCAGTATCAGTAATCACAGATTTGGGCGTTGAGGGCATTGTCGAAAAAGTTTCTCACGAGGAAGTGCAGAAAGCCGCTCAATCTGCGCAGCCTTACATGATGGAGATTATGAAAGAATTGATTAACCGTTTCGAAAATTAACGATGTCTGAAAAGCAAACAGAAATATCTCAACTTGGAGAATTTGGCTTAATTGATCATATCACAGCAAATCTTCCTATTCACAATAAATCAACTTTAACCGGAGTAGGGGATGATTGTGCTGTGCTTAAATATGACGATAGCAATATCCTTGTATCCTCCGATATCTTACTTGAGGGAATACACTTTGACTTGACATATGTCCCATTGAAACATTTAGGATATAAAGCGGCTGTAGTTAATTTCTCGGATATATATGCGATGAATGGGACGCCTCGACAAATTACAGTGTCGTTGGGTATCTCTAAAAGATTTACCGTCGAACATATCGAGACATTATATGAAGGTTTACGACTTGCTTGTGAAGTCTATGGTGTAGATTTAGTCGGGGGTGATACTACATCTTCTAAACAAGGTTTAGTCATTAGCATCACATGTATTGGAGAAGCGCCAAAAGATAAAATTGCATATCGAAGTGGAGCGAAAGATACTGATTTGATATGTGTGAGCGGTGATTTGGGAGCTGCATATATGGGCTTGCAACTTCTTGAACGAGAGAAAACCATTTCAATGGATCAGAAAGACTTTGAGCCTGATTTCTCCGGAAAAGAATATATCATAGAACGTCAACTTAAACCCGAAGCGAGAAAAGACATCATCAAAGATTTAGCAGATTTACAAATCGTTCCAACCGCAATGATTGACATTTCAGATGGGCTATCATCTGAGTTATTACACATCTGCAAACGAAGCAATGTTGGATGCCGGATATACGAAGCTCGTATCCCCATCGATTATCAAACGGCAATTATGGCCGAAGAATTTGGAATGAATTTAGTCACAGCGGCTTTGAATGGTGGTGAAGACTATGAATTATTATTTACCATACCTTTGTATTGTCACAAACAAATCGAATCAATGCAAGGCGTGAAAATAATAGGACACATCACAAAACTCGAGCTTGGTTGTGCCATGATTACCCGAGATGATTCCGAAATTCCATTAAAGGCTCAAGGCTGGAATCATTTGGAGGAATAAAACGATGACAGAGTATAAAATTTGTCATTAAATTTTACTAATTTTGTACTCACAAATATTAGAACATTTAAGCATCATGATAAATCGTATTTTGATAAGAATAAAAGTAGTGCAGATGCTCTACTCTTATTTATTGACTCGCTCTGAATTCAAGATTTTACCGGAGCCGGAATCAGCTTCAAAGGACAAAAAATTTGCCTACTCACTTTATCTCGATTTGCTATTATTAATTCTTGAACTTTCAGGATATAATGTACAAGGAGACAAAAAATCGCCATTACAAGTTGTTAATTCAGACAATAGAATTTCGGCTAATAAAGTTGCTCGTTCGCTTAGCACCGACAACGACATTAAACAATTGATCCTCAGAGGAAGCCGTACAATCACCGATTTTGACGAAGCAATCGTACAGATTTATTTGTCCATTACGACATCTTCATTGTTTAAGGATTACAATAAAACGAAAAAGACAGAGATAAAAGACGATGTTGAGTTTTGGCTTGTCGCCCTTAACACAATAATTCTTCGTGAGCCTCTTTTCATTCAAGCCATCCGAAAAAATCCTATGTTTACCAACAATGGATATGAAATGGCAGTAGAGATGATCACCGAAACTCTTCATAGCTATGCAGATACTCGAATCTCTCTTGAGACGGCAAAAAGGAATTTAGCTACATCAATGGATAAAGCGTACGAACTATATCATGCGTTACTAACACTTCCTATTGCGATCACAAATGCTCACAACGAACGATTAGAGACAGCGAAACAAAAGTATTTACCGACATATGAAGATCTAAATCCTAATATGCGTTTAGTCGATAATCAATTTATCACCGCATTGAAGCAAAACTTAGACCTTCAGTCTTATCTTGATGAAAATCCAATTTCATGGGATGAAGACTATGTCTTCATTAAGAAGATGTTGGACAATATTCTCGCCTCAGAAACGTATGCCGAATATCTAAACTCTCCCATATCATACGAGAATGATTGTGAATTTTGGCGTAATGTTTTCAAGAGGATCATACTCCCATCCGAAGAATTATCTGAAGCATTGGAAGCCAAATCATTGTATTGGAACGATGACCTAAACACAATGGGGACTTTCGTACTTAAGAGCGTAAAACAATTCGCCAATAGTGATGGCTTACAAGTAGCTTTATTGCCTAAATTTAAGGATGGTGAAGATGAACTTTTTGGACATAATTTATTTGTCGAAACAATCCGCCACAAAGATGAGTATCAAGAATATATTTATAAATTCATTAATGAGAGCCAATGGGATCCCGAGCGACTTGCATTTATGGATTTAATAATAATGATGCTCGCTATTTCTGAGATGCTCAATTTCCCCAATATTCCGATAGCTGTTACTCTTAATGAGTACATTGAAATAGCCAATTTCTACAGCACACCAAAAAGCGGACAATTTATTAATGGTATTTTATATTCAGTAATAAATTATCTAAAAAAAGAAGGTAAGTTAATCAAAGATTAGGCAAAAACGTTATATTTGCAAATAGTATAAATTTAAATTAAATAAAAAATGATTCAAACTCTCATTTCTCTTCAAGCAAATAATGGTGGAAGCGGTCTTATGAACATACTCATGATCGTTGCCCTTATCGCAATCTTCTATTTCTTTATGATTCGTCCACAACAAAAGCGCCAAAAAGAAATTCGCAAATTCCGCGAAGGTCTCAAAGTTGGAGATCGCGTTATCACCGCCGGTGGTATTTATGGCAAAATTCGTGCGATTAAAGAAACCTCATTTGTAGTAGAAATTGCCGACAACGTAAAGATCACTATCGACAAAGGCTCTATCTATGCAAGTCCGGCTGATGCTCAAGCCGAAGCAGCATCCAAAGAAAACAATAACTAAATTTTTACTATACCGCAAAGCCTAACCAATTGGTTAGGCTTGCGTTTTATCATGACTTAAACTATTCCGATGAAAATTTCTCAAAAAAAATTATTCGCCATCATTCGCTCATCAGAAGGTCATGATATACTTTTGTTCATCATTTTTCTGTTTATTTCTTTTATTTTTTGGGCACTTCTTACCTTAAACAATGAAGAGCAAAAAGAGATTGAAATTCCCGTTAGATTAATCGATGTTCCACAAAATGTTACACTGATTTCATCTATGCCCACAAATATCAGTGTTAGTGTGAGAGATAAAGGCGCATCATTAATAAAATACTATTGGGGAGAACCGAAAGCTCTCAATCTAAGTTTTACAGACTTCAACAAAGTTAAAAACAAAATTATCATAAACGAAAATGACCTTAATAATCGAATCAGAACATATTTTGGCGGGAATGCAAATATATTATCAGTAAAGCCCGACTCTATAAATGTGTCGTATACGTCTCTCCCCGGCGTTAAAGCTAAAATTAAATTAAACTACGATATTCGTCCGAACTTTCAATATATTATTAGTGGTCCAATTACTGCGACTACCGACTCGGTATCGCTATATTCCGTCAATGATACGATACTAAATATACATAATGTTGAAACACTTCCGATCTTCCAAAAAGAACTTAAAGATACAACCCGAATCGAAGTAAAAATTGCCCCTATAGAAGGTGTAAAAATAGTTCCGGATCATATAACAATTACAATCCCTATCGAACCATTAATCGCAAAAAAACAACAGATAGCCATTATCGCAGAAAACATTCCAAACGGAGTCGGATTGATAACATTTCCATCTAAGATAGATGTATCATATCTACTCCCAATGAGCCAATATAACACTTCACACACCCCAATTAAAGTTTATGTAAATTATGACGATATAAAAGATATGTCCTCAAAACTCCCGCTATACCTATATTACGATAAGAATGTATATCGTAATCTTTCATTCTTTCCCGATAGCGTGGAATATATTATTGAAAAAAAATCAATATAGTATGACTACAATAGCAATTACCGGAGGCATTGGCTGTGGGAAATCAGTTGTATCAGAAATCTTACGAAACATGAACTTTGCTGTTTATGACTGCGACAGCAAAGCAAAACTATTGATGGCTCAAAGCTCCGACATCAAAAACAAAATCAAGACCTTAATATCTGAAGATGCAATTACCGGTACCGGTGATATAGATAAAAAAATATTGTCGAAAATCGTTTTCAACGATATAAACAGCTTAAACACGCTTAACTCCATTGTTCATAATGCTGTAAAGCAGAATTTCAATGAATGGAGATTATCTCTATCCCCAAAGATATGTTGGGTGGAAACTGCCATACTCTACGAAAGTGGTTTCGACAAAATAGTAGATTGTGCCTGGGAAGTTTCTGCTCCTATTGAATTACGTCGCGAACGTGTGATAAAGCGCAATAATCTATCTTTACAAGAAGTTAATGCTCGTATCAATTCTCAAAAGCCAATCAAAGGTGAGCTTCCCACAAAATTAATTATAAATGATGGAATCACTCCATTATTACCACAAATCGAAAGTTTGATTTCTGCGTTAACCTCACCCACTTGATTTTGATATTCTATTATTTTCAGTAATATTTTTGCCTATAATCATTTTTTTAGCCATCTTTGGCATTGAAATGAAAGTTTTTGAAATAAACACAGTTGCCCATCATAATAATGCCCCGGGACGGATTATGCTTAATATATCAGATACTGTAATCCATAATGGGGGAGATGTATGTGTGTATTCTCGAAAAGGTATACATACTTACATACATGGATTCATGAGCCGCCTACTTGATACGGAGGGACTTCATTCATTCCACGCAACAAGATCTCTGATCAATAAAATCGAAAAGTTTCGTCCCGACATAATTCACCTTCATAATTTACATGGGCATTACATTAATTATCCCCTTTTATTTTCGTATTTGAAGAGCACAAATATTCCTATAGTGTGGACTTTGCACGATTGTTGGCCATTAACGGGTCATTGTGCCTATTACTCTTATGCCAAATGTCAAAAATGGATTACAGGTTGTCATAATTGCAAATTATCTAAGCAATATCCTAAATCATGGCTCTTTGATAATAGTCTTAAAAACTGGAAATCTAAATACGCGTCATTTAGCTCTGTCAAAAATCTAACTATAGTTAGCGTCTCAAAATGGATGGATGCACAAGTCAACAAATCATTTCTCAAAGATTATCCTCGAATTATCATACCAAACGGAATTGATACAACAATATTTCGACCATACTGCACACGCAAAGCATCCGATAATTTTAATATTATTGGCGTTGCATCTAATTGGTCTCGCAACAAAGGGCTAAATCATCTGATGCAATTAAAACGCATGCTAGCCCCCGATGAGCATATTACTATCGTCAGTGGCATTTCCAACATGACAGAATTAGCGAAAATATATTCCTCGGCAGATCTTTTTCTCAACCCTTCCGAAGAAGAGTCTTTCGGAATGACAACAATCGAAGCTATGGCTTGTGGCACCCCGGTTATTGTAAATAACAGGACAGCCATGCCCGAGTTTGTCACATCTACAACCGGGTATATCGCGGATTTTTCCGATCTTCAAAGGATCCTTCAGCGCATACGGCATATTAAATCAAAGGGGAAAGACTTCTATCGTAATGCTTGCGTTTCTCATGTGGAGCAAAACTATTCGCTTCAACTCATGACTGATAGATACATCCAACTTTTCCATGAAATATTAAAAAAACGGGAGTCGCAATAAACAACTCCCGCTTCCTTTTCGATTTGTTAATTACAATAATGCAACCGAGCGCTTTATAAATACACTTAAATCTGCACCCGTCAACAATCCATTGCCAAGCAGAGCAAGATCGATGAGTTGCTTTACGATTGGCTGATTAGTGGCATACTCGGCAATCACAGACTCTTCGGCTTTGCGCGTTTCTGCAATTTTTGTTTCAAGATCTTTTATAGTCTTGTCGTCGTCATCACTTAGCTTTGAGTCTTTGTTCGCATCTCGAATTTCAGATATTGTTTTTTCTGCATCCGAGATTGTATTAAGCATTGGTGCTACATTTCCGGCAATATCTTTATCCGCAGCTTCAATTATATTCTTTATGAGCTGATGTTCAGTATTTACTATCAAATTGTAATTGTCCGGCATTTCTGCATAAAATGCCATTCCAGGTTGCATGGCTGCCATGTCTTTCATACGTCGCATATACTCATTTTGAGTTATAACGATAGGGGAGTCCTGTGCAGATAATGCCTCGTAACTTACAAGAAACTCACTTTTTTCTATCTTCGGCAATTGCGAGCGGAAAATATTGTTCAAAATATCACGTTGCGTTGCCGACAGCTCAACAGCCTTTTTATCTTCTTTTACAATTAGATTTTCGACCACGTCACTATCTACTCGTACAAAATGAGATTTCTCAAGTTTACTTTCAAGCATACCAATAAAGTGGCTATCAAGCTGACCATCCATTAACAGCACACTATAACCTTTCTCACACGCAGCATTAAGATAGTTATATTGTGCCACTTTGTCAGTAGCATACAGATATATCAACTCTCCATTTTTATCGGTTTGATTACCTTCGATAAGCGTTTTATATTCTCCCAATGTATAATACTTATCATCGGTAGTTTTGAGTAGTACAAACTTCATTGCAGAGGCACTAAACTTTTCATCAGAGAGCATACCATACTCAATGAAAATTTTGATGTCATCCCACTTCTTTTCATACTCGGCTCGATCATTCTTGAAAATCTCTTCAAGGCGAGATGCAACCTTCTTCGTGATATAACCAGATATTTTCTTTACGGCTGCATCACTTTGCAAATATGAACGCGACACATTTAGTGGAATATCCGGAGAATCAATAACCCCTTGAAGGAGCATCATAAATTCCGGCACCACTCCCTCTACTGAATCTGTAACAAACACCTGATTACAATAGAGCTGAATGCGATTTTTATTTATGTCAAAATTATTTTTGATTTTCGGGAAGAATAAAACACCGGTCAACGTAAACGGATAATCCACATTGAGGTGAATCCAAAACAACGGATCTTCTTGCCCCGGATATAGTTCGTGATAGAATTTTTTATAGTCCTCATCAGTCAAGTCCGATGGTTTCTTAGTCCATATCGGAGCCGTATCATTTATTACTTTGTCTTTATCTGTATCGACATACTTGCCATCTTTCCACTCTTGTTCCTTTCCCGAAATCACTTGAACAGGCAGAAAACGGCAATATTTCTTCAATAAGCTATCGACACGTGATTGCTCCAAGAAGTCTTTATTTTCATCATCGATATACAAGATTATATCAGTACCACGTTCAACCTTTTCGGTTGGCTCCATTGTATATTCAGGAGATCCATCACACGACCACTTCACAGCTGATGCCCCGTCTTTGTACGACAATGAAACAATCTCAACTTTCTTGGCAACCATAAAGGCAGAATAGAAACCTAAGCCAAAATGTCCGATTATTGCATTGGCAGAATCCTTATATTTATTTAAGAATTCCTCCGCTCCGGAAAAAGCTATTTGATTGATATACTTATCAATATCTTCTGCAGTCATACCAATACCTTGGTCACTGACAGTCAATGTGCCATTTTCTTTATCGACTGACACTTTGACACTCAACGCACCAATCTCTCCCTTAAATTCGCCAATCGACGATAGTATTTTCAATTTTTGAGTAGCATCTATCGCATTTGACACGAGTTCACGAAGAAAAATTTCGTGATCGCTATACAAAAATTTCTTGATAACGGGGAATATGTTTTCAGTCGTAACCCCGATAGTTCCTTTTTGTTGATTCATAATCTGTTATATATTTCGTTGCTAATTATTCTGTTTTTATTTCGGTGACAATTTTATCCGATTCGGCATTGTAATCCACTATTATCTCATTCCCGGGCATTATTGTCGCATCAATAATCAACTCAGCCAATTCATCTTCAAGATACTTCTGAATAGCTCGCTTTAATGGACGAGCTCCATACTGAGCATCATATCCTTTGTTGGCTATATAAGTTTTTGCAGCCTCGGTTATTTTTAACTTATAACCCAACGCATCAATTCTCTTATAGAAACCTGAAAGTTCTATATCTATAATCTTAAAAATAGCATTCTTATCAAGCGCATCAAACATCACAATATCGTCTATACGATTTAAGAATTCGGGAGAAAAGACCTTATTTAGGGACTTTTGAATCACTCCATGTGAATATTCCTTATCGATAGCCTTAGTATTGAAGCCAATACCTGTTCCAAAATCTTTCAATTGACGAGATCCGATGTTTGATGTCATAATAATAATAGTATTCTTAAAATCGACACGGCGCCCCAAACTATCAGTCAATCGACCTTCATCCATCACTTGTAACAATAGATTAAATACATCCGGATGCGCCTTTTCTATTTCATCAAGCAACACTACAGAATAGGGACGTCGCCTTACTTTTTCGGTCAGTTGACCTCCTTCTTCATACCCGACATATCCCGGAGGAGCTCCAACCAAACGTGACACCGTGAACTTTTCCATATATTCGCTCATATCAATCCGAATCAAGGCATCGCTTGAGTCAAACAAATATTCCGAAAGTTTTTTTGCCAAATGAGTTTTTCCGACACCGGTAGGACCCAAAAACAAGAAAGTCCCAATCGGCTTATTCGGGTCTTTCAACCCGACGCGATTTCGCTGAATAGCTTTGACTATCTTATCAATAGCTTGATCCTGACCGATTATAGCATCTTTCAATATCGGAGCCATAGCCTTCAGACGTTTCCCCTCTGCCTGTGCTATACGCTGCACCGGTACTCCTGTCATCATTGCCACAACTTCTGCCACTTTGTCTTCATCAACAGTCTCTCGCATCGTGTTCAGTTGTTCTTCCCACTTACGTTTTGCATTATCCAAATCTGCTTTTAGTTTCTGCTCTTTATCTCTGTAAGCTGCCGCACTTTCAAAATTTTGTGCTTGCGCAGCCTGTAGCTTATTCTTGTTAGCTTCCGCTATAGCATCTTCGATGTTCTCTATTTCCTTCGGGACAGATACGTTCGTTATATGCACACGCGAACCGGCCTCATCCATTGCATCAATAGCCTTATCCGGGAAGTTACGATCACTAACATATCGCTCCGTAAGTTTCACGCACGCATCAAGAGCTTCAGATGTAAAGTTTACATTGTGATGCTCCTCATACTTATCTTTTATATTGTCTAATATTCTACGAGTTTCTTCTGCCGTAGTTGGCTCTACCATTATCTTTTGAAACCTACGCTCAAGAGCGCCATCTTTTTCAATATTTTTGCGATACTCATCGAGCGTTGTCGCTCCAATACATTGTATTTCACCACGGGCTAAAGCCGGTTTAAGCATATTTGCAGCATCCATAGAACCGGACGCATTTCCCGCCCCTACAATCGTGTGCAACTCATCAATAAACAAAATTATATTCTTGTTTTTTGACAACTCATTCAATATTGCTTTAATTCGTTCTTCAAATTGCCCTCGATATTTCGTTCCCGCGACAATCGATGCCATGTCGAGTGAGATTACACGTTTATCAAATAGCAAACGAGATACTTTCCGTTGGATAATTCTCAAAGCCAATCCTTCAACAATCGCCGATTTGCCAACTCCCGGTTCACCAATTAGGACCGGATTATTCTTTTTTCGTCGGCTCAGTATTTGAGCAAGACGCTCAATCTCGGTTTCTCGCCCAACGACAGGATCAAGTCGATTTTCCTCGGCTGCTCGCGTCATATCTCGTCCGAATTTATCAAGCACTGGGGTGTCGTTCCCTCTTTTCACCCCGGCCGATGAGGGACGCGATTGTCTGTTATCTCCGGAATTAGAACCTTCATTTTCGAAAACCATATCATCCTCATCATCCTCATCATCGCCGGTAAATCCCGCTCCGGCAGTCGGCGCATCAGCCACATTAGCCATTAAACGATACAACGCTTCGTATGAAACGCCTGCTTCTCTGAAAAGAGTAAATGTCTCGAATGAACTCGCTTCATTATTGTGAAAAACAGCAAGGAGCAAGTGTGCTGATGTAACGTAATCACACTTAAGCATACGCGCTTCAAGCACACTCAGTTTTATGATTCGATTTGATAAATCACTCACACTAATATCATGTGATTCTTGATTTTTTTCAAATAATGCACTATCCAATTCATTCAATAATGAATGTATTGAATAGTCTGCTTTCAGTGCCTTTTGCAGTAATTCGAACCCTTCTGACTCTATATTCCGCATAATTGACAGCACCAAATGCTCCGGTTTAATCATATTGCTATTGTGCCGAATTGCTTCAACCCGACTATTATCAAGTACTATTTTGAAATCTTCTGAAAAATTCGTTTCCATATCTTTTGTCATTAAAAATACAACAACATTATTCTTTAATGCAATAATTATGCCAAAATCCACTATCTTAACAATCTTCTCGTTTCAAAAGTGCCTTTATTCGCAAAAAATTTGTATCTTTGTATATTATTTAACTATGGGTTTATAATTGAACGACATAAATATTCTTCAATTTATTTTAATAGACTAATTAATACATCATTATAAAAATCATGTTAGAAGAAGATCGCATTCTAAAGATCAATATTGAGAATGAAATGAAAACGGCATACATTGATTACTCAATGTCTGTCATTGTGTCGCGTGCTCTGCCGGATGTCAGAGATGGCATGAAGCCCGTGCATCGCCGTGTGCTCTTTGGAATGAATAAAATGGGTAATACGTCCGACCGCCCACACAAAAAGTCGGCAAGCATTGTAGGTGAAGTATTGGGTAAGTATCATCCTCATGGTGACTCTTCTGTATATTTTACTGTCGTAAGAATGGCTCAACCATGGTCTTTAAGATATATGCTTGTGGATGGCCATGGCAACTTCGGTTCTGTTGATGGTGATGGTCCTGCCGCTATGCGTTATACAGAAGTTCGTCTGCAAAAAATAGGCGAGGAGATGCTCCGTGACATTGATTCCGATACCGTAGACTTCCAGCCGACTTATGATAGCTCTCGCATGGAACCGGTAGTACTTCCCACTCGCATCCCAAATCTCTTGGTAAATGGAGCATCCGGTATTGCTGTCGGTATGGCAACCAATATGCCGCCTCACAATCTAACCGAATCGCTCAATGCATGTGTTGAGTTGATCGACAATCCTGACATGACAATTGCCGACCTAATGAAATATATTAAAGCTCCTGATTTCCCAACAGGAGGTACGATATACGGCTATAATGGCGTAAAAGAAGCATACGAAACAGGCCGAGGACGCATCGTTATCCGCGCAAAAGCAACAATCGAACAAGTTGACAATCACGAAAATATCATTGTATCGGAAATTCCGTATGGAGTAAACAAAGCCGAGCTAATTAAGTATATAGCCGAACTCGTTACCGATAAGAAGCTTGATGGCATCGCAGACCTTAACGATGAAAGTGACTATTCGGGTATGCGCATCGTTATCACATTAAAAAGCGATGCTAACTCCAATGTCGTTCTGAACAAATTATATAAGATGACCGCAATGCAGTCGTCTTTCAGCGTCAACAATGTTGCGCTCGTAAATGGTCGCCCAAAGACATTGAATCTAAAAGAAATACTCCAAGCATTTGTCGACCATCGCCATGATGTAGTGATACGTAGGACTAAATTTGAGCTAAAAAAGGCTCAAGAACGCGCTCATATACTCGAAGGATTGATCATTGCTTCACAAAACATTGATGAGGTTATCAAAATAATCCGAGCATCATCATCAACAGAAGATGCTTGCAACACATTGTCAGCTCGATTTAATCTAAGCGAAGCACAAGCTACAGCCATTGTCGAAATGCGTCTTAAGCAACTTACCGGATTGGAGCAAGACAAACTACGTCAATCATACGAAGAAATCATGCAACAAATTGCACGATTGGAGTCAATCCTTAACGATGATACCGTATGTCGCAATCTTATTAAAGAGGAGCTAATCGAAATCAGAGATAAATATGGCGACAAGCGTTGCACCGACATCGACTATACGGCAGGCGATTTTAACGCCGAAGATTTCTACGCAGACGACGACATGATTATCACCATTTCTCACATGGGCTACATCAAACGAACTCCACTCACCGAGTTCCGCGCTCAAAACAGAGGTGGTGTCGGGGCTAAAGGTAGCGATACTCGTGACGAAGACTTTATCGAATACATCTATTCAGCTTCAATGCACAACGACATTCTGTTCTTCACTCAGAAGGGTATCGTATATAAGATGAAAGTTTACGGACTTAATGAAGGAGCCAAAAACACAAAAGGCCGCGCAATTCAAAACATACTGAACATAGATCCGGATGATTCAATCAATGCCGTTATATGTATAAAAGGCTTGAATGATTTAGAATATATTTCATCTCACAACCTTGTATTTGCTACCAAGAATGGTATAATCAAGAAGACATCACTCCGTGAATACGCTAATGTAATGTCAAAAGGCAAGAAAGCCATAATCATTCGAGAAGGCGACCAACTTGTAGGCGTAGAATTAACTAATGGTAATAGTGAAATACTCCTTGCCAATAGAAATGGTCGTGCAATACGTTTCCACGAAAGCAAAGTACGCGAAATGGGACGCGTATCAACCGGTGTTCGCGGCATGACCCTTGACGGAGGTGATGATGCGATTGTCGGAATGATCTGCGTAAATGAAAATGATGGTAAAAACATCATGGTAATTTCAGAGAAAGGATATGGCAAACGATCACTCATTGACGACTATAGAATCACCAACCGAGGCGGTAAAGGCGTAAGGACTATTAATGTAACTGAAAAGACCGGTCGATTGGTAGCAATTAAGAGCGTTGATGACAATAATGATTTGGTAATAATCAACCGTTCCGGAATAACCCTTCGTATAAAAGTAGAAGATATCCGTGTCATGGGACGTGCAACTCAAGGCGTTCGTCTCATCAACTTAGAGAAACGAGGTGATGAGATTGCTTCTGTGTGTTGCGTTGAATCCGATTCTGAAGAAGAAACGGATTCAGATATATTAGTAAGCGAAGCGGAGCAAGAAGTACTCGATTTTGCGCCGGAAGAATCAGAGACTGAATCTGATGTAGAGACTGAAGATGAAGTTTCGGAAGACGAGAACAATCAATAATCCAATAAATTTTTCAAAACTAAAAACATGAAAAAAATTAGCATTTTAGGACTATGCTTCATTACCGCAGCATCTGTGTGCGCACAAAAGAATGTTGTGAAAGAAGCAGAACGGGCTTCATCAATCAAAGACGCTCGTGCTATTATCGCTCCGGCATTAACTAATCCGGAAACAAAAGATGATGCTTATACATGGTATGTAGCCGGCAAAAAAGAATTTGGCTATTATGATGATCTTTACGCAAAGATGGCTATCGGGAGCAAGGATATTAACGGTCAAGATATGGGTATGGCACTTATTAATGGCTATGAATATTATATGACAGCTCTACCTCTTGACTCTGTTGCCGAGGTAGATAAGAATGGGACTCCAAAGCTAAACAAAGATGGAAGTGTCAAAATCAAAACTAAGTATTCTAAAGATATTGTAAATACCATTGGTGGTCACTTCAATGATTTTCTCAATGCAGGACAATTGTTGTATGATGCCAAAGATTATGCCAATGCAGCAAAAGCTTGGGGTATTTATACACAATTGCCTTACGATGAACGACTCAGCAAAGCGAAACCGGATGCACCAGCCGATTCGACAATGGGACAAATACTCTATTACCAAGGCGTTGCAGCTTGGCAAGGAGAAAATCTACCCGCAGCATTGGAAGCATTCGAGCGAGCTATCGCACTTAGCTATAAAGAAAAGAGCCTTTACGACTATGCAATGAGTGTGGCGGCTCAACAAAAAGAAGAAGCAAAAGTGGTTAATATTGCAAAACGCGCAAATGAGCTATTCGGACATGAAGATTCAAAGTACATTTCGATTGTGATAAATGACCTCATCATTAAAGAGAATTACTCTGAAGCAATGTCTCTTCTCGAAACTGCAATAGCAAATAATCCTAACAATGCTCAACTTCACAATGTAATGGGAGTATTGTATGAATCTCAAAAGCAAAACGATACCGCTTATGAGTATTACCAAAAAGCAGTAGAATTAGATCCGGCAAACGCAAAACATCAATATGATTTTGGTCGTATTATATACATTAAAGCTGCGACAATAAGCGAAGGCGCGGCAAATCTCGGCCAAGCCGAATATAATAAAGTACATGCCGAACAAGTCACACCACTCTTAAAAGAAGCTCTTCCTTATTTGGAAAAAGCATACTCATTAGACGAAGGCAATAAAGACTATAAACAATTGCTCCGTCGCTTATATTACGACTTAAACATGGGCACAGAACTTGAACAACTCGAACGAGGATATTAATTTCTCATATATCAATGTTGAGGAGCTTTTGCACTAAAGGCTCCTCTTTTTTTGCGCTATTACAACATTTTATTTATCTTTGTTGTGACACTTATTAATTATTGATATGAATACAATCACTCAATTTGATAACGCATTAAATATATGCCGAGATTTATTTATAAAGAAGCTACACGATTATGGCGCAGCTTGGCGAATAATGCGTCCGGCATCTATTACTGACCAAATATTCATAAAAGCCAATCGTATCCGTTCTTTAGAAATCAAAGGCGAATCAAAGATTGATGAGGGAATATTACCTGAATTTATCGGAATTGTAAACTATGGAATAATCGGCCTTATCCAATTAGAATTAGGATATGCCGACAAAGAAGATATTTCCGCAACAAAAGCTATTGAATTGTATGATAGACTCGTCGGAGAGACTCGCGAATTAATGATTGCGAAAAATCATGATTACGATGAAGCCTGGAGGAAAATGCGAGTAAATTCATATACCGATTTGATTTTGATGAAAATAATGCGTACTAAACAAATTGAGGATATACAAGGGAAGACTTTAGTATCTGAGGGCATCGATGCCAATTACAAAGACATGATTAATTATTCGATATTTGGCATCATCAAACTTACCGAATCTTCTAATGAATAAATTAAAGGTTCTAAATGAGCAGTATCTAATCAAGTGTGTTTGGGTGCTTCGCGTCCTCGTCGGAGCAACATTTATACTTTCTGGGGTTGTCAAAGCCATCGACTTGTGGGGTTTTGTTTATAAAATAGAGCAATACCTTAATGTATGGGGAGTCCTTCAAACACATACATTAGTATTGTTCGCTGCAGTATGTATTTCTTTTTTAGAATTCGTACTTGGTGTACTTCTATTGACAGGAAGCTATAAGCGTTCATCCGCGTGGCTATTATTGTGCTCGATGGTATTCATGCTACCTTTAAGCATGTATATCGCTATAGCCAATCCAGTTGAAGATTGTGGCTGTTTTGGCGATTTTTTAATAATCTCGAATACCACAACACTAATAAAAAATATAGTATTGACTGCAGCATTAGTATATTTGTCGATATTTAATAGCCGTGTATTAGGATTGTATAGTAGATACATCCAATGGTTTCAGACTTTAATCCTGCTCATATTTATATCTATTATTGGTTATGAAGGGTATTCAATACAACCTTTATTAGATTTTAGACCATACAAAATCGGGACTCAAATAAACAACTCTAACGAAGGCAATTCAGATAATTACAATTTTATAT
Source organism: uncultured Muribaculum sp. (assembly GCA_964637445.1). Lineage (GTDB taxonomy): Bacteria > Bacteroidota > Bacteroidia > Bacteroidales > Muribaculaceae > M3. Next base: position 29,317 of record CAZWWS010000016.1, read on the forward strand.
ACGAGAAGAATGGTATTAGACAGGTTTTCAATATAGACAATTTGCCGGATAGTTCTTGGGTATTTATAGACAGAGTAAGCGATGAATCCGGACATGACGAAATAGGCTTTTCTGTATTTGATAATGATGAAGATGTAACTTCAGAGGTATTAGATTCTGTTGGGAATCTGATTTTATTAGTAATCCCAAATACCAACGATATAAATATTGCATACACCTATTTTATAAACGAAATGTCTCGATATACAACCGCCCACAGTGGCAAATTTATCGGACTAATCGCAGCAGATAGTGTTGGCATAGAAGAATGGAAAGACATATCGTTAGCAACATATCCGGTTTATAGCGTTGAAGATACTTCGTTAAAGGAACTCGTCAGAGGACAGATGGCAATGGTAGGTGTAGAAGATGGTATTATCAAATGGAAAAGAACCATATTATCAATCGATCCAACTATTTGCAGTAGCAAAACTGATTTTTCCTCACTATACATAAATGGAGAAAAGCGATTTATTATCATATCCACCATATTAATAATTATTATGATAACTCTATGGTTAATAAATCGAGGTGGATATATAGTTAAATGGTATATCTATCGAAAAAAAACAAAAATAATACGTAACTTTGCAGTACGAAAATAATTAATCATTACTGATAATAAATTAAAAGAACAATGAGAAAGAAAATTGTTGCAGGCAACTGGAAAATGAATACAACCCTTCAAGAGGGTGTTGCTCTTGCTAAAGAAGTAAATGACGCACTCAAGGCTGTTTCGCCTAAATGCGATGTTGTAATTTGCGTTCCTTTCACGCACTTAGCATCAGTAAAAAATGTAATTGATGCCAACCTCGGACTTGGCGCAGAAAACTGCGCAGACCACAAGTCTGGTGCATACACCGGTGAAGTATCGGCATCTATGGTTGCTTCTACAGGAGCCAACTATGTAATCCTTGGTCACTCTGAACGTCGTCAATATTATGGCGAAACTTCTGAGACTTTGAAAGAAAAAGTTGCTCTCGCTTTTGAAAACAACCTAACTCCTATATTCTGCATTGGAGAAGTTCTCGAAGAACGCGAAAATGGTTCTTATTTTGACGTTGTAAAATCTCAAATCGAAGATGCATTGTTCCATCTCTCAGCAGAGGATTTCGGCAAGATCATCTTAGCTTACGAACCGGTATGGGCTATCGGAACAGGTAAAACTGCAACTGATGACCAAGCAGAAGAAATGCACGCATTCATCCGCAAAACTATCGCAGCCAAGTATGGAGCAGAAGTTGCAGAAAACACTTCAATTCTTTATGGTGGTAGCTGCAAGCCATCGAATGCACAAGCTCTTTTTGCAAAACCGAATGTAGATGGTGGTCTAATCGGTGGTGCAGCACTCCAAGCTGAATCATTCATGGGTATCGTGACCGCTTTCTAATAAAAGCGATTTTACATACAAAAATAAGGCTACAAAGACGTTTTTTCGTATCTTTGTAGCCTAATTTATAAATTATAGGTATAATGCAGTTTTATAAATTTGCGGTTAGCGTTATTTTGTTTTTGGGAGTATGTAATATAAATATAGCCCAAGAACCTAACACCATCATCGGACATATCACAGCAAATACGGATAATACCATATTCCAACCAGACTCTCTATTACAACGATTGCGGCCAATAGAAGAGCCGATAAACGCTGATAGCGAAAAGCCATCAAACAATAAAACCGCCGGATATCGCATTCAGATTTTCTCGGACAACAATCCGCGTTCAGCCAAAAATGAAGCTCGCTCTCGTGCAAGAGCTATTGAGTCTCGCTTTCCTCAGTATCGGACATATGTAACTTTTAATTCTCCATATTGGAGATTGAGAGTAGGGGATTTTAAGATCCAACACGATGCAGTACAAGCTGCTGATGAAATAAAGAAAGCCTTTCCGGCATATAGCCGAGAGATTCGCGTAGTTCGCGACCGCATAAACTCATCATTATAAACAGCATTTTATGTCAGCAGAAGAAACTATTGAGAAAATTGCCGAGCACTATAAAAGTATAATACAATTATTAGGTGAGTCGCCGGATCGTGAGGGCTTATCTAAAACTCCTATTCGAGCGGCCAAAGCCATGTACTACGCAACTCAAGGATATCGCCAAGATGCATCAGAGATTATGCAACAAGCCATCTTTGAGTATGCCGGTTCTAAAATGATTGTCGTAAAAGATATCGAGTTTTATTCATTCTGCGAACATCATATTTTACCATTTTTCGGAACTATGTCAATCGGATATATTCCCAATGGAAGCATGATTGGATTGAGTAAGTTAGCAAGAGTGGTAAATGTATATGCTCGTCGTCTTCAAGTACAAGAGCGACTGACGGCTGAAGTGTGTAACGTTATTTACGAAACATTGTCGGCACGAGGAGTTATCGTATCGTGCAACGCACAACATCTGTGCATGAAAATGCGCGGGGTCGAAAAACAAAATTCATCGACCTCAACAATAGAATACATCGGAGAATTTGCAGAAAATCCGGAACTCCGAAAAGAATTCTTGGAAATGATTAAATAGGCAAAGCCGATTTTATCTCATCCAGACGAACTAATTTACTTACAATTGCATATATGGTCAAGCCCGCCGGAGAATGGATTTGCAGCTTCGATACAATATTGCGGCGATGAGTCATAACGGTATTTACCGAGACATTCATTTCTTGGGCAATCTCTTTGTTTGACAAACCTTTCACGATACCGACCACAACATCTTTTTCACGCTGTGACAATGCTTTCATATCATCGTCTTCCTCTCTGCTTGAAATCACCCGCATCAATATTTCCCGAATTGTATCTTCTGTTTCATATATAGAAATTGTTTCGTCGTAGGCGCGAATCATCTCCGATGGTAAAGCAGTATGATATATTGCTATTATTTGTATTTTAGAGTCGGCATCTACTCTTATAGCTTCTATTTCGCTAATACTTATTAAGATTGGGTCAACAATTAATATTGATGGTTTTATTTTTGATATTTCAGATAACGAGCATCTTTCAAGAGTACTAACCGAAGTGTTATATCCTAATTTTGAAATAAATGCTTCAATTGCCACTCGCACAATCGGTGAGGATGATAATATTGATATTTTAATATGTTTCATCACTGCCTCCTCTTCTTATTTTGAGCTTCAATGTGTGAGATCATTGGAATTAATATATGATTTTCTATATCAGTATGAGTGTTCAGATCCTCCTCACAATTGTATATATCAACTAACACATCATACATTTTATAAGGCATCGATGTGGTGTAGTATCGCAATATAATATTTTTCAAGTCTGACAAGTTTTCATCTATGTCATCATGATGATTTTTAAATACATCAATACTATATTTTGAGGCGCCCCCATCCAAAAGTTCTTTTATATAAGGAAATGCCACATTCTCTTCATATTTGAAGTGTTCCTTAACTTGCTCTACGTAATTGTCGAAAAAGCGAACTATCGCAGTATTAATATCCGAGTGATTCTCATCGAGAGCACTTAAAAGATTTTGTCTTATATGAGGGAGCTTATATTCTAAATAATATTCGTGGGAATTGTGCAAAAAATTGACAATTTCTATCGGAGATATAGAATCCAATTTGTCTAAATCAATATTTTTAGACAATATAAAATTTACAATATACAAGAATCCCTCTACATCTATATTTGCATCACAGCACACATCTGAAATTCGCTTATTCTCAAATCCTAATGGAATAGAAAAACGACTTAATACAGGCAATATATTATAATCTTCGTTGATTAAATCAACCATATTATCTTTTGCAGAATAACTTCGTCTAAATTTCATACTTGAGATTTATTATTTTCTGTCAAAGATAGTAATAATTAGGAAAAGACACAAGATGCTTATTAAGAATTAATCTATATAACATCCACGATGCATTATAATCCGCCAAATTTTGCTATTCGCCAAATCATTAATGACCTATTTATTTACTCCGAAATAAACAAAACGCATGAAAAAATATATAAAAAAAGTAGATTGCTTTTTTATTGATGGGAATTATCGTAAATTTGCAAAAATTTTTTATATAATAGAAATCTTCTATCCAAATGAAGCAGAAATTCAACGAATACGATAAATTTAATCTTTCAGAGATTAATAATGAGATACTTTCACGTTGGAACTCCGAGAAGCTATTCGAACAGAGCATGACCATACGTGAGGGGTGTCCGTCATTTGTTTTCTATGAGGGACCACCATCTGCCAATGGTAAACCCGGCATCCATCATGTGATGGCTCGCACCATAAAAGACATCTTTTGTCGTTATAAGACAATGAAAGGATTTCACGTCAAGCGAAAAGCCGGTTGGGACACCCATGGACTTCCGGTAGAGTTAGGCGTTGAGAAAGCACTTGGAATTACCAAAGAAGATATTGGTAAGAAAATATCTGTAGATGACTATAACGCAGCATGTCGTCGCGAAGTAATGAAATATACACGCGAATGGGAATCGCTGACAAATTCGATGGGATATTGGGTTGATATTGAAAATCCATACATCACATACGATAATAGATACATCGAATCTGTTTGGTGGTTACTTCGTCAATTATATGACAAAGGATTCCTTTATAAGGGATATACCATCCAACCTTATTCTCCTGCTGCGGGGACTGGTTTAAGCACACACGAACTTAATCAACCCGGATGCTATCGTGATGTAAAGGACACAACTGCTACAGCAATATTTAAGATAGTAGACCCAAAACCAGAAATGGCAGAGTGGGGCACACCTTGCTTTGTTGCTTGGACCACAACTCCATGGACATTGCCATCAAATACAGCGTTGTGCGTTGGACCTAAAATCGAATATGTATGTGTCCAAACATATAATCCTTATAATGGAGAGAAATTAAGCATTGTAATTGCTAAATCTCGACTTTCAGCTTATCTTAAGCCAGAAGGAGCGGAACTTCCAATGGAAGATTTTAATCCCGGCGATAAGGTAGTGCCATATCGTATAGTTGGAGAGTACGCCGGAGAGGATTTAGTAGGCATGCGATATGAGCAACTTATGCCATGGGTAAAGCCTCTTGAGAAAGTTGATGTAAATGCAGCAAAATTCGTAAAAGAATATGCCCAAAACAATACAGATAAATGTTTCTCTGTTGGTAAAGATTCATTTGTTGAACTTTCGAGTGAAGCATTCAGAGTAATTCCCGGAGATTATGTAACCACCGAAGATGGTACAGGTATTGTGCATATTGCTCCCACATTTGGAGCCGATGACGCCAAAGTTGCTAAAGCAGCCGGTATTCCATCTCTATTTATGATCAATCTTAAAGGCGAAACTCGCCCTATGGTTGACATGACCGGGAAATATTATACACTTGATGAATGTGCTAAAGAGTTTGTCGACAAATGCGTTAATATCGAATCTTATAGCATCCATGCAGGCGATTATGTCAAGAATGCCTATGACCCGAGATTTAACGAAAACGGCAAATATGATGAAGTGGCAGCTCAAAAAGCTGAAGATTTAAATATCGTGCTTTGTTTGGAGATGAAACAATCGGGCAAAGCATTCAAAATAGAGAAGCATATTCATAACTATCCACATTGTTGGCGCACTGACAAACCTGTGCTTTACTATCCACTTGATAGTTGGTTTATTCGTACGACAGCCGTGCGCGAACGTATGATGGAATTAAACCAAACAATCAAATGGAAACCCCAATCAACCGGAACCGGTCGCTTTGGGAAATGGCTTGAAAATCTTCAAGATTGGAATTTATCGCGTAGCCGATATTGGGGAACGCCTCTGCCAATATGGCGTACCGACGATGGCACAGAAGAAATTTGCATCGACAGCGTAGAGATGCTATATAACGAAATTGAAAAATCTGTTGTCGCGGGTGTCATGCAGTCAAATCCATACAAGGAACGAGGCTTTATTCCCGGCGAATATAATGCAGATAATTACGAAAAAATAGATCTTCACCGCCCATATGTTGACGATATTGTACTCGTTTCCGCATCCGGAAAACCAATGCATCGCGAGCTTGACTTGATAGATGTATGGTTTGACTCTGGCTCAATGCCGTATGCTCAATTGCATTATCCATTTGAGAATAAGGAAGGTCTTGATAATGGCGAATTATATCCGGCTGATTTTATTGCTGAGGGCGTAGACCAAACACGTGGTTGGTTCTTTACGCTTCATGCTATTGCCTCTATGGTATTTGATTCTGTTGCCTACAAAGCTGTTATCTCTAATGGGTTGGTTCTCGACAAAGATGGCAATAAGATGTCGAAACGTCTTGGCAACGCAATAGACCCATTTGAAATCATCAATAAGTATGGATCAGATCCTGTACGTTGGTACATGATAGCAAATTCTTCACCATGGGACAACTTAAAATTTGACCCGGCAGGTGTAGCAGAAACCTCGCGTAAACTATTTGCGACTCTATATAATACATACTCATTCTTTGCATTATATGCAAATGTGGATGGATTTGACTATTCTCAAGCTCAAATTCCAGTATCCGAGCGCCCAGAAATCGACCGATGGATTATCTCGCTTCTCAACTCCTTAATAAAGGATGTTGACGAAGCTTTAGGCGATTACGAACCGACAAAAGCAGCGCGCGCTATTAATGAATTTGTCAACGACAACCTTTCGAATTGGTATGTGAGATTAAATCGCAAACGTTTCTGGGGTGGAGAGATGAATCAAGATAAACTTTCTGCATATCAAACACTATTTGAGTGTCTAAAGACTATTGCTCAGTTGATAGCACCCATCTCGCCATTCTATGCAGATCGTTTATATACCGATTTAATGAGTGCCACATCCGGAGATACTGCTTCCGTACATTTGTCATTATTCCCCACTGCTGACGAGACAATTATTGACAAGAAACTCGAAGAGCGCATGAAATTGGCTCAAGACATAACATCAATGGTTCTTTCTCTTCGCCGAAAAGTCAACATCAAAGTTCGTCAGCCACTTCATACAATCATGATACCGGTTGTGGACAACCATCAACGAGAAGCCATTGAAGCCATGAGTGAATTGATACTCGGAGAACTCAATGTTAAAGAAATCAAATTTGTCGACAATGAAGCCGGAGTGCTTGTGAAGCGCGTTAAGCCCGATTTCAAAAAATTAGGGCCCAAATATGGCAAACTGATGAAGCAAGTGGCCAACGCAATACAAACGTTAAGCCAACAAGATATTGCTAAACTTGAAAAAGACGGACAATTTGAGCTTAACATAGATGGAACTATTGCAAAGGTTGAATCTGTTGATGTAGAAATTATATCAGAAGATATACCAGGTTGGCTCGTTGCAAACGAGGGTAACATCACTGTCGCCTTAGATATCACTATCACCAACGAATTACGTCAAGAGGGTATTGCTCGTGATATTGTAAACCGCATTCAAAACATCCGCAAAAGCCGTAATTATGACATCACCGACAAAATTTCACTTGTATTCAGTCATAATGATGCTACGGATGATGCGTTGAACACATATCGCGACTATATCTCTCGTCAGGTATTAGCGACATCGTTAAGCATAGATAATATCAATAAAGCGGAAGATGTAGAAACGCTTGATCTTGACGGAATCTATGTTGACGTAAAAATTACAATTATAAAATAACCCTATAGATTACATTTGTTTAACTAAAGACTTTATTGTTATGAGCGAAAAGACACGCTATTCCGATGAAGAACTACAAGAGTTCAAGGAGTTAATCCTTTCGAAACTCGAAAAAGCACAACACGAATACGACTTGTTGCGCGGTAATTTAATGAATACAGATGGCAACGACACCTCTGACACATCTCCGACATTTAAGGTGCTTGAAGAAGGTGCTACAACTCTATCGAAAGAGGAAGCTGGACAACTCGCACAACGCCAGCAAAAATTCATCCAAAACCTCCGTGCTGCACTTGTACGAATCGAAAACAAGACCTATGGTATTTGTCGAGAAACAGGTAAGCTTATTCCGAAGGAACGTCTTCGTGCTGTGCCACATGCCACCCTCAGTATTGATGCAAAAAATAATATCAATAAAAAATAATACGTCGTTCCTTAGATGAAGTTATCAAAAGGGTATATTGCTCTGATAATCATTCTTACTGTGATTATTCTTGACCAAGCGTTAAAGATTTGGGTTAAAACCAATTTTTATCTTGGAGAAGGAGTGCACATTACTGATTGGTTTCAACTTTATTTTATAGAAAATAATGGTATGGCTTTCGGTATGGAAATGGGGAGTAAATTATTTCTCACATGGTTTCGTATCATTGCTGTAGCAGTATTGATATATATTATTTGCCGTATAAAAGATCGTGATTATGTGTCGCGTGGATGTATAGTCTGCGTGGCATTAATCACGGCCGGGGCGGCCGGAAACATTATCGATTGTGTATTCTATGGGGTGGTTTTCGATAATCCAATTCCACCGGATGTAGCCACATTTATGCCTGAAAGTGGGGGATATGCATCACTTTTTCATGGGAAAGTCGTCGATATGCTATATTTTCCATTGTTTAGTTTCTATTGGCCGGATTGGATACCATTTGTCGGTGGAGAATATTTCTTATTTTTTCAGCCGGTATTCAACTTGGCTGATGCAGCCATTACTATCGGTATCTTGACTCTTATATTGTTTTACTCTAAATATCTATCCACACCTAAAGAGATAGGGCAGGGACAGGCCTAATTAGACAAATGACAAGTATGCGATATGGGTTGATAATATGCGTATTATCTGCTATAATGATTGGATGCAGTAATACTCCCGAATATGTTATTCCTCACGAAAAGATGGTCGACTTATTAGTTGATATGCATATCGGGGAAAGCGTAGTTGATGTCAATCGCCGAGACTACCGCAATGACTCACTAAAAAAAGTATTAAAACAATCCATTTTAGCGAAACACAACATCACACAGGAGCAATTGGACACTTCTTTAGTGTGGTATGGTCATAATTTGGAAGAATATTTAGAGGTATACGATGATGTCATTTCTCAATTAGAAAAAGATGTCAAAGATGCCGAAGAATCCGGCTTCGGTCACGAAGAATTGGCGGTCTCCATAGCCGGAGATTCTGTTGATGTATGGAATGGTCTCCGATTTCGAGTTTTTAATGAAAATGCCCCCATACAATATTTATCTTTTGTGCTAAAGCATGATGATAATACTGAAATTGGAGACGAATATTTATGGGAATTCAAAATGCATAACAATCGCTCGTCGGTTGCATGGACTATGGCTGCCGACTATAACGATGGGACTACAGATTATACCACCGGAATAACATCCTCAAACGGATGGAATCGGTTGCACCTAAATACCGATAGTGCAAAAATGATTTCTCGCATTTATGGGACAGCTCGGATAGTACCTGTCAAGGGCGAAATTGTATATATCGATAGTATATCTTTATTGAGAACTCGCTATGACGTAAAGACCTATAACAAGCATAGCCGTCAGCACTCGATTGAGAACAAGACTAACATACGATGAAATTTCTCAGTCATGCGGTAATACACCGAGGTATAATCTATTACAATACAATAATAAATACCGATCAGAATCGTATTGCATTATCGGGATATAATGGAGAAGAGGAATCTACTATTTTTATTAATGGTATAATTATAGTCGTGTCATCAATTAATATAACTGATACTCTCTTTACTTCATTACAAGAGATCTTAGATAATAATTGCTACGATATCGAAGACGCTATAGATAAAATTAATTTATGGCTTGGAGAGCACAATCTATTTGTGAATAACGATTCAAATTCATTCTCATTGATTTCTATATCTCCCGAATTAAAATTACTTTCCACCAATTAATCACGATAATTTTTAATTATTAGTGATTGTTTAATATTTTCACACCAAATAGATTATATCTTGTTGTGAAATTGGTGATAATATAATATTTTTGTCACAGGAATTAATTAATAATAAAGTTGGTATGAATTTTATAGAAGTAACAGATGTTGTCAAGCAATATTCCGGCCACGTAGCTCTAGACCACGTAAGCTTAAATGTAGCCGAGGGCAGTATCTATGGTCTGCTCGGTCCAAACGGAGCCGGAAAGACTTCTCTAATCCGTATTCTCAATCAAATAACACAATCGGATAGCGGAGAGGTATTAATCAATGGTAAACGTGCCTCAGTTGATGATGTGGCTCATATAGGTTATCTTCCGGAAGAGCGAGGTCTATATAAAAAGATGAAAGTAGGCGAACAAATAGTCTACTTAGGTCGGTTAAAAGGTATGAGCAAATCCGATGCTACCAAAGAGATGGTAACTTGGCTCGAACGATTTAATTTAACAGAATGGCGCAACAAAAAACTTGAAGCATTGTCAAAAGGTATGGCTCAAAAAGTTCAGTTTATTGCAACGGTATTACATCGACCAAAGTTACTTATTTTGGATGAGCCATTTTCCGGATTCGATCCTGTAAATGCCGAGTTACTAAAACAAGAAATAATTGCTCTCGGAAAGGAAGGTGCCACGATTCTGTTTTCGACTCATAATATGGGGTCGGTCGAAGAAGTATGTGAGGAAATAACGCTTATCAATCATGCCAAAGTTGTACTTCAAGGACGTGTAAGCGATATTCGTCAACAATACAAAAAACATTTATATTCCATCCATGTGAATGACAATGTATTTGCCCCAAATGAATCTCTCTATAAGATCGAAAAAATCGAATATTCTAACACTTCCGGAGTTGATGCAACCATCAGATTGAACTCTGGTGTAAATATGCAAGATGTCATTTCTGTTCTTAATGAAAATTATACTTTAACGGGATTCCAAGAACTTCTCCCATCTATGCATGAAGTATTTATCGAAACAGTAACCGACAAAAAAGATTAATATGAACCATCACAGACTTTCATTGATAATACAAAGAGAATATCTCTCTATTGTTGCAAAAAAATCATTTATATTTATGACATTGCTAATGCCACTATTGATAATTGCTCTTGGTTCAATTCCGATCTTGCTCCAAGAACTTAACAGTAGTGACGAAGCAAAAAAGGTCGCTATAATAGACGAATCCGGAGAGTTTGGCAAAGCTATTGAGAATAATGATGATTTTCAGTTCGTTGTACTTGACAACAATCAAGCATCCAGTCCTCATGAATATTACAAAGAGGCCGATGGTTCCATTTACGCGATTGTGATAATTCCACAAAATATTCTTGAGACAAAGCAACTAAATGTATTTTCCGACAATACGATTAATATGTCATTGCTTTCTCATATTGAAAATAGACTAAACGAAATCCTTTCTGATGCAAAATTAGCCTCATACAATGTAGAAGGATTGAAAGCCATTATTGAAGATTGCAATGTTGAGGTAACCATCAATAGTATCAAATGGGATGAGACCGGCGAAACGACTATGTCGTCGACTGAGCTATCTATGATAATTGGAATGGTTCTATCTCTTGTTATATATATGTTTGTTCTCACCTATGGAGCTATGATAATGAATAGCGTCGTAGAAGAAAAGACTAATCGTATAGTAGAAGTGATAGTTAGCAGTTGCAAACCCTTTGAACTGATGATGGGTAAAATCATTGGTGTGGCATTAGTTGGCTTGACTCAAATTGCAATCTGGGCAGTTATATTATCCACAATCAGCTCAATTATCGGAGTGGCTGTAGTTACCCCCGCAATTGATCCGACTATGGTAGCCGCATCCGGAACAGAAATACCGGAAGCAAACGGGTTTGGTGAGTTTATGCAAATAATTAATGGCGTAAACTTCATTCAAATATTAGTATTCTTTATTATCTATTTTGTTGGTGGATTCTTGCTATATGCCTCTCTATTTGCCGGATTCGGGTCGGCAGTAGACGAAGCAAGTGATGCATCGCAGTTCACTATGCCAATAATGATTGTAATAATCATTGCGCTCTATGCAGGTTTGGCATGCCTTGAAAATCCGGATGGACAGATGGCTGTATGGTGCTCAATAATTCCATTTACATCTCCAATAGTGATGATGATCCGACTCCCTTATGATGTACCTATTTGGCAAATGATTGCAAGTATTATTGCCCTTTATGGCACTGCAGTGCTATGCATATACCTATCTGCGCGTATATACCGAACCGGAATACTTCTATATGGCAAAAAGAGAAGCCTGAAAGATGTAATCAAATGGATTAAACAATAATAATTTTTAGCGTGATGACTGTAAAAGTGTATAAATTAATATTTCTGATTGCTGTAGCAATTAACATAGGGATGACTACAAATGCGACTCCGCGTTTCAGTGCGTTAGTTCTCACTGAGCGCGGGGGACAGCATGGTGGATTTGCAGATGCCGCCTTAGAATGGTTGGATAATTTTGCTAAGAAAAATAATTTTTCTGTTACTGAAATCAATAACACCGAAAATATTGATAGTACATACTTATCCCAATTTAAGGTTTTCATTCAACTTGATTATCCGCCATACAATTGGACTGATAAGGCTAAGATCGCTTTTGAACAAGCAATTTTCAATGGGTCAATAGGGTGGGTCGGTTTTCATCATGCGACGCTCCTCGGCGATTTCGATGGCTACCCGATGTGGGGATGGTTTTCCGATTATATGGGAGGGATTAGATTCAAAAACTACATAGCCTCACTATCATCGGGAAATATAAGAATTGAGAAAACTAACCATCCGATAATGAATGGAGTCGATGATACATTCACAATCGAGAATGAAGAATGGTATACATTTGACCGCAGCCCACGAGGTAATGTTGAAGTCCTTGCTAATGTTGATGAGTCGACATACTATCCCGATAGTAATGTCAAAATGGGAGATCATCCCGCGATATGGAGCAATCCTCGCGTAAAAGCTCGCAATGTATATTTCTTACCCGGTCATCATGCGAGTCTATTGAAGAATGCAAATTTCACTCGAATGGTTGGCAATGCAATACTTTGGACTTCAAAGGGAAGTAATTGGTTTCCACGATTCCGAGTATTAATTCATTATAATGATAATGTAGAACCAGCTCATCGCGAATTTGCTCTTGACGGAATAAAATTTTTCAAAGATATGACAATCGGAGATGGATTAGTTGTTGACGTTACCGATGACATCAACGATTTCAACGACGAAAAATTGCGTTCATACCATCTTATAATATCGCTTAACGATAATCCCGGACATAGCGAATCTCAGCGCATGGCATTCGAACGATATATGAATACAGGCGGAGCATGGATGGGATTTCACGCAGCAGGTTACAACGATTCATCAACTAATTGGCAGTGGTATGTCGACTTCCTTGGCGGAGCAATATTTCATAGAAATAATTGGCCTCCACAATCCGCCAAATTAATTATTGACGATTTGGCTCATCCCGTAACAAAGGCCATGCCTAATAGTTATATATCGCCAATGAACGAATGGTATCAATGGCAACCAAGTCCGCGTGAACGCAAAAACATAAAAATTTTGGTATCATTATCTCCGGAAAATTATCCTATCGGATTTAAAGATACTGTAACTGACGGAGATTTTCCTGTAGTTTGGACTAATACAGACTATAATATGCTGTATCTAAATATGGGGCATGGCTCACGCATTTTTACTGACCCAACGCAGAATTATCTCATATACAATTCGCTACGTTGGTTAATGAGAAAATATTTCTGATTCTATTGCCAATATTTTGGCATTAAAAATATTGTGTATTCAGAAAAAATCATTAACTTTGCAGTCGCTTTAAGCAATACAAAACCAACTTAATTCAAAAAAAGAAATGGCAACAAAAATCAGATTACAACGCCATGGTCGCAAGAACTATGCGTTTTATCCTATTGTTATCGCCGATAGCAGGGCACCACGAGATGGTAAATTTATTGAAAGGATAG
>CAZWWS010000017.1:0-41722 GCA_964637445.1 uncultured Muribaculum sp.
AATGGAAGCAGCCCTAATTTTTCAACCGCTCAAAAAAGTTTAGCGGACAGTAATAGCTTATAATGAAGGTTGTTTCTCCCTCAAGTCCAGCCATCAGACCATATAGTTCAGCAGAATTTTCTTCAAATTTCCAACCAATACTTGTCAAATAATTAATTACACCTGCCAATGAGTAAAATTTCAGGTTTCGCCCTTCTTGATTTTTCAATGCACGAAACTTCGATTCTGTTCCATAATTGATTTTTGCGATATCTCCTGAATAGGTAACTATTGCGTAAATTTTAGGCATTTTTTGTGTAATCTGCCCAGCACATAGCATTGGAATAATCAAAATAGAACAAAGTAATAAATTCTTCATATCAATCTAAATTTACAATTACAATAATCTTTCTCTTTAAATAATATATAATTTATCGATGCCATTCGACTATGTGGTTTGTAGAAGAGTGTTGCACATCGATTAGTCGCTGATTTGACGAGCCACGAAATAGCAAATCAATATCTCTTAATGATTCCATATAGCGACCATCTACCAAAACTTCAAAATAGGGTAGTATTGTACTTAATTTAATTGAGGAGACAATCTCTTCATAGGTGTAGCCGGTGTAACACCAAATTTTATATCCGGCTGCAATTATTTTTTGAGCTAAAAGACACAAGCCCTCAATTTGTAATAACGGATCGCCACCTGAAAATGTCACGTTGTAATCGTTTTCTATTATAATAGTCATTATATCGTCAATCGACATTTCTCGCCCGGATAGTTTGTCCCATGACTGAGGATTGTGGCATCCTTTGCAGTGGTGAGTACAACCGGCAAAATAAATAGAGGTACGTAGGCCGACACCATCGACCGACGTACCTTCTACTATATCCAACACTCGCAAAGTTGTCATATCATCACTTATGAACAACTCTGTCGTTAAGTTCTGCTAATTTTGCGCTATTCCAACGATCTGTAGTGCCAACAAGGTATCCTGTTATACGTTGTAGCTTATCAATAGCAGTACTCCCACACTTCGGGCACTCAGTAATACCATCAGTAGCATCTTCGTGACCACACGCCATACAGCGATTCCTATTATGGTTGACCGAACCATATCCAATATTATATTTGTCCATCAAATCGACAATATCGCTAATAGCCTCCGGATTATGAGTCGCATCACCATCTATCTCAACATAGAAGATGTGCCCACCGCGAGTAAGCTCGTGATATGGAGCCTCGATTTTGGCTTTATGGCGTGGCGAACAGTGATAGTAAACCGGAATATGATTTGAATTCGTATAGTATGTTTTGTCGGTAATTCCGTCAATTATGCCAAAAGTCTTGCGGTCTTTCTGTGTGAATTTTCCGGATAATCCTTCAGCCGGAGTTGCTAAGATTGAAAAATTATGTTGGTATTTTTCGCTAAATTCGTTGGCTCGACTTCTCATGTATGACACAATTCTAAGGCCAAGTGTCTGAGCCTCTTCACTCTCTCCATGATGCTTACCGACAAGAGCCACCAAACATTCAGCAAGCCCGATGAAGCCAATACCTAACGTGCCATGATTAATTACCGATTCAATTGTATCGGTAGGCTTTAATTTGTCACTTCCCACCCACAATTTCGACATCAAAAGTGGAAACTGCTTCACGAGAGCAGTCTTTTGGAAATCAAATCTATCGCATAGCTGACGAGCCGCAATTTCAAGTACCTCATCAAGCTTGTCGAAGAATCGTCTGATACGCTCATCCTTATCTTGGATTGACATACATTCGATTGCTATTCTGACTATATTTATAGTAGAAAAACTTAAATTGCCTCGACCTATGGACGTTTTTTCACCAAATCTATCTTCAAACACACGAGTGCGACAACCCATTGTTGCCAACTCATATTTAGATCTTTCCGGGTCATTTATGTCCCACTTTTCATGTTGGTTGTATGGAGCATCCAAGTTTACGAAATTGGGGAAGAAGCGACGAGCAGTCACTTTGCAAGCCAATTGGTATAAATCGTAATTGCGATCTTCAGGCAAATAGCTTACGCCGCGTTTCTTTTTCCAAATTTGGATTGGGAAAATGGCTGTAGCACCATTACCAACCCCTTCATACGTAGATGTGAGTATTTCGCGAATAATACATCTACCTTCTGCCGACGTATCTGTCCCATAATTTATTGAACTGAACACCACTTGGTTTCCGCCACGCGAATGAATTGTATTCATATTGTGAATGAATGCCTCCATTGCTTGATGCACCCGTTCTACAGTTTTGTTCATCGCGTGTTGCAATGCTCTTTCTTCTCCTGTAAGGTTTTCTAATGGACGTTTGATATAATCGTCCACCTCTTTATCATAAAGGTGAGAGAAGTCCGAGCCCATAAGATTCTCTACATTTTTAATCTCTTCTATAAATGAAGAACGCACAAATGGAGCCAAATAAAAGTCAAAGGCCGGGATTGCTTGTCCTCCGTGCATCTCATTTTGAGCTGTTTCAAGAGAAATACAACCTATTATACTTGCTGTTTCGATTCTTTTAGCCGGACGAGATTCTCCATGCCCTGCCGTAAATCCATAACGCAGTATCCGGTCAAGTGGATGTTGTACACATGTAAGACTCTTAGTCGGGTAGTAATCTTTATCGTGTATGTGCAAATAACCATTTCTTACAGCATCTCGCGCTTCGTGCGACAGCAAATAATCATCCACAAATGGCTTTGTAGTTTCACTCGCAAACTTCATCATCATACCCGCTGGAGAATCAGTATTCATGTTTGCATTTTCGCGAGTGATGTCATTATTTTTTGCCTCAATAATTTCGAGAAACATATCGCGAGTTTTTGCTCTACGAGCAATGTTCCGCTGGTCACGATACGCAATATAACGCTTTGCGACTTCTTTTCGAGGACTCTTCATTAATTCCACTTCCACTCGGTCTTGAATCTCCTCGACGGTCATCCGCTCTTTACCGGTTATGCCAATTCTATCAGTAATTTTATGAATTAAAGCCTCATCTTCACCCATTTCGGTTTGAAGCATAGCTTTTCTAATTGCGGCTTTAATTTTTTCCTCATTATAGCCTACAACACGACCGTCGCGTTTTACTACCGTTTGTATCATCTTATTATTGCGATTATGCCTTTTATTAGTTAGGTTAATATCTGAATTTATATTCGCTACAAAGCTATATAGATTTATTTAATTGAGCAACTTTTTTCGATATAAAGTTTTCGAAAATAATATTTTGGAAAACTTTTCCCTACGTCACAATGAGCCAACGCGCAGCAATTCAATAAATTAAGACACGCAAATGGAAAACTTTCGCATTGCGAGCGTACTTCAAGTATATATATTTGATGTTTATGTGATTATAATAGATTAAACACATCCGCATCTTTCCATACCGGGAATTTCATGCGGAACAACCTCAGACTTTGTTTATCTAACTCTGCATAAATAAAACCTTCATCTGTATATCTGCCGACCACATGACCTTTGTGATCTACAATAAAAGAATCTCCGGGATAATCTCCGTATTCATCACTACCGATGCGATTAGCACCTATAACATAGCTCTGATTTTCGATAGCCCGTCCGATAAGTAGTTGTTTCCATGCTGTAGCTCTTGAGCGAGGCCAATTTGCGACAATTAACAATACATCATACTCATTTTCACGATTTCGACACCAAATAGGGAATCGGACATCATAACAGATTACAATATTCAAATTCCAGCCGCGATATCTGACTATTGGACATCGACAATCGCCTGCAGTAAATACGTTATACTCTTCGCTGAGAGAGAATAAGTGTCTTTTATCATAAAATGTTTCGTCGCCCGATGGCTCAATAAGAAAAGCTCTATTAAAATAATTTTTGCCTGTTTTAGCTATAAAGCTACCACATATGGCAATATTATATTTTTTAGCAAGAGTACTTAACGTTTTCATTGTTTGCCCTGTATTTAATTCAGCTAAAGATTTCATCCGGTCAGTATCTGAAAGAAATCCGGTCGAAAATAATTCAGGAAGCACAACAATATCAGTATCAGATTCAAGCCTACTGATTGCATCAGATGCAATTAGTAAGTTCTCTTCTTTATTACCATTGACAATATTCTGTTGAATAATGGCAACTTTTAGTTTGTCGTTCATGTTTGTATTGAAAAACAAAAGAAGTCGAGATATTACTCCCGACTTCTTTTAATGAAAATATATCTTAAGCCTGGGCTAATTTTTTGTTCGCTTCTTTTTGTTCGTCAGAAAGTTGAGCATTCATAGCTTTTACGATTGAGTCAACTTGCGCGTTAAAATCAGCTCGAAGAGTGGCATAAGCTGCTGCGTAATATTTCTTACGAGCATCATTATACTCTTTTGCTATAGCGAAGTCTTTTTTCGCTTTGTCAAAGCCGAAATTTACTCGATCAAGCGTCGTAGCTTGCAATTCAGCAATCATAAAGATTACCTCATTCATTTTATCAAAGTTCATACCGGGGAGCAAATCGCGAGCGATGATACATTCGCCTGCGAGCTCACCACACACATACTTGATAAGTTTCTTTAAGTCTCGTTTATTTGCCATAATAATAAAATTTAGGTAAGGATTTATTTAATCTATATTCAATAGATATTTCTTGAAGTTAGCAAACGTCTTACTCATTGGAATCGACTGTTTTTCGCCTTTTAGAAACGCCGCCAATTTTGCGGGTACTTCAACTTCATCGTCAATAATACCTTCTACCGTTTCTTTAAATTTAGCCGGATGAGCCGTTTCTAAGAATATGCCAATTTCATCATCTTTAAGACATTCTAACAGACTGCGATAGGCGACAGCTCCATGAGGATCCAACAAATAGTTCTCATTGAAGTAGGTATCTCTGAGTGTTTCTGCAATTTGTTCGTCTGTATAAGTGCAACCACTGATTGAAGCAGCAATACTTTCATGAGAATTACCATATAGATCCAATATACGAGCGAAATTGGATGGGGCTCCTACGTCCATAGCATTTGCAATCGTAGCAATCGATGGGCGAGGGTTGTATTCTCCCGATAAAAGATATTGATAAAAAATATCATTTT
Source organism: uncultured Muribaculum sp. (assembly GCA_964637445.1). GTDB lineage: Bacteria > Bacteroidota > Bacteroidia > Bacteroidales > Muribaculaceae > M3. The sequence continues at coordinate 5,067 of CAZWWS010000017.1, forward strand.
TATTGTTTGCAGCGATAAAACGGCTAATGGGCAATCCCATTTTCTTTCCTATCAATCCGGCCGTGATATTTCCAAAATTACCGCTTGGCACAGATACCACCACCTTATCCAATGGTTTACCTTGTCGAGCCAATTGGGCATAAGCGTAGAAGTAGTAGAACATCTGTGGTAGGAAACGAGCTACATTTATCGAATTTGCCGATGTCAATTGCATATGCGCATTTAATTCGGCATCCATAAACGCAGATTTAACCAACGCTTGGCAATCATCAAAAGTCCCATTCACTTCCAATGCCGTAATATTTGCGCCAAGTGTTGTAAATTGTGCTTCTTGAATTTTACTAACTTTCCCTTTTGGATATAGTACAAATACGCGTACTCCCGGAACATTCAGAAATCCATTAGCGACTGCACTACCGGTATCTCCTGATGTCGCGACCAACACATTCACCATATCTCCCTTTTGTTTATTATTGAAATAACACAAAAGGCGAGCCATAAATCGCGCACCTACATCTTTGAACGCCAATGTAGGTCCATGGAACAATTCTAAACTATATCGATTCTCGGCCACATGAACTAAAGGTATATCAAAATTAAGAGTATCGTTGACGATTTCTTTTAGTTTGTCAGAATCAATATCTTGTCCAAATAATGTGTTTGCAACGACGTAGGCAATATCTTGCAAACTCATCTCTCCTATATGATTGAAAAACGCCTTAGGGATTGACGGAATAGTTTCCGGCATAAAGAGACCTTTATCTGAAGCCAATCCTTTCACTACAGCGTCTTGCAATGTAGACTTTGATGCTACTCCGTTGGTACTATAATATAGCATATCGTATTTTATTAATTATTTCTGAGAAATTCAATTATAAATTCATTTCCACTCATATGCCCATAGCCGCCTTTAGATGCTGAGATCTCATCATAACTTTCAACATCGTCTGCTTCGACTCCCGGAGAATAAATTAAAAACGGAATGGGAGCATTAGTGTGAGTGCGAAGTCTGCACGGAGTAGGGTGGTCGGGTAGGACTGCAATCGTAACAGACTCCGACATCTTTGATGTAGCTTCATAGATTGGAGCCAAAACACGAGAATCTAAATACTCGATTGTCTTTATTTTCAAATCTACATCACCTTCGTGACCGGCTTCATCACTTGCTTCTATATGAAGGAAAACAAAATCATTTTCTTGTAGCGCCGCAATGGCAGCTGATGCTTTACCTTCATAGTTGGTATTATATAGACCGGTTGCGCCCTTAACCATTATAGGGGTAAGACCTGCATATACACCAATCCCTCGTATCAAATCAACAGCAGAAATTACTGCCCCATTTTTAATCCCATACAATGTTCTCATGGTCTCCATTGTCGGTTTATACCCTGGTGACCATGGCCAAATACTATTCGCCGGATCTTTACCTTCCGCCATACGCTTTAGATTGATTGGATGAGATGCCAACAATTCTTGAGACCTAAGTATCAAAGAATTAATATAGTCAGCCGTTTCTTCCGCCTCTTCGACTTGTGTCGTTATCATAACGTCCAAGAAATCTGTCCCTGGTACATCATGAGGAGGGGTACACACTATATTTTTATTGGCATCTTTTATCTTAATCAAATGACGGAACGATACTCCGGTATGGAATGAAACTCTTCCATCGCCTAAATTCGTCTGAAGATAATCAATCAACTCGGCGGATTCTTCTGTTGAGATATGACCTGCCGAATGATTTTTTATTTTACCATTCTCAATGCATATTAAGTTACATCGCATTGCCATCTCGTTTGGTTCAATGTCGACTCCCATACTTGCAGCCTCCAACGACCCGCGACCCTCAAAAACTTTAGCTACATCGTAACCCAAAACGCTCAGATTCGCGATTTCACTTCCTGGATGAAATCCGTTTGGAACCGTAGACAGCAACCCAACCTTTCCTTTCCGTGCTAACATATCCATGATGGGGGTATGAGCTACTTGAAGCGGTGTGCGTCCACCAAGCAACTCAATAGGCTCATCTGCCATTCCATCACCTAATACAATTATATATTTCATTGTAGCAACTATTTCTCTGATTATCGAATATTTGCAATACTAATAATATCTGCAAAAACTCCGGCAGCAGTAACTTCGGCGCCGGCACCATATCCTTTAATTACCATTGGGTATTCTTTATACCTTTCGGTTGTAATTAATATTACATTATTGCTCCCTTCGAGTGAATAGAACGGATGACCGGATTGAACTTTTTGCAGACCAACTTCCGCACCGCCGGCTTCTAATTTTGCAACAAAGCGAAAATGCTCACCATTGTCAGAAGCGGCTTTGCGCATAGCCTCAAAGTCGGCATCAATATCGGTGATATTATTCCAAAAGTCATCAATTGACCCTTCAAAATACTTTTCAGGGATAAAAAGATTTTTCACGACGTCATCTTGTTCGACTTCATATCCCGCTTCACGAGCCAAAATTACCAATTTTCTCACCACATCTTTACCGCTTAAATCTATGCGTGGATCAGGCTCACTATATCCTGCTTCTTTAGCCATTTTTATGGCTTTGCTGATAGGAACATCTTCACTAATCACATTGAATATATAGTTTAACGTTCCAGATACAACGGCTTCTATTTTAAGTATTTTATCGCCTGAATTAATCAGATTGTTTATCGTGTTGATAATAGGAAGTCCGGCACCTACATTAGTTTCAAACAAGAACTTCACGTCTTTCTTCCTCGCAATCTGCTTTAGACGAGCATAATTAGAATATTCCGAAGATGCTGCTATCTTATTGGCTGCTACAACACTAATATTGTGCATCAACAAATCGTCATATAATGCCGCGATGTGAGGGCTCGCTGTACAATCGACAAAAACCGAATTGAAAATATTCATTTTTATTATCTCGTCACGAATATTATCCGGAGTTGCTTCGATAGTAGCATCGGTTAAACGTTGGCTATAATTCCTAATATCAATACCTTCTCTGTCAAATAAACATTTATGAGAATTTGATATACCCACGACACGCAGAGAGAGAGCTTTATTCTTTAGAAGATTATCTTGTTGCTTGCATATCTGTTCAAGCAAATTGCGCCCCACATTGCCTACACCAACAATAAACAAATTTAAAACCTGAGTGTCAGAGAGAAAAAAAGAATCGTGAATAACATTTAGAGCCTTTCGTAGGTTTTTGTAATCGATAACAAATGAAATATTTGTTTCAGACGCTCCTTGTGCGCAAGCTATTACATTAATACCATTTCGCCCTAATGTATTGAACAATTTTCCTGCAATACCGGTACTATGTTTCATATTCTCACCCACTATAGCCACAGTAGCTAAGTTTGGTTCGGCTTTAATTTCACTGATTTCACCCGAAACTAATTCTGCAGCAAATTCTTCACTAAGAACTTGTACTGCTAAATCAGCGTCACAATTTTTCACAGCAAATGATGTGTTATTTTCACTTGCCGCCTGCGACACAAGGAATACACTGACACCATTTTTAGCCAATGCATTAAATATACGAGAATTGATGCCGATAACACCTACCATGCCCAAACCTGTTACGGTGATAAGGCAAGTGTCATTTATTGATGATATACCTTTAATTGCTTTCCCTTCTGCTGATGGGCGTTGCTCTGAAATGCAAGTCCCCGGAGCTTGAGGATTAAATGTATTTTTTATTTTGATGGGAATATTCTTGTGAAAAACCGGATATATAGTAGGAGGATATATTACTTTTGCACCGAAATTACACAACTCCATTGCTTCTACAAACGATAGATGCTCTATGACATAAGTATTGTTTATGACACGAGGGTCAGCAGTCATAAACCCATCTACGTCAGTCCATATTTCAAGCACTGATGCATCCAATGACGCCGCCAATATCGCAGCAGTATAGTCACTACCACCACGACCCAAATTTGTTATGTCGCCATCTGCATTTGAGGCGATGAATCCCGGGACTAATGCAACCTTAAAATTGACATTATCAAACGTATCGTGAATTAGTTTTTGTGTAGCCTCATTATCTAATACATGCTTACCGAATTGTCGCTCTGTTTTAATAAAATTGCGCGAATCAAAATGCTGCGCATCATTAATTACACGACTTATAATTACAGATGAAATCCGCTCGCCATAGCTAACTATAATGTCCAATGTTCGATCAGATAGATCTTTAATCAGATTGACGCCTCTATAGATGTTCCCTAATTCCTCCAACAAAGGATCAACAATTGAGCAAACATCTAATTTTTTATTAGAGGGAACAATCCCGTCAATGACGCTTTGGTGGCGTTCTACTATGCGAGCATAGGCTTCAAGATAACCAATATCGCCCCTTGCAGCGAGATGAGCGGTATTTATCAACTGGTCGGTAATTCCTCCGAGCGCTGATACTACAACTATCACCGGCTCAGTGCATTGTTCGACTATGGCCTTTACATTTTTAAGACTATCAATTGTACCAACTGATGTACCGCCAAACTTAAGTACTTTCATTACTTCTATATTACTTTTTTTAATTAACGTATAAACGGACATACGCTTTATTTTATATGCACAAAGATACGATAATTGGATGGATTGAAAAAATTACAAGCACACAAAATCATAATTGTAATTCATCCTTTATAAAACTTGAGGTCGGAGATCCACTTTCGACTATTTCTTCAGGAGTTCCGGTCGCTATAATTTGTCCTCCGTTTTTGCCGCCCTCTGGGCCCATATCGATTACATAATCAGCACATTTGATTACATCCAAGTTATGCTCAATAACAAGAACGGTATTACCCTTATCCACCAATCTGTTTAACACGGCCAAAAGCACTTTTATGTCTTCGAAGTGAAGTCCTGTTGTCGGTTCATCAAGAATAAACAGAGTTTTACCGGTGTCACGTTTAGAAAGTTCAGTGGCAAGTTTCACTCGTTGATTTTCCCCACCGGAAAGGGTACTTGACGGCTGTCCGAGTTTAATATATCCCAAACCAATGTCTTGGAGTACTTTTATTTTGTTCAAAATGGTTGGCGTGGCTGCGAAAAATTCTACAGCTTGATTTATTGTCATATCCAAAACATCCGCTATAGATTTTCCTTTAAATCGCACCTCAAGAGTCTCTCGATTATAGCGTTTACCTCCACAAACTTCACACGGCACAAGTACATCCGGAAGAAAATTCATTTCAATAGTCTTGTAGCCATTTCCGCTACACGCTTCACAACGTCCACCGGCTACATTAAAAGAGAATCTACCGGGTTTATATCCCCTTATCTTAGCTTCGGGGAGTGCAACAAATAGGTTTCTAATATCAGAAAACACTCCGGTATAAGTTGCCGGATTGGACCGTGGAGAACGCCCCAACGGAGATTGATCCACTGTAACCACCTTGTCAATATTCTCAATACCGATAATATTTTTATATGGTAATGGTTCTTGACTCGATCTATAAAATTTTTGACTTAAAATAGGCTGCAATGTCCCATTAACAAGACTCGATTTCCCACTACCTGACACTCCGGCGACACAAATAAATTTACCTAACGGCAAATCAAGAGTGACGTTTCTCAAATTATTTCCGATACAGCCCTCAATTTTTATGACTTTCCCATTGCCGGCGCGCCGTTGTTGCGGTATCGGTATTGATAAGTGACCATTCAGATAACCCGATGTCAGAGTTTGTGTTTTAAGCATCTCTTTAGGAGTCCCATAGAATACTACCTCTCCTCCTTTGCGTCCTGCTTTTGGACCAATATCAACGATATAATCAGCCTCAAGCATCATATCTTTATCATGCTCTACCACTATAACCGAATTACCTACATCCCTCAATCGTTTCAGAGAATCAATAAGACGCTTATTGTCGCGTTGATGTAAACCGATACTTGGCTCATCGAGAATATACATTACATTGACAAGTTCTGATCCTAATTGGGTTGCCAATCGTATTCGTTGACTTTCTCCTCCCGACAATGTCGCAGAATTTCTATTGAGAGACAAATAGTCCAACCCGACATCTATCAAAAAGCGTAGACGAGTACGTATTTCTTTCAGAATTTCATTGGCAATTATTGCCTGAGAAGGTGATAGTAAATTTTCGGCATCAATAACCCATTTGTATAGCTCGGAAATATCAAGTGCAGCAAGTTGTGCAATATTTTTATCTCCGATGAAAAAATGTAACGCTTCACGATTCAATCGCTGACCTTGACATTCGGGACATACTGCTCGCGAAAAAAATTGTCCGCTCCATTTTTGTGCTGCCGAAGACGCATCTTCGGTTTGTTGGAGTTCGATATACTTGATTATCCCTTCATACGTCAAAAAATAATTAGACGTACTCATAGTTTCGGTTTTAACCGCAATGCGCTCGGTCGTACCATTTAATATATCGCTAATCGCTTCTTCCGATAAGTCGCGTATAGGTGTTTTTATTGTATAACCATATTTTTCACAGATAGCTGAAATCTGCCAAAATATCATTGAGTTTTTATACTTGCCGAGTGCCACGATACCGCCTTCATGTATTGACAATGAATCGTCGGGGATGAGTTTGTTGCGGTCAACAATATTGACATAACCCAATCCTTTACAACATTGGCATGCGCCTTGCGGTGAGTTAAATGAAAAATTATGAGGAGCCGGTTCTCTATAAGATATTCCACTAATCGGATCCATCAACATTTGACTGTAATGACCGATTGAGTCGGCTTCTACATCATATATCATAAGTTGCTTGTCTCCTTGCTTTAGAGCCGCATTCACCGAATCACGCAATCGTTCGGCATCTTTACTTGAAACTTTCAACTTATCGATGACCAATTCTATTGAATGATTTTTGTATCGATCGAGTTTCATACCAAATGTTATTTCGCGAATCTCACCATCTACGCGAACATTCAGATAACCTTTTTTACGTTGTGTTTCAAATAGTTCCTTATAATGTCCTTTACGATTTTTAATTAATGGAGCAAGAATATTGATTTTACGACCATCATAGCGCTCAAGTATAAGGTTTATGATACGCTCTTCAGTATACTTAATCATTGGTTCTCCCGAGATATAACTCCGGGCAGTGCCTACTCTTGCAAATAGTAAACGCAAGAAGTCGTATATTTCGGTAGTTGTGCCGATTGTGCTTCGCGGATTTCGATTGATAGTCTTTTGCTCTATTGCAATCACCGGACTTAATCCCGAAATATTATCTACGTCAGGACGCTCTAAAGCTCCAAGCATATTGCGAGCATAGGAAGAAAACGTCTCAATATAGCGTCGCTGTCCTTCGGCATAAATTGTATCAAACGCCAACGATGACTTGCCGCTTCCGCTAAGTCCTGTTATTACTGTCAATTTATTGTGAGGGATAGATACGTCAATGTTTTTGAGATTATTGACTCTTGCTCCATAGACCGATAGACTATCAATAAACTTACCCATACAACGAGACGGTATTAATCAATTACCCAATTGGGATTATATATTGTTTTATTTTGCTTCGAGCGATATAGACTTTTTTGTTTCGGAATTTTTACGATGTATGTCTTACCTTGTTTATTCGTAAGTTTTTTTGCTCTAATCCATGGATTGTGCTCTTTTAATTGTGCAAATGTGATACCATGTGATTTTGCCCAAGTCGGCCAATCTTCTATCGTTTCACTTATAGGTTCTTCCGTATATTCTGTTGGTTGATACAACTGGTCTTTTGTTAATCGGAAACCATATTCTGTAGGATTTTCCATGACTATTTTCATTGCCAACAATCTGAACATATATCGAGACGTTTCATCGACCAAATATAAGTCATATGCACTATTGGCGAGTTGAGATTCTAATTCGGTGGTTATTCGAGCCATTCCTCCATTATATGATGCAGCAACCGATTCCCAATTCCCATATTTTGCATACGCTTTTTTTAGATATTTACATGCCGCTATTGTTGCTTTTTCAACATTGTAACGTTCATCTACTTCATCGTTTACTTCCAGTCCATATTGTTTTGCCGTAGAGGAAATAAATTGCCACAAACCTGCGGCTTTTGCAGCTGAATAAGCCCGAATATTGAGTGTACTCTCAATACATGCTAAATAAATCATGTCAGCAGGAACACCATTTTTCTTTAGAATTGGAGCAAGAATTGGAAAATACTTATTGGCTCGTTTTATGACAAGCAATGTATTTCCATGAGTGTATGCCATAGATGTTAGTTCGCGATCGAGTAGCTCATACATATCTACACGATCGAAATCAATCTTTTGTCCGGCAAATTCCATAGATTGAGGGATTGCCGGATTTTCAACACGAGAGAATAATACACTTTTCGATTTTACAGTCGCATCTGCATTTAAGAATGACGCTCCAACAATTGCCGCAACAATCATGGAGCGAGTTATATCATTTAATTTCATTCAATTTCCGGATTGGTAGTGGCACCATTAAGCGTTCCACTATAGTTTATAATATTAATATCTCCTTTGAGATCGTAGTTTTTTCCGTCTGCTCCGCGAGCCTTAATAACATAATAGTAGACTCCGGCAGGCACAAGCTTGCCGCCATGACGACCATCCCATCCTTGAGATGGATCCGTAAACTCGGCGACTTTGATACCCCACCTATTGAAAATATGGCATTCGAACGACACAATTGACTTGTAGCTCACCTTCCAATTGTCATTGACTCCCTCTGTCGCACCGGGAGAGAACGCATTGGGACACTCCAATCGAGATTCGCCGATTGAGATTTCATAAGTTTCACTGAAATAGTCGCATGTTCCGGCATCATTGCTTGCCATAAAACGCATGTAGAATGTTCCGTATTCCTCAAACGTATATGTCGTTTCAAGTTCATTAAATCGCATTATGATATTCTCAAACTCAGCATCCTCTGCCATTTGCCATTCACGATAAATCGCAGCATCTGTCACTGACGCCTTAAATGTAATCTCAATCGGAGCCGAGCCCCCAAGCGTTGCGCCATCTTCTTTTTGCTCATTGTCATTATCGCGCTCCGTCTGAGTTGCTGACGTCTCTGCTGCAACTGCTATAGTAGAGTATATCGCAGAATTCACCGACTCAGCCTCGCCCCAATGGCGCAAAAAGCGATCGCCTGACAGCACGAAGTCGGTATCACATAGTGGCGCTGACGTATAGATTATCTCGGGTAAATACGTGTATGACTCCGTAGCCTCAGCTTGCACATAATTCTCTGCCGTATCATCCCATTGCAGGGTAGAGTACTGGAGAGTGAGTTCTCTATCTAATTCCATCTGACGACCATTGATTGTGTAATACACAATTTTATCTCCTTGTCCATCAGCAATTAGAGCCGTCATCGAGCAATCTTGTTCGGGAGAAATCGATAGAGATCGCAAATCAAGATAGTGGGAAGCATAGTCTACAATCCAAAAGTATGTACGTTTAGTTCCTTCCTCCACGATATATCCCATGTCGCCTTCTACATTGGATAATGTATAAACGCCATTACTATAAGCTATATTAGCTATCTGCTCTGCGTAAGCTCCGCCAAGATTACTAAATCGATACCATGTTACACCTTCCGACGATGATGCTTTATAATTAATGGAAACGCCGTTTGTATCATAGAGAACATAGATGTTATTAAGTCCTGTCGAAGATTGTGGTTGTAAAGCAATTACATCACGACTATTGCCCGAAAATGATATTTGGGCAACAGCAGCGCTGAATGTGAACAACATAGCTACAGATATAAACGTCTTCTTCATCTTGATTCAATAAATAATTTACAAATATACGCAAAGACAAGCGAAGAAAAAACATCTTTACTTTATTTTTTTTGCTATACACTCACTATATCTCCAAACAACAGAAATCGTCCCATCAAACCCATTTCCAATAATATATCATAGGTAAGGTAGGGGAGATGCTTATATTTCCACAATATTACTTATATTGCATTTATCAAGAGTTATAATACCTGTAGCCCATGTCATCCCAACGCCAAAGGCACTAAGTAACAATTTCTTTGGTTCTGAAAATTGATCTTTTAACTCACTTACAATAGTGAGAGGCACTGAAACTGATGATACATTGCCATATTTAGCTATTGTTGATGGAATCTTCGCCGGATCTAATTTCATCTTTTTAGCTATGTACGTATTTATAAAATTATTGGCTTGGTGAAAAATATAATAATCGAAATCACTGATAGATGTCGTAGTTGCATTAAGTAATGATTTTATATCTTTCGGAATTTCTTTTATTACAAAGTTGAATACATCTGTACCATTCATATAGCCTTGTTCATCACTGCGAATATTACCATACTCATCCACTACTTTTTCAGTTATGGTTTCTAATGAACTCGGATATCTGTAACCGCCACCTCTTATTTTTATTAATTCACTTCTACTACCATCAGAGTTAAGAGAAAAATGACTTTGCCCAAAGCGTTTATCTCGCTCTATTAAAGCAGCGACTCCACCATCACCAAAAAGGAATGCACTTCTACGATCTTTTGGTGAGTACACTTTAGAACGAGTTTCTCCATCGAGGATTAATATTTTGCGCAAATTGTCCGATTGTAGAAACGAATAGGCAATTGTGAGTCCGTAAATGAAAGCTGAGCACCCTAATGAAACGTCAAATGCTACACACGATTGTGGCAAATTCAGCCGATGTTGAAGCAGTACCGATGTTGCAGGCATTCTATAATCGGGTGTTTGAGATATAAAGATAAGCATATCTATTTCGTCCCGATTTATATTATTATCGGCAAATAATTGTTCGGCAGCTGCATAGCATAAATCAGACGCGCAGGTATGTTCATCGACAAATCTCCGTTCATAGATACCTATTTTATCTACAACTTTTTTCACCTCCTCCTTCGGGAAGTAAGAGGTGCATTCGTAGTTGTTGATGACCTTTTTGGGGAGTGCCGCAGATAATGCTGTGATTCCGACCGAATTAAAAGTTAATAGTGACATTGCTATATTGTTATGCCGCCATCGATTACTATATCTTGTCCGGTCATCCATGAAGACGCATCCGACAACAAAAATATTGCTGAATATGCTATTTCTTCGGGCTTACCATAACGCTTCAGCGGATACCTATTCATATCTGCTTGTAGCTGTTCTTCAGTGATAGTTCCGTGGTGAATAAGTGGAGTTTCTACCATACCCGGACAAATGCAATTCACACGAATCTGACGAGTCGCAAATTCTTTCGCACACGACTTCATCATTGAGCGTAATGCTGCTTTTGAAGCTCCATATATGCTATGCCCATATGCGAATTCGTAATTTCCACCAATAGATGCTATCGAAACAACTGATGCCTGTTTATTTAGAATTTTCTTTTTGAATACAATACGAAGCAATTCTGTTTGAGTGAAGAAATTAGTTTCAAATATCTTTTTCATTTTCTCAATCGTCGAAAATGAAACCGGAATAGCTATCCCAATTCCCGCCGAAAGTACAATCCCATCTAATTTTGGCAATTGGGAGATTAGGCGAACCAACTCGTCTTGTATACAAAGATCGGCTATTATTCTCTGATGAGATAAATTGCTATGCTCAAGAGCCTCAAATGTATCCTGCAATCGTTCTTCGTTTCGACCCGTAATGATCACATTTGCCCCCATTCGAGAACATTCTATCGCAATAGCTCTACCAATTCCGGATGATGCTCCGGTTATTAGGATAGTTTTATCTTTGAGCGTAAATGGATTATAGTTTCCCATATCAAAGTTCCACTAAGTCTGATATCACAATATTATTTGTTTCAAATGCGACAGTACCCCAAGAAAGTCCGACACCAAAACCACAACAGATAAATTTAGTATTGTGATTTTCTATTTTGTTTTTAAGTTGAGTTACTATAGTCAAAGGAATTGATGCAGAAGATGTATTACCAAAATGAGGCATACTATAAGGCACCTTTGCCGAATCCAATTTCAGTTTTTTTTCAATTGTTTTATTCATCTTCATATTTGCTTGATGAAAAACAAAATAATCAGCATCCAAATAGTCAAATTCGTATTGCTTGGCTAATTTTTTAATGGATTTAGGAGCTGTTGTGATACCGAACGCAAAGACATCCATTCCTTTCATCTTCGACGCAAAATTACTGGTCTGACGACCATTTTCATCCTCGAAAATTCCAAAAGAATCTTGCGACATTTGATTACGCGTACCTCCCAATGGTTTTATAATCGCGTCATATCCCGTGCCATCACTTCCCATATCGAACTTATACGAACCTTCAAAATCGCCATATTCAAGAGCCGTTACAGTCCCGGCATGGCCAAAAAGTTGATCCGGTTTTGTTCGTGGGACGACTTGCCCACGCGCATCACCGGCAAATAGCAATGCCTTCTTTATTGTGCCATGACTCATCAACGACATAATTGTATTCAAGCCATATACCCATCCGGAGCAACCAAGTGATATATCAAGTGTGAAACATTCTTTTCTCAGTCCAAGTTTACCGTGCAATACACATGAAGTTGCCGGCAATATGTAATCGGCAGTCTGAGAAACAAATATTACCGCATCAATATCTTCTACACTCCAATGTAGGTCTTCAATCAATTGTCGAGCCGCTGCCTCACAATAGTCGGATGTGGTAAACTCATTAGAGTAGCGTTTCTCAATTACTCCTGTTGTCTCAATGAATGCCTCAGCATCGTACTTGTCTGTCGTCGAAATTGTTTTGTCGACATGTTTAGGAACACCGGCAGCAAAGCCGGCGATCCTAACATTTTTGATTTCAAAAAACGCCATTATTTTTTTGCTTTTACTGTATTATATAAGTCTTCAATAGTTGACGCTTTTGTAATGTCATCTCCTTTTAGAGTGATATCATATTCTTCGTCGACCATAGCGATAATCGACAAAGCTGTCAAAGATGACCATTCATCGAGTTCGTGAAATTTTGTTGTTGCAACAAATTCTGATGCATCAGTCTCTTCGAATTGTTCTGCGAAATGTTCAATAAAATCGTTTAGTTCCATTGTTGTAGTATTGAATCCGAATTGTATTCTAATGGTTGGATTCGTTATCCATTAGATGTTTAATATTTAAATAATTTTGCAGGATTGCCTATATAAGTTGAGTTATCTTTAGGACGAGTCATCAATACTGCTCCGGCTGCTATTTTGGTATTGTTTCCAATGGTTAATCCTTGTAATACAATTGAACCTACTCCAAAATAATTACAATCACCTGTAGTAACCTCACCGGAAATTCGGGTTGCCGGCATAAATTGATTATAATCACCTATCTTAACATCATGACCTAAAACTACCGAGCCATTCATGACATTAAAATCTCCAATATTGACATTGCACGTCACAGCACAATCTCCTTGTATAATATTACCTTTGCCGATATTAAACGTCTCCTTATCTGATATCCAAAAATCAGGACATATTATATTCGGATAGCTGATATTCTGATTTGATATTCGCGATACAATTTTCTTAACTGCCATAGGACTGCCAATAGCCATCACTATTGCCAAATCTGATGGATAGGCATTTACTGCGTCGATATTGCCCAAAACTGTACCAAAATGTGACACTTTAGAACCTACGGCTTCTCCATCATCGAAAAAACCAATTAAATTCCAAGTCGGATTTATCCTGTTAATAAGTTCAATCAAACAAGCCACTTCTCGTCCGAATCCACCGGCACCATATATTGCTAAATCATTCATATTGTTATTAGTTTTTCCCATTGAATGCTTCCATCGTTTTTGAGGTTGAAGAGGATATATCAGACCGATATATGACTTTACCTATAGTCATAACAATAATTTTTATGTCCAATCTAAACGAGATATGATCAACATACCAAACATCTAAATCAAACTTTTCACTCCATGTTAAGGAATTACGACCATTGCATTGTGCCCATCCAGTTATACCAGGTTTAACTTCATGCCTACGCGATTGCTTCGAATTATAAAGTGGCAAATATTCAACCAGCAATGGACGAGGGCCAACAATACTCATGTCTCCCATCAATACATTGATTAGTTGGGGAAGTTCATCTATTGATGTAGACCTAATAAATTGACCTATTTTAGTTAAGCGTTGATCATCGGGTAATAAATATCCGTTTTTATCCCTTTCATCGGTCATTGTCTTAAATTTAAGGATATGGAATATTTTGCCGTTTCTTCCAGGACGCTGTTGTCGAAAAAATACTTGTTTTTTATTGGCAATAAATAAGAGCGCTATTGTAATAATAAGTATCGGACTTAGTAATACAATTGCTGCAAATGAAATTATAACATCAACAATGCGTTTTCCAGCGGTGCGATATTTCACGAGCCGTTATTATTAAGGTCTTAGGCTCCTATCGACCGATTATTATATTCTTAATGATTATATTACATAAAAAAGACATGGAGCCTATTCTTCGTCGCTCGCTCCGAGACTATAGAGGCTCTGGTATTGCCCATGCTTATCAGAACGAGCAACACTGAAGCCCCACGCCGTGCCATTTATCCTTTGAAATAGAATAAACACGCCTGAGACATTCACTGTTGCCTTGGCTTTGATAAGCATTGAAATTTACCAGATTTCTATAGTCTCAAAGTCAAAACGTTAAAGTAAACGTCTTTATGTATGTAATCCCACCCTCCCGATCTACATATTGCAGAAACGGCGCGAGTTGGTTTGGCAAAGATAAACAATATATTTTGAAAATCAAAAGGTAGGTCATATACTATCCGCAAAATTTCTTTCAAAAACAAAAAAACGTCGAAACACATTAAGCATTTCGGCGTTAGTTATGTATTGGACAAATGTAATTCGCTATTTCATGTATCGCTGTTCAAGCTCCTTATATTCGGGTGTGGCCTGAACTCGCTCCAACCAACGATTCAGGCTATCGGCAAGTATTTTATTTTCTATACCTAATACCCACGATTGAAACTGTGTAAATGAAATGTCAGTGCTTATATCCATATCGGGGTAATCTTTTAATAGTTCTTTTGCTATACGTTCGTTGATTACAGCCTGTTTTATTTCGCCGGTGGCGGTTAAAATAAAAAGTTGTTCAGCTCCATAAGTCGATTCATATTTTGTGTAGATTGTATCACCAATTTCACGAGCAAGATTGGATACACGTGAGGCAATAGGAGACCCTTCGATAACCCAAACCGTATCACCTGCGAGATCCAATTGTGACTTGACACGACACTCACCGGTCACAGAATCACGAAGCTGAACAAGCACTTGACGATCAAGATATATAGGACGACTGAAAATATAGCTTTCTTTATTTTCCGCCGTCATAGGCAACTCGGCCGCAAGTATATCAAATCTACCATTTTCAAGACCGATCAATGCGTCTTTTAGAGTTACGACTGGATGATATTTTAGTTTTAAGCCAAACTTCGATGCCATTAAGCGCAGTAAATCGTAGTTAAAACCGCCCAAGGTATCTTCGTATGTGTAGATCGAGAGAGGAGCATACTCTATTGCAACATCCAACGTGTCGCCACCAGACGATATCTGTTGTTGTGGGATGGTTGTGTAACTACATTTTTTCAATGAATACATCAGACCTGCCACCAATAATAGCAGTAGGAAATATATCAACAATCTCGATCCATAATTCTTTTGTGCATCCATATTTAGTTGGCAAAGTCTACTGAAAGTCCGATTTGGAATCGACGTGGATTAAGAGGGTAGTGAGGCAATGAAAAATAGTTATCACCCGTCATGCCCTGATTGACATGAGTAAACATCACGTAGAATCGTGTTTTGCTCAACTTCATGTTGATATATGCATTCATAAACGGATAGTTGCCACATTCAACCTCTTGCTGGTTGTAAAATGACATAGTTGCCGGCTGATAAGCCACACTCTTATACTTAGAATAGTAATTACAATCTACTCCGAATTGCACATCTAATACTTTTGCGACCTTAAAAAGCAAGAAGAGATTAGAATATGCGACAAATTTAGGCAGAGGGACTACCGACTGTTCCGACGATGTCTGATATGTCAATTTATTGTTCCAATTCAGAATACCGACCTTGAAGTTTTGCTCTAATTGAGCATTAAATACCTGCACACTTCCACTATGTTGCACCGGCAAACAATCGCCATTGAAATAAACCAAATTTTGAGTATTTTCTACTCCTATATTCAATCGAGTATTGGTGTGAGGGATATTCAGTATGCCTCCAAAACGAAGTGTACGAGTTTT
Organism: uncultured Muribaculum sp.; assembly: GCA_964637445.1. Taxonomy (GTDB): domain Bacteria; phylum Bacteroidota; class Bacteroidia; order Bacteroidales; family Muribaculaceae; genus M3. The sequence goes on from CAZWWS010000017.1 coordinate 21,281, forward strand.
ACCAAAATCATTATTCCAAATGAAGTGATTGGAAACATAGTGATTCATCAGATATGGCACGGCTTCATTCTTGAATAAGCCATATCCGGATATAGTCATGGTATCCCCGAAAAGTTTTAATCGAGTTGACAGATTTCCTTCTACTTTTATATCACCTGCCACATCTCCTACTACGCCAAATTCTGCCGTAGCATTATATGTCAGTATTGATCCTTGTTGCTTGGTAAGTTGTGCACCTATCCACAAAAGATTTTGATCCTCTTGTCCCGGAATTTTCGATGTGGGGTAGGGTGATAGACCATCCGGAAGTTCAAGCAAGCGATCAATAGTATCTGTAGTCTGTGTGTATCGACGTATTTCATGTGTTGCATAAGCCGCAAGTCCGGCTTTTGCATATTTATGGAAGCCTTCGAGAAGAGACACTCCGATTGTATTGCGCAATGACCAATATTCAGTCTTATCATCTGTGCCGTCCGGATTCAAATATCTATGAGCCCAAAATTCTGCGTCCTCACTCGCATTTGTGTTGCGAAACAAATGTTTGCCTCCTTTATAATCAAGAGTCCATATAAAACTTGACACCGGAATATATGTTCGATTGACCGCTGTGTCGTTCACATATTCCTCCTCATAGTACCCAACTTTATATCGATGATTCATATAGAACTGATGACCGACAATCTTGGAATGAGCCGCTGTGAGATTTGTAGGAATAGCCTTGGCATCAATAGATGTCTCACCCCCTTGAAGTTGAGCCGGATCTGTTATATATAAGTCATCGGTAATGCCCCCATTCTCTTTATTCAATAGATTGTAATGATTGAAAAATGTTTGCAACTCATATCGATCGCCCATATATGACCCGGATAATCCCCAAATAAGATCCTTTGTGGCTTGATAGTTATAACTACCTTTTGAGTAGATATAATCCAGCAAAGCGCCAATCTGCAATCGTTTTCCTGAATTGCCTGAAAACACCGCGCTCAACCGATCTTGATTATTCTCGCGACTACCTCCGGTATTATAACTCAATAGGGTCATTGGTATGCGAGTGTTGTAAAATCGCATAGTTTCAACTCTCGGAATCCATGCCGCGAGTGCATCTTGAAAAAAGAAATCACTCATCGGTTTTCTATCAAAATATATCAGATTCATACCCTCAGCGCCAAGATTTCCGGTTGTGGCATATGCCGGTGATATAGCCGATGGAATTGACTTCTGATAATAATTATAGAGAGTTGTATCGATAGTCGATGGTTCGTGTAATCCCAAGGGAGGGAGTATTTTCCACGCATACGATGGGGCTATTACCGGCTCTTTAGCCGATATTCCTCCTGCAATGGCAATTATGGATGCTACTAAAATAATTATCTTTTTCATCGATGCAAAGTTAACTCAATCCTACGGAGTAAAAAAGAGTAGTTGTGCTTTTTTTACGTATAAAAAGAGACATGTGCTGTAATTGTTGATAAAATATCCATTCAAAATAGGGGACAAATGCCGAATTTATACTACTTTTGTGATAGTTTTAACCATACAAGTCCATCTGACTTGAATGTAAATTATATAGTAGGTACATTATTATGACAAACGAAAAGCCGATCATTTATCAACTTTTGCCACGTCTTTTTGCCAATTCGTGCGACCATTGTGTTCCTTATGGTACAATCGAGCAAAACGGATGCGGAAAAATGAACGATATTACATCGACAGTACTCAATGGTATCAAAGAGTTGGGAGTTACCCATGTGTGGTACACGGGTATCATCGAACATGCGCATAAGACCAACTATTCTCGATATGGTATTCACTGCAACAATCCGTACGTTGTAAAAGGAAATGCCGGATCGCCTTATGCAATCAAAGATTATTACGATGTAGACCCGGATATAGCAGTTGATGTCAACAAGCGAATTGAAGAGTTTGAAGAGTTGGTTGCGCGTACGCATGATGCTAACTTGAAGGTTATAATCGATTTCGTTCCAAACCATGTGGCTCGCCAATATTATTCAGATGCGAAGCCTGCAGGAATACGAGATCTCGGAGCTGATGACGACCGACAAAAATTCTATGACCGCTCCAATAATTTTTATTATATTCCATTACAATTATTCGCACCACAAGTAGATTTAGGACAAGGAGATAGTGCCTACGTGGAGTTCCCGGCAAAGGCTTCTGGCAACGATTGTTTCACGGCATTCCCGGGACAATACGATTGGTACGATACTATTAAGCTAAATTATGGCGTTGACTATGGCAATGGAGAGCGCAACTTCAACCCAATCCCCGACACTTGGTTTAAGATGCTCCATATTTTGCGATATTGGGCGGCAAAAGGTGTCGATGGATTCCGTTGTGACATGGTGCACATGGTGCCACTCGAATTTTGGCAATGGGCCATTCCAAATGTAAAAGAAAACTTCCCTCATGTGAAATTTATAGCAGAAATATACGACGTTGGGTTATATAGAGATTTTATAAAGTTGGGCGGATTTGATTATCTCTACGACAAAGTAAATCTGTACGACACTCTTCGCGGTATTCAGTGCTCTAATTTTTCCGCAGCAAGGATTACTAATTGTTGGCAGACAGTAGAAGGCATTGGCGGAAATATGCTCAACTTCTTGGAAAACCATGATGAACAACGTTTTGGTTCCAAATTTTATGCCGGAGACCCGGGACTTGTAGTGCCATCGTTAATCGTTAGTTCGATGATTAGTACCGGACCGATGATGATATACGCAGGACAAGAACTTGGAGAGCAGGCTACCGATGCCGAAGGATATAGCGGATACGATGGACGTACCACAATATTCGATTATTGGAGCATTCCCACTGTTCGTCGTTGGCTTAATGGTGGAAAATGTAATGACGAGTTACTTTCAGGTAGAGAAATCTGGCTACGGAGTAAATACCGCACCATATTAAATATATGCAACCAAGAAAAAGCTATTTCGCAAGGAAGATTCTTTGACTTGATGTATGTAAACTACTGCAATCCGACTCTCAATCCACACAAACAATATGTATTCTTACGTAGCTATGGCAAAGAGACATTGCTTATTGCCATAAATTTTGATGCCAAACCATGCGATCTACGTATCAATGTTCCGCAACACGCATTCGATGTACTCGACATACCAACAGGTGATTGCGTAGCAACCGATTTGTTGACAATGGATTCAATGCGCAAAACTTTTAGTGCGGACGTCCCATTTACCACTTATGTCGGACCTTATGATGCCGTGGTTTGGAAAATTAAGCATAAAAATGTTCTCCCTACAGATAAAAAATCTGCAAAGAAATAAGTTTGGCTCTTAAAAAAGTAGTATTTTTGTAAAAAATTTCATCATATTATCTGAGTTTATGAGTACAACATTAGCACCTTTCAAGGTTTTCTCTGGCACTAAATCACAATACATGGCCGAGGAAATCTGTAAAGAACTCGGCGTTGAGTTGGGCAAAATGAATATCCAACGATTTGCCGATGGTGAGTTTGAAGTTTCGTTTGAAGAGTCGATTCGTGGATGTGAGGTATTCCTTGTACAGTCTACATTCCCCAATACCGACAATCTTATGGAATTATTGCTTATGATTGATGCAGCAAAGCGTGCATCGGCCAAATCAATTGCAGCAGTAATGCCTTATTTCGGTTGGGCGCGTCAAGATCGCAAAGATAAACCTCGCGTATCAATTGCTGCAAAGTTAGTAGCAGACCTTTTGAGTGCAGCAGGAGTGGATCGTGTGATTACAATGGATCTACACGCTGACCAGATTCAAGGTTTTTTCGATGTTCCTGTCGATCACTTGTATGCTTCTTCGGTATTCATCCCTTATATCCAATCACTCAACCTCGAAGATATGGTTATCGCTACGCCTGATGTTGGCGGCGCTAAGCGAGCTAATAACTATGCAAAATATCTTGATGTACCCTTGGTGTTATGTCACAAGCAACGTGCCAAAGCAAATGTTGTCGAAAAAATGACCGTCATTGGCGACGTAAAGAATAAGAATGTCATATTGGTGGATGATATGGTTGACACCGCTGGTACTATCACCAAAGCCGCTGACTTGATGATGGAAAATGGCGCTAAGAGTGTTAGAGCACTTTGCTCTCATGCTATTATGAGCGACCCCGCTTCGGAACGCGTCACCAATTGTGCTCTATCAGAAATGATTTTCACTAATAGTATACCTTTCCACAAGGACTGCAAAAAAGCAACAATCCTTAGCGTAGCTCGTTTATTTGCCGACACCATTCGCCGTGTCCATGAAAATGAGTCAATCTCATCACAATACTTAATAAAGTAAATCCAATCTTATATTATGGAAGAAGGGCAGCTCCAGCGAGTTGTCCTTCTTGCATTTAACTCAAATTTCTCCAAAAAATTCGATTTTATATAAAATCTGCGTAACTTTGGCATCCTTTTTGCAATAAGATAAATATGAATCTTTGTTTATTATTTAATTAAATATATAATGAGACACTCCGACGACGAAAACTCAACTATTGTCCCAATCGGACAAATCGAAATAGACGATGCAACTCCGCGCAAAGAACCGGATTATGAGCGTCTCGCTATTCTTCCTACTCGAAACTTGGTATTATTCCCCGGGACGACAATTCCAATTGGGATTGAGCGTAAACAATCTATGGCTACAGTAGAAATGGCAGTTGCAACACGCTGTCCAATAGCTATAGTTTGTCAGAAAGATCCAAATATTGAAACTCCTAACGTAGATCAACTTTTTCAATATGGAGTGATTGCTGATGTATTAAAAGTCTTCAATCTCCCGGATGGAACACACACAGCTTTAGTCAGAGCTCGCAACAAAGTAAAATTATCCGGAGCTTCTGCCGACACGACTTTATCTGCGGAGTTACTATGGGGAGAAGGCTCTTCTGTCCGCGAAGTGGGTGTTAGAGCTGACGATCCGGAATTTCCACAACTTGTTGACGCCATCAAGGAAGCAACCATCCGTATTATAGAAGTGTCTTCGCACGGACAAAACAATGAGTTCATCTTTAACATAAAAAATATCCCAACTTCAATTGAACTCATTAATTTCATATCTTCACACGCGCCATTTGCCGCAGATTTCAAGCAAGAACTTTTGCGAACAATGCGCATAAAAGATCGTGCATTCAAACTTTATGCCGAACTTACACGACAAGAGCAATATATTGAGATCAGCAAGGGTATTCAAGAAAAAGCGCATTCTCAGCTATCGGAGCAACAGCGGAACACGTTCCTTCAGCAACAGATGGAAGCGATCCGACAGGAATTGTATGGAGAAGGAGATGAAATAAATAATCTAAGAACGAAAGCCGAAAAAATCGAATTTCCTAAAGCAGTTAAAAGTTCGGTAGATAAAGAACTCGCTAAATTAGAACGACTGAATCCACAAAGTCCGGATTATAATGTCCAATATGGTTATCTCGAAACATTGCTCGAATTGCCTTGGAATATATATACTCCACTAAATACCGATTTTTCTGTCGCACGCAATATCTTGAACGAGAATCACTTTGGTCTCGACAAAGTAAAAGATCGTATATTAGAGCAAATTGCCGTCTTGATGAATAATCCATTGGGCAAATCTCCGATATTGTGTCTTGTTGGAGCTCCTGGAGTAGGAAAAACATCTTTGGGACAGTCTATAGCCAAAGCCTTAGGAAGAAAATATCAGCGAGTATCGCTTGGGGGGCTTCATGACGAAGCTGAGATTCGTGGACACCGACGCACTTACATCGGAGCTATGCCCGGTCGAATTATGGATGCCATTCGTCGTAGTGGTTCTTCCAATCCGGTACTATTGCTCGATGAGATCGACAAAATTGGCTCGGATTTCAAAGGTGACCCATCTGCCGCCCTTCTTGAAGTGCTTGATCCGGAACAAAATTGCAGATTCCACGACAACTATATCGATGTAGACTACGACCTATCAAATGTATTATTTATTGCAACAGCAAACACTCTTCAAACATTGTCTCAACCGCTGTTAGATCGTATGGAAATCATCGAAATATCGGGTTATCTGCTTGAAGAAAAAATCGAAATTGCTCGTCAACATATCATACCTCGATTAAATGAGGAATTTGCATTGACTGACAATCCTATATCTTTCTCACAAGACGCTCTTGTGAAAATCGTAGAAAGCTACACCTCTGAGAGCGGTGTGCGTCAGATGGAAAAATCGATAGCCTCAATATTTCGCAAAGTGATAATGAAGAAGGTGAGTGGGGAAAACTATTCCTCCGAAGTGTCTTTAGAGGATGTCAAGCAGTATATGGGTATCGAGCGATTTAACAAGGATCGTTATGAAGGTAATAATTGGGCCGGGGTAGTTACCGGGCTGGCTTGGACCGCAGTTGGTGGCGAAATATTATTTATTGAATCATCTCTATCGAAAGGAAAAGCCGACACGTTAACTCTAACAGGGAATTTAGGCAATGTCATGAAAGAGTCGGCTACAATTGCTATGCAATACGTTAAAGCTCACGCCTCTCAATTTGGCATAAATGACGAATTGTTTGAAAAATATGCCGTTCACATTCATGTTCCGGAAGGAGCTATACCCAAAGATGGGCCTTCGGCAGGTATTACAATGGCGACATCATTAGTTTCAACTTTTACTCAACGAAAAGTCAAAGCCAATATGGCTATGACTGGAGAAATTACACTTCGCGGGAAAGTTCTACCGGTTGGAGGAATTAAAGAAAAGATTCTTGCGGCGAAGCGTGCCGGTATTACAGAGATAATACTTTCGACCGAAAATCGTAAAGACATTGAAGACATCAACGAACGATATGTCAAAGGACTCTCATTCCACTATGTAAACTCTATCGCCGATGTCGTCAATATTGCAATCACTGATGAACGCGCCGAAAATGCGATAGACCTATAAATCGCCAACTTCACAAAAACAAAATAACGCGCTCAGCGGATCTCCCGATTGAGCGCGTTATTTATTGTAGATGGTTTAATTAAAACTGGTATTCAGCAACTTGAGCCGGATCGAAATTTTCGATAAATTCTGCATGCTTTGCAACTTCAGCCTGTGCCATTTTTACATACACCTTGGCTGAACGAGTAAATGACTCATTGCGAGTTGCATCTTGGAGCAAAAGATAGCTCATCACAATATTTGCCGCCATTTCGACAAGACGACGAGCCATCAAATCGTTGTAATAGCTATCCTTTACAGCAACTACCTTAGCCACTGCAGCTTCGTACTTATCGGTCAAGCCAACCAAAACATCCTTCAATGATTGGAGGTTTTCAGCAACTGCCTCTTTCTCATAGTCGCGAATAAGGCTTAGATAAGTTCCAGTAGTCACGTGGCGTATTGCCGCAACAACTTGAAGTTGAGTAGTACCTTCATATATTGAAGTGATTCGAGCATCGCGATAGATTCGTTCGCAAGCATAATCCTTCATAAAGCCGGAACCGCCATGTATTTGGATACAATCGTAGGCATTCTGGTTGCAATATTCGCTTGACATACCTTTAACCATCGGAGTACAAGCATCAGCAAGCTTGCTATACTTTTTCATCTCCGCACGTTCTTCGGCTGTGAGCGAACGTTCTTTTGCGATGTCTTCGTAAATCTTATACATATCTACGAAACGAGATGTTTCGTACAACAACGAACGAGATGCATCAAGTTTAGCCTTAATTACAGAAAGTATCTCTGCAACAGCTGGGAACTCGATAATTGCCTTACCAAACTGACGACGATCTTTTGCGTAAGCCAACGCCTCACGATAGGTTGCTTCACTGATTCCTACAGACTGAGCTGCAATACCCAAGCGCGCACCATTCATAAGAGCCATCACATACTTAATAAGGCCAAGACGACGAGAACCACACAATACGGCTTTTGCATTTTTATAAACAAGTTCACAGGTAGGAGAACCCTTGATACCCATTTTGTTCTCGATGCGACGCACAGTCACACCTCCATCACGCTTATCATAAATAAACATTGAAAGGCCACGACCATCTTTAGTCCCTTCTTCAGAACGAGCCAATACCAAGTGGATATCGCTATCACCATTGGTTATAAAGCGCTTTACGCCATTAAGCAACCATGTCCCATCTTCTTGCGGTGTTGCCTTTAGCATTACCGATTGAAGGTCAGAACCGGCATCGGGTTCTGTAAGGTCCATTGACATGGTTTCGCCTTGACAAACGCGAGTTATAAAACGCTCTTTTTGTTCTTCGTCGGCAAATTCATATATTGTTTCTGCACAATCCTGAAGCCCCCATAGATTCTCAAATCCGGCATCAGCACGGCTGACAATATCTGCGGCCATGATATAAGGGGTGATGGGGAAATTAAGACCTCCATATCGGCGAGGCATTGACATACCCATTAAACCGGCCTTACGACACGCATCAAGATTCTCTTTTGTGCCATCGGCATATATTACGCGCCCATTTTCCACACGTGGGCCTTGGTGGTCTACACCTTCAGCATTTTCTGCGATTGTACCTCCAAGTTCGCCAACGATTTCAAGAACCTTATCGTAGCTGTCCATGGCATCCTCATAATTAAAAGGAGCATAGTCAAACTTCTTGGCGTCAGTATAATTGCGTTCTTTCAGTTCAACAATCTTACGCATCAATGGGTGAGATAGATGATGCTTAAGATCTGCATTGTCATTATAAAAGTTTGCCATGATTTACTTTGAATTTTTCTTGTAATATTTAATTAATTTCGGAATTACATCCTCAATATCACCATTTATCACATAATCTGCGATAGTATTAATTGGAGCATTGGGGTCATTGTTGATAGAAATAACAATCGAACTTTCTTGCATACCAGCGATGTGCTGTATTTGACCGGAAATACCACAAGCAATATACAATTTAGGACGAACTGTTACACCGGTTTGACCTATTTGACGATCATGTTCGGTAAATCCGGCATCTACTGCTGCACGAGAAGCACCAACTTCGCCTCCTAATGTATCGGCCAATTGATGGAGAAGTTCGAAATTTTCTTTACTTCCAACACCATAACCGCCGGCAACTATAATCGAAGAGTTCTTGATGTTGATTTTAGACTTCTCAATATGGCGATCTATGATTTCAACAACAAAGTCCTCGTCCGAAACATATTTAGCAGCATCTAAATTGATGACCTCGCCTTTGTGATTAGCATCAAAGACTTCTTTTTTCATCACGCCTTCGCGAACGGTTGCCATTTGAGGACGACACTCAGGATTAACAATTGTAGCTACAATGTTTCCACCAAATGCCGGGCGGATTTGAAGCAAAAGATTTTGATATTCTTTTTTTGTCTTAGGATCAACATGATCTCCGATTTCAAGAGATGTACAGTCAGCAGTAAGACCGCTATGCAAACAAGAAGATACGCGAGGTCCAAGGTCACGTCCAATACATGTAGCACCCATCAAACATATTTGCGGCTTAATTTCTTTAAACAAATTAATCAAAATTGCTGCATGTGGGTTTGATGTATAAGGATACAGACGCTTATCGGCTACTTTATACACTACATCTGCACCATAAGGAAATAGTTGTGATTCGATACCTTCAAGATTGTCACCAATCACAATAGCTTCAAGCTTTACGCCAAGTTGGTTTGCAAGTTGACGGCCTTTGGTCATTAGTTCAAGGCTCACATCGGCCACCTTGCCATCGTCAAACTCGCAATATACTATTAAATTGTTGTTATCTGACATGATAATTTTCTTATTAAAAGTTAGCCAATAGTATGATTTGCAATAAGATCCTTAACTAAGTTCTCGATTTGCTCATCGTTATTGTCAAGCACAAGATTTTCTTTTGCAGTAAACACAACATTTTCAATCGCCTTTACCTTGGTAGGAGACCCGGGCATACCGATTTGCTCTGGATCTGCTTCTACATATGCAGCACTCCATTCGTTAATATTGAGATAAGGACGAGCGTCAACGATAGCTTTTAATTCATCGTTCAATGCGGCTTTCTCACTTGTAGACACTGCATACTTATAACGTTGGATCAAACGTGCATTTCGAGGGCGACAATCGGCGGCAGACCCATTGACTGTTACGACAAGAGGAAGAGGAGCCTTAATGGTTTCTACACCATTTTCCAAACGTCGCTTAACGATTGCTACACCATTTTTTACTTCGATGATCTCTTCCGCATATGTAACTTGAGGCAGTCCAAGCTTTTCTGCTACTTGAGGGCCGACTTGAGCAGTATCTCCATCAATTGCTTGACGACCACACACGATTAAATCATAATTACCAAGCTTGCGAATTGCTGCAGATAGTGAATATGATGTTGCCAATGTATCTGCACCACCCAATGCTCGGTCTGTCAATACAATTCCACCATCAGCACCGCGATACATGCCTTCTCTTACGACTTCGGCCGAACGCGGTAGCCCCATAGTTAATAACGTTACAGTAGATCCCGGATTTTCATCTTTAATTTTTAACGCCTGTTCGAGTGCGTTAAGATCCTCGGGATTGAAGATGGCCGGCAAGGCAGCACGGTTGATTGTTCCATCCTCTTTCATTGCATCTTTGCCTACATTACGAGTGTCGGGCACTTGTTTTGCGAGCACGATGATGTTTAAACTCATAATTAATAAGGATATTAGATAGTTATAATATTTTACATTATAAATAATTATCTCACAAAGATAATGCAAATCGGCTATTTATACAACTAAAAAAATGCAAAATAGGCTACTTACTCATAGCTTGAACCATCAAAACAATGAGTACACAATTTACATTTTGGCAAACCAATCGACTCTACCACATTTTCTATCGAGCTAAATTTCAATGATGTGATATTCAATTGTTGGCGAATCCATTCTACCATCGCCTCATATTCCGGTGAGCCGGTTGTTGCGTATGCCTCCAAATTTTTATTCATATCACCCTCTATATCGCGAATAACTCGACGAGTGATATAATCCAATTCGCTTTTTGAAGACGTGAAGTTTAAGAATTTACACGGATATATCAATGGAGGACAACTAATACGCATGTGGACTTCCTCTGCTCCGGCATCGTACATATCTTTTACATTGTCAAGCAATTGTGTACCACGCACAATTGAATCATCACAAAAAACAACTTTCTTATTCTTCAGCAAAGACTTATTGGAAATCAATTTCATTTTTGCCACAAGTTCACGACGCTCTTGCGTACTTGGTGTAAAGCTACGAGGCCAAGTTGGGGTGTACTTAACTATACCTCTTTGATACGGCACCCCTTTGCCTTGGGCATACCCCAAAGCCATACCAATACCGGAGTCGGGAATTGCGCTCACCATGTCTATTGGCGTATCATCAGTTTTGCCCATTGCCAGCCCGGAATCGTAACGCATACTTTCTACATTTCGTCCTTCGTATTCACACGCGGGATACCCATAATAAGTCCATAAAAAAGCACAAATTTGCATCTTGTCACCTGGTGCTTTCAATTGCGTTAGGCCATCTGAGGTGATTTCCATAATCTCACCGGGTCCCATTGTATACTCAATAGTGTAATCCAAATTGGGGAATGCACATGATTCTGACGTTACAGCATGAGCTCCTTCTTTTTGCCCAATCAAAATAGGGGTTCTGCCATATTTATCACGAGCAGCAATAATTCCCTTTTCAGTAAGCAATAGCATTGAGCACGAACCTTTTATCCGATTAAAGACATTTTCAATGCCGGACACATAATCAGTTCCCTCACTAATCAATGCCGCAATCATTTCTGTTGGGTTGATTATATCATAACTATGTTCACAGAAATGATGACCTTTTGCCAAAAGTTCTTTTTCTAATTGAACGATATTATTAATACGTCCGACTGTTACTATTGCGAATTTACCCAAATGACAATTTACGATGATGGGTTGTGCATCAGTATCGCTGATAACTCCAATTCCAACACACCCCTTAAAGTCAACTAAATCACGTTCAAACTTAGAACGGAAATACGAATTTTCAATATTATGAATTGACCGAGTAAACATGCCATCGTGACAAGTCGCTATACCGGCTCTTTTGGTACCCATATGAGAGTTGTAATCGGTACCATAAAATAATTCATTAATACATTCTTCGTGTTTACGTTTGGCTACGCCAAAAAAACCGCCCATAACAAATCTTTTTCTTAAAATTGTACTATAATGACAAAGTGGAAATCAAGCTATTGGCTTGTTCCCACTTTGCTGATTGAACTATTTATTTTTTTTCTTTTCAATCCAACAACGTGCGTTGATAAACGCATCAATCCATGGGGTTACTTCATCAGTACGATGGGATTCAGGATAAAATCCGCATTGCCATGGGAATATCGCACGTTCAGGGTGGGGCATCATAGCCAAGTGACGACCATCTGCCGATGCTATACCGGCAACCGATGCACGAGACCCATTGGGATTGCCCGGATAAGCCGAATAGCTATATTTGGCTACAATGTTATACTTATCCAACGATTCCGGCAACATAAATCGACCCTCTCCATGAGCAACCCATACTCCGGTTTTCACTCCGGAAAGAGAGCCAAGCATCACTGAGTTGTTTTGAGGTATCGTAACTCCTATGAACTGCGACTCGAACTTATGTGATACATTATGTTCCATTACGGCCTTCTTCTCATGCTCAGGATTTATCAAGCCCAATTCGATCATCAATTGACAGCCATTGCAAATACCTAAACTTAGAGTATCTTCTCGTTTGTAGAAATTATCCAACGCACGTTTGGCATTTTCATTCCACAAGAATCCACTTGCCCATCCTTTAGCAGAACCTAATACGTCAGAATTGGAGAACCCACCACAAAATACAATCATATTGACATCTTCGAGAGTTTCTCTTCCCGACATAAGGTCGGTCATGTGCACATCTTTGACATCAAAACCGGCAAGATACAACGTATAAGCCATTTCTCGATCTCCATTGACGCCTTTTTCTCGAATGATAGCAGCTTTAATTCCGCTTTTATTTTCTCGACGCAAAGAGATTTCGCGAGAAGCCAATTTACCATCATATTTAGATGGGAACTTATATCGAATAGGCTGTTTTTTATAGTTTTCAAAACGAGCTTTTGCGCACTTCTCACCGCTCTGAATTGAATCCAACAAATACGATGATTCAAACCATACATCGCGCAAATAGTCTATAAACAATAGATGTTCCGAGCCTTGATGCTCAATCATGATTGTACGTTCCGAGGTCGGCTCTCCAATAACACAATATTTTGCGCCTGCTTCATTTAAGATCTGTTCAACCTTATTAGATTTTGCCTCAGCTACTTGAATTACCAATGCGGAATTCTCAGCAAACAAAATCTTCACTAAATCCTGCTCTCCCCATGAAGCAAAACCTTCGGTTGTTAAATTGATACCCCCATTGACATTTCCAAAGGTCATTTCCAAAAGTGTAGTAATCAGACCTCCGGCCGAAACGTCATGAGCCGCAAGTATCGCCTTATTTGATACGAGTTTTTGTATCGCATTAAATGTCTTAACGAATTGAGCCGGGCTATTAACAGTTGGAGCATCCGAACCAAGTTTGTTAAGAGTCTGAGCAAATGCAGATCCACCAAGTTTCAATGCATCTGAAGAGAAATCTATATAATAAAGTCGCGATTTCTTGGCTTTAAGGACGGGGGATACCGTTTTACGAACATCTGTAACAGGACCGGCTGCAGAGATAATCACAGTTCCGGGAGCATACACTTTGTCTTCGCCATATTTTTGCGTCATTGACAAACTGTCTTTTCCGGTCGGGATGTTGATACCTAAAGCACATGCGAAATCACTACATGCTTCAACAGCACGATACAACGCAGCATCTTCACCTTGATTTTTGCACGGCCACATCCAATTGGCACTGAGAGAAATTCCCTTGATACCATCAGAAATAGGAGCCATTGAAATATTTGTCAAGGCCTCAGCTATCGCCATAACCGATCCTTTGGCAGAATCGACAAGCGCAACTTGTGGCGCATGACCGATTGACGTTGCAATACCGGCTTTACCTTTATAGTCTAATGCAACTACACCGCAGTCGCTCAATGGCAATTGAATTTCACCTTGGCATTGCTGACGAGCAATCTTACCGGTTACAGATCGGTCTACTTTGTTGGTCAACCAATCTTTGCAAGCAACAGCCTCAAGACGAAGTACATTATTAATATACTGATCTAAGTTAGCCTCATTGTATTCGACATCATTGTATGATACATTAACTGTCGTGTCAACCATAACTGTTTTTGGTGAATTGCCAAACATATCAGCCATAGCTAAATCAATTGGCTTTACACCATCTTTTTGTTCAAAGACAAAACGGTCATCTCCGGTTGTTTCGCCTACGACATACATCGGAGCTCTTTCGCGCTCTGCTATACGAGATACGTATTCAATATCTTTAGCTTTTAATATCATACCCATACGTTCTTGACTCTCGTTTCCGACAATTTCTTTCGAAGACAATGTCTTATCTCCAATCGGGAGTGAGTCAATATCAATATGTCCTCCGGTCGCTTCCACCAATTCAGATAAAGCATTCAAATGACCGCCGGCGCCATGATCATGAATTGAAACAATTGGGTTGTTATCGCTTTCTGCCAATGCTCGAATCACATTAGAGACACGCTTCTGCATCTCTGGATTTGCACGTTGCACAGCGTTGAGTTCGATTGAATTATCGTATTGGCCGGTTTCCACTGATGACACAGCGCCACCTCCCATACCAATGCGATAATTGTCACCACCCATTACAACGACTTTTTCTCCTGCAACAGGTTCGCCTTTTAGGGCATCTTTCTTGCCGGCAAAGCCGACTCCTCCGGCAAGCATTATAACCTTATCGTAAGCATACTTTTTATCATTCTCTTCATGTTCAAATGTAAGTAGCGAGCCACAAATAAGGGGTTGTCCGAATTTGTTTCCAAAATCAGATGCGCCATTTGAAGCCTTAATAAGGATATCGCAAGGCGTTTGGTATAACCACGCACGAGGATTCATCATCATCTCCCAACGATGTTCGGCTGAAAGACGAGGATATGATGTCATATATACAGCAGTACCCGCGATAGGCAAACTTGCTTTACCTCCGCCCAAACGGTCGCGTATTTCTCCACCGGTTCCGGTAGCAGCTCCATTGAAAGGTTCTACGGTTGTAGGGAAGTTGTGAGTTTCTGCTTTTAATGATATGACTGTATCAAGGTCTTTTATTTCAAAGTAATCAGGTCTATCAGGATTTACCGGATAGAATTGATCAATTTTTGGCCCTTTTACAAAAGCTACATTATCTTTATAAGCCGATACAAGTTTATTGGGATTTTCTTGCGACGTCTTCTTGATTAACTTAAAGAGCGACATTGGTTTTTCCTCTCCATCAATCACAAATGTGCCATTAAATATTTTATGACGACAATGTTCCGAATTTACTTGAGAAAAACCAAACACTTCACTATCGGTCAATGGTCTACCAAGTTTCATGCTTAGGTCGCGCAAATATTGCTCCTCGTCAAGGCTTAATGCCAAGCCCTCTTTTTTATTGTATTCCGAGATGTCTTCGATATAAACAATATCATCCGGAGTTTTATCTACACTGAATATTTTACTATTAAGCCCATCGCATACTCGTTGCAACATCTTGTCGAATTTTGGATTATCCTCACGGCTCAGATCAAACTGTTCGATACGAGTAATTCCTTCAAGCCCCATGTTTTGAGTAATTTCTACTGCATTTGTACTCCAAGGGGTTACCATCTCTTTACGCGGACCGACATATCGCCCCTTAAGAGAAGTACTGGCTAATGGTTGCGCACCTCCAAGAAGCCACGACAATTTCACTTTTTCTTCATCAGAAAATTTATGAGTTGTCTCAATGGCATAAACCAAAGATGCACCTTTTTTGAAAAATACGACCATGCTCGTTATGTTATTGATGTTATAAATCTAATTGAGCTACAAAATTACTACTTTTTTCATTAAAATAATGACTTTTAATCATAATCTTATTTTGAGAATATCTAAATTTCGATAGAAATTGATATCATTCGAATCATCTTTATGTAATTTTGGCTCGATTTTTGCCATGACTATTGTTGAAAGTTGCAAAAATAGTAATTTGTAATTGCTAAATAGAATTTTTAGAATTAATTTTGCACCTTGAAAATTAATAACGCATTATATTAATACTGAATAAATATAGTTATATGAATGTAACATTGGAAAAGACTGGAAGCGTAAGTGGTATTCTTACAGTTTCGGTTGAAGAAAAGGACTACCAAGACAAAGTAAAAAATGATTTGAAAGAAATAGGGAAAAGACACGCAATTCCCGGATTCCGCCAAGGTCACGTTCCTTTCGGCGAATTGAATCGTCGTTTTGGTAAGCAAGTAACAAGCGATGTCATCAATCGTGAAGTATACGAAGCGGTAACCGGATACATCAGAGACAACAAACTTGCTATTCTCGGAGAGCCACTCCCTATGGATGTTAAAGAGTTGGATCTCAAAAATCAAAAAGACTTCTCTTTCCAATACGAAATAGGACTCTCACCGGAAATCAACGTAGCGTTGGATGAAAGCCTTCAACTTCCATATACCCAAATTGAAGTCTCTCAAGAAATGATTGACCAACAAAGCCAAAGCCTTAGAGAACGTTTTGGCTCTCAAGTCCCCGGGGAAGAATTTGAGCCCAAAGCATTGGTAAAAGGTTCTCTAATGGAACTCAACGAAGATGGCTCAATCAAAGAAGGGGATGATGCTATCCAAGTAACAAGCAGCATTTTAGCTCCAATGTATTTCAAGAATAGCGAAGAAGCCGACAAGTTCATCGGTAAGAAAGTCGGTGACAAGGTTGTTTTCAATCCTGCTAATGCTTGGAATGATAATGTTGCGGAATTAGCATCACTACTTAATATCGACAAAGAAAAGGCTGCGAATGTAAAATCTAACTTTGAGCTCTCTATTGCAGAAATTATCGTTGTAAAACTTGCTGAACTCAACGAAGAATTCTTCAAAAATGTATTTGGCGACGATAAAGTGAAAACCGAAGAGGAATATTTCGCTGCTATCAAGGATATGATTGCTCGCCAATTGTCGGGCAATAGCGAATATTTGTTCCGCAAAGATGCCGAGAGACTCCTTGTTGAAAAATATGGTAATGTAGAATTGCCCAACGAGTTCCTCAAAAAATGGCTTGTAGCTCGCAATGAAGGTCTCACTGCCGAAAACATCGATAGCGAATATGAGAAAATGATTCCTTCGCTTAAATGGCAATTAATCAAAGAAAGAATCGTTGCTCTTGCTGAAGTCAAAATCGAAGAAGCTGACGTTATGGCACATGCAAAAAATATCGCAGCAAATCAATTCGCCCAATATGGCATGACCGGCATGGATGACGAAACGCTCACAAGCTATGCCAAACGAATTCTTGAAGACAAGAACTATCGTCCACACATCATCGAAGAAGTAGGGGACATTAAGTTGTTTGAAGCCATCAAAGCTAAAGCGACCATCAACATTACTTCTGTTTCACTCGATCAATTTAAGGAATTAGCCAACAAGGCTTAATCCTCCTATTGAATAACATTCTAAGAGATGGCATTTTCACGATGTCATCTCTTTTTTCTATTAAAAAGAAAGAGGGCTACTCACGCAGACCTCATTCTCCATTCATCACATTATGCTTATTAAAGTGCTAAAGTTGTGTGTGTGTTTACGCTTTCGCGTGTTTTATGAGAAAAGTACGAAATTAAGTATACATTTTAGTATCGACTGCTGATAATATCCCAATCGACAATATCCCATAGAGCATTCAAAGCATCAGCACGTCGGTTCTGATAATCGAGATAATATGCGTGTTCCCAAACATCGAATGCAAGCAAGGGGTTAAGCCCACTTGTCAATGGATTACCGGCATTACTTTCTTGAGTGATTACAAGCTTACCATCCGGTGACTTTGAAAGCCATACCCAACCGGAACCAAATATTCCAACACCGGCATCGACAAATTCTCGCCTAAAAGCGTCAAACGAACCATACTGAGAAATAATAGCATTGGCAAGCTCCCCTTCGGGTTCTCCTCCTCCATACGGAGAGAATGAGAAGAAATAAAAAATATGATTCCATGCCTGCGAAGCATTATTAAACAACGCCCCGGTTGAACGTTTGATAATATCTTCAAGTTCAAGGCGTTCGAACTCAGTTCCTTTTATCAAATTATTCAAATTATCAATATATGCTTTCCCATGCTTACCATAGTGATATTCTATAGTTTTAGCGCTTAATGCCGGCATAAGAGCATCTGAGCGATAGGGTAGTTTCGGTTGACTGTATTCCATTTTATTTTCGTTTAAGTTAGTTTATAAGTATAACATCAATCATTGCATAAAAGTTCATAGTTCCGAATATATATTTCTAAAAAAGCTGCATTGCACATTGACAACACAACTTATATATTTCAAACATTAGTCCTAATACCCTAAGTAATTATATTACAATTCATTTATCATTATAGCTATTCAATTTTTTATCGACAACATAAAATCGAAGAGACCGTGTCTCAAAACGAGGCATCCTCTTATTAATACCCTGCAAAAAGATAAAACAAAGCCCTGACTTTCTCAAGCCGGGGCTTTGTCATATCACAAGAAATTATTATCTTTGTGATATACAATTAATTACATGGCTACAAAGATACACTTTCGTCCGTACAATCCCAAACAAATCCTGCTCTTTCCAGAGCGTTTGGACAAAGATATAGCAGAAAATGATGCTGTAAGGGTCATTGATGCTGTTATAGTTGGCGAATGGGTCATCGGCTTTTGAACTACGCCCCTCGGCTTTCTTGATTGGAGCATTGAACGCACTGTGCTTGTGAGAAAGGTATGCGTATGCTTCAGCACTTGTCTTTTCATCAAAACCTCGTAACGGTATGTAGTATTTGTACATACCCGAAACCTTGTCGAATGTTTCCTTGCTCATCATACCGCACTCATACGACTTTCTTAGGATAGCCTTGCTCACGGCATTGACTTTCTCCCATAGGTCGGTAGTGTCGTGGGCATCTTCATAGTCGGTAACCATTCGCTGTGCCTCTGCTTCTGCAGCTGCCACATTGTCCATACCTGTAAGAGCTGTCAAACCTGCAAAATCTCGGTCTGCATCTTCGCCGTTCTCCTCGGCTTGCTGACGCATATACTCGTTACGTTCAAGTCCGTGCTTTGCCATCATGTAGTCGGTCAGTTCCAAGCGTTCTGCCTCGTTACGGGCAAGTTTGGCAACCTCATCAAGCATTGGCTTGAACAGAAGTCGGGCAAACGCATCTGCTTCGGCTTTGTTCACACTCGACAGACGGTTTTCGCCCAAATAGGCATTCTCAAATCCGTCCACATCTTCAATCTGCTTTCCATGGCCAAGGATAGCCTGCATTGCCTCTTTCAGTCCAAGCATACTATCCTGTAATGCCTCCTGTGATTGGAACATTCCACTCTTGACACGTCTTTCATAGCGTTGGCGTGCCAACTCTCTTTCGTGAATTTCGGGGTCGCCATCACGATAAAGTTCATCATCGTTTTCTGCGGCTCTGTTCGGGTTGAGGTCGGTAACCGAATAGTTGCCGACTTTCAAATCATACTGCATTGCCACATCAGCAGCTTCGCCCAAGATACTGCGGTGTCTGCCCGGCTCCGCAAGGTTTTCGTAACTGCGCCAAAGGATATAGCGAAGTTCGTTATCAGTCAGAGTAACTCCTCTGAAATCCTCGAAACCTATCTTGTCGAGCATCTTCAGGAAGAAAGCCTTTATCTGCTGCCACCAACCTGTGCGGTAGGCTTCCTCAAACCGGGTGTTCTCCGCAAGACTCGCTAAATATTCCTCAGTCGCCGTTCTGAAGTCCCATCCATTCTTTGCTGCAAGCGATACAATCTTCTCGCGTATCGATTGCTCGGCATTCTCGAACACATTATCAAGGAACGTATCAAAGTGTTCTCCGAACAACTGACGCAAGCCGTAGTGTGCCACTGCTTCATGGAGCAGCGTCTCCACCGCGTCTGCCACACTCAAATGATTAGGAATGACAATCGTAATCTTACCTCTGCTCTTTGAGTAAAACCCTTTCGCACGACGCTTCTTGCCCTCCAATTCAGCGATTGAGCGAACACCAACAAGTTTACTTGATTGGTTGAGCGGTAGCTGATTCGACGAAGTCAATGTGCTTGCATCGGTAACAATCTCTACATTGTCAAGATGCAACTTCTCTGCAAGCTCTCCCACTCGTTCCGCCATTCGCTTGCGCTCACGTTCCGCAAATGCCCGGCGCTCCGCTTTTCTTCTGTAAGGCTTCCCAAGCACTTTCCCATAGAAGTCTTGCTCCCAACTTACCTCATCATCGGTATATGAGCCGACACCATCACGATAGTCGTTGGCTATCTCTGCATTGAGTGCGT
>CAZWWS010000018.1:0-19971 GCA_964637445.1 uncultured Muribaculum sp.
TTTTTTTTGTGTGATAATCTGCCGTTATCGGGCGCATATATTAATGCGCCCCTACTGCGCGAATGGATGACGTCGGATTTTTTTTGTTAAAATATTTGGGGTGTTGCAAAATAATGTCTAACTTTACCACGTTATTTATAGCTATAGCATCATAGCCGAAATTTGATGCTCACTATAACGACATTTTTTAATTAACCTATTTGTATTAATTTTTAACCTAAAAGCAAATGAAAAAAATTTTTACTCTTGCTCTTGCTGCAGTAGCAGCATTGTCTGTCAGCGCTGCTGACCTCACTCCCGGTTACCTTGCCGGTGAAATCGGTCTTATCGACAAATCTGCCGGCGACGATCCCTCTACTTGGGTTCTCCAAGAAGGTTCTGCTAACGGCTGGAATCCTGAAGCTGCTATTGAAATCCCTCAAGTTGAACAAGATGTATTTGAAGGTGAATTTTGGCTGTCAGGATACTTTGCGTTCTCAACCGTACAAGGCGCATGGGCTGATTTTAATGCAGCTCGTTGGGTAGCTTCTGATGCTAACCAAGCTGTAACTATCGGGGAACCAAAGTTGATTACTTTGTTTACTGTAGACCAAAACGCTGCGTTTTCTATTGGCGTAGCTCGTCCTGTAAAGATTTCGATCAACTTGGAATATGGAGAACTCCTTATTACCGATCTTTCTGGTGCTGAGATTGTAGCTCCCGATCCCGCAATTACCGGTACTGCATGGGGTTGGGGATGCGACCAAGCATTTACCAACAACAATGGCGTATGGGAAATTAATTTTGCGGAGCCTGTAGCTCTTACTACTGCCGACGCGATTAAGATTTGTGGCGCAGATCAAGAAGCACAATGGGGTCTTACAAACTTTGGTGCAGCTGACGCTACTGCTCTAATCGAGCTTGATAAGGAATATGACTTGGTTGCCGGTGGATCTGATGTATTCCCTGCAGCTGAGATGACTATAAAGGCTGCTCGTCTTGTAATCGCAGATGATTGGAAGTCCGCTAAACTTACTCTCCTTTCTGAACCCGCTGCAATCAACGACATCGTAGTTGACAGCAACGAAGCAGTTGAATACTACAACCTCCAAGGTGTTAAGGTTTCTGCCGACGAACTTCCTGCAGGTCTCTACATCGCTAAGCAAGGCGCTAAGACCTCTAAGGTTCTCGTGAAGTAATCAGACACAACGAAAATTCTATATAGAAAAGCGGGCGACTCCACTACGAGCCGCCCGCTTCCTTTATAGTGCGATTTCCCCGAAAATATCGGCTTTTGAGCATTGTACTGGATAAAACAGTATGCTTTTTCCAGATACAGTTGCTTTATTGTGCAAAATCGCTCAAAATAGCAGTCGACGCTGCGATAAACCGGAGCGTATTTTGCTACCTCTTATGTTCTTTTGTCTTTTCAATAATCGCGTACGAAACAGGGCGACTCCGTCGAGAGTCGCCCTGTGGGTTGATGTGTGGTATTGCAATATCATTTGAGAGTGAATGGGAGCATCTTCACGTCGGCAGAGTTGGGACCGATCATGAGGTGGTAGTCGCCCGGCTCGCTGACATATTGCAAGTCGTAGTTGTAAAATTTAAGCAAGTCGGCAGTCACTTCGAAGTTCACACGCTTGCTTTCGCCCGGAGCGAGTGCGATGCGTTGAAATCCTTTAAGCTCCTTAACGGGGCGCGAGATGCTGCCTACGAGGTCGCGGACATACATTTGCACGATTTCCTCGCCGGCGCGTGAGCCGGTGTTGGTCACGGTCACCGATGCCGTGATGGTGCCGTCGGCGGTAAGCTCGTTAGATGACAGAGTCATGTCGGAATATTCGTAGGTGGTGTAGGAGAGTCCGTAGCCGAAAGGAAACAGCGGACTGTTGGGCACATCGATATAGTTGCTCTGATATTTGGCAAACCAGCGAGAGTCGTCGGTGGGGCGTCCAGTGTTGAGATGATTGTAGAACAGAGGTATTTGTCCCACGTTGCGAGGCATCGTCTGGGTGAGCTTGCCCGATGGGTTGGCGTCGCCAAACACCACGTCGGCTATCGCGTCAGCCGACTCGCTACCGCCAAACCACACATTGAGGATTGCCGGCACATGCTCGTTTTCCCACACCATCACCGTGGGGCGACCCGAAAAGTTGAGCATCACTACCGGTTTGCCTGTGGCTAAGAGCGCTTTGAGCAGGTTCATTTGGGTGTCGGGGAGGTCCAAGTTGGTGCGACAAGCACATTCGCCGCTAAACTCCGACGACTCGCCGAGTGCAGCTACAATCACGTCGGCCTCGGCAGCCACCGCGAGGGCTTCATCGAGCAACTCTTGCTCGCTGCGTGGGTCGCGCATCTCGCGTCCGAACATCGTGGCTGAGGCTTCGAGTTTCGGATCGCGAGTGAGGTTTGAACCCTTGGCATAGAGTATCTCTGCCTTGTCGCCAACAGCGCGACGCATACCATCGAGCAGGGTAGAGTAGCGCTTCAGGTCGGCAGCCACGCTCCATGTGCCGGGCATGTTGGCAGAGGTGTTGGCCAGCGGACCTATCAAAGCAATCTTGCCTTGCTTCTTGAGCGGAAGCAGATTGTCTTGGTTTTTGAGCAATACGAATGTCTCGGTGGCTATCCGGCGAGCTATGTCGCGGTGAGCTTGGGTGTAGATGTCGGTCGTGGCGCGCTTCGGGTCGAGATATTTGTATGGGTCGGCAAACAATCCGAGCTTGTATTTAGCCTCAAGGATGCGACGGCAAGCGGCATCGATCTCCTCCTGAGTCACTTTGCCCTCGGCGAGCGACTTTTCGAGCGTGTTGAGAAATCCTGCAGCCACCATGTCCATATCGGTTCCGGCATGGAGGGCGAGAGCCGAATTGTGCTGCAGGTCGCCCAGTCCGTGAGGAGTCATCTCGGCGATAGAGGCATAGTCGGTCACTACAAATCCGTCGAAGCCCCATTGATTGCGGAGCACGTCGGTGAGCAGCCAGCGATTGGCAGTGGCGGGAATGCCATCAACGACGTTAAACGACGACATCACCGAGCCTACCCCCTCGTCTACGGCTGCCTGATAGGGCGCGAAATATTCGTTATACATGCGCAGACGGCTCATGTCGACCGTGTTGTAGTCGCGTCCCGCCTCCGAAGCTCCGTAAAGAGCAAAGTGCTTCACACAGGCCATTATCTCGTCGGGACTCTCCATTGCCTTACCTTGATAGCCACGCACCATTGCGCGAGCTATTGCCGAGCCGAGGAACGGATCCTCTCCGTTGCCTTCCGACACACGTCCCCAGCGCGGGTCGCGTGAAATGTCGACCATAGGCGAGAAAGTCCAGCAGATGCCATCGGCCGAAGCCTCTACGGCGGCTATGCGCGCGCTTTGCTCGATGGCTTCCATGTCCCAGCTGCACGATAGAGCCAATGGGATGGGAAATACTGTCTCATAGCCATGGATCACGTCCATCCCGAATATCAACGGAATGCCAAGGCGGCTGTCGTTGACAGCTATATCTTGGAGTTGGCGCATCTTTTCCACGCCTTTCATGTTGAACAATCCGCCCACATGGCCGTCGGCGATTTTGCTCGCCATGCCACCTGCTGCTGCGGGACCGCCGGTGACGATGTCGCCACCTACGGGCAGGTTCAGCTGTCCGATTTTTTCTTGCAATGTCATTTTAGCCATCAGATCGTCGACAAACTTGTCCATCTGCTGCTCGTCGACCTGAGCCGTCGTCGGCATCGCGGTCGCTGCTACGGCAATAGCTGCCGCCATCCACTGTTTTAACTTCATAACTTAAGGTATTGTTTAATAGGTTTGTCAAATATTCTTATGGCAAATATAGCACTTTTCGCGCAAATAATCCCTCTTGTGGCTCAATAAAATGCCTGAACCGCTATCGGCGCATGGATGGCTCGTTTTTATTAACGACTGTGAAATATTGCAATTTTTGGCGTATAATCAGCCAAATCTCAATTTTTTAATGCGATTTGGCTGATTATAATGCGATTTAGTGCTGAAAAACGATTTTTTATTTTCGACCAAATTATAAAAATCCGATAAGCGGTGTCATTTTTTGCTGCGACTTCTTATTTTCATAGAAATTATGTACTTTTGCAGTCAGAAAAATAAATCATAAATATATATATCTGATACAGATGGATTTTATAGAAGAACTTACGTGGCGTGGCATGATTCACACTATGATGCCCGGCACCGACGAACAATTGAAAAAGGAAATGACAACGGCCTACTTGGGTATCGACCCTACGGCCGACTCTCTGCATATCGGCCACTTGGTAGGCGTGATGATGCTCAAGCACTTCCAGCGCGCCGGACACAAGCCCATCGCATTGGTGGGTGGCGCTACCGGCATGATCGGCGACCCCTCGATGAAGAGCCAAGAGCGCAAGCTCCTCGATGAGGAAACTCTCCGCCACAATCAAGAGGCGATCAAGAAGCAGCTTGCTCACTTCCTCGACTTCGACAGTGATGCCCCAAATCGTGCCGAATTGGTCAATAACTACGACTGGATGAAGCCGTTCTCATTCCTCGACTTCATTCGCGACGTGGGCAAGCACATCACCGTCAACTATATGATGGCCAAAGATTCTGTCAAGAAGCGTCTTTCGGGCGAGTCGCAACAAGGTATGTCGTTCACCGAATTTTCATATCAGCTCGTTCAGGGTTACGACTTCCTGACTCTCTATCGCGACAAAAACTGCAAATTGCAGCTCGGCGGTTCCGACCAATGGGGCAACATCACCACCGGTACAGAACTTATACGCCGCACCCTCGGCGGCGAAGCCTACGCCCTCACTTGTCCGCTCATCACCAAGGCCGACGGAGGCAAGTTTGGCAAGACTGAAAGCGGCAACGTATGGCTCGACCGTCGCTACACATCGCCTTATAAGTTCTATCAATTCTGGCTCAACGTCTCTGATGCCGACGCTGAGAAATATATCAAAATCTTCACCGAATTGTCGCGCGAAGAAATCTCAGCCCTCATCGCCGAGCAAGAGCAAGACCCCGGGCAGCGTCCGCTCCAGAAGCGTCTCGCCAAAGAGATCACCACAATGGTACACTCTGCCGAGGACTACGAAGCTGCTGTCGAAGCCTCGCAAATCTTCTTCTCAAACAAGGCTGTCGACATCCTTCACAAAATCGACGAAGACACCTTGCTCGCCGTGTGCGAAGGCGTTCCGCAATTTGAAATCGCCAAAGCCGACATCGAAGCCGGCGTTAAGCTCATCGACTTGCTCACCGAAAAAGCAGCCGTGTTCCCCTCCAAAGGCGAGTGTCGTAAGATGGCTCAAGGCGGTGGTGTAGCCATCAACAAGGAGAAAGTGACCGACGTCAATGCCCCTGCATCGACCTCACTTTTGCTCAACGGCAAGTATATTTTGGCGCAAAGAGGTAAGAAAAACTACTTTTTGCTCATCGCCAAGTAAAAAAGTTGCGAAAAAATTTGCACGATAAAAATATAGTGCGTACCTTTGCAACGCTTTAGGCAAAAAAGCCTGGGCACTGAGGATTGTCTTATGGTGTAATGGTAGCACTGCAGTTTTTG
Organism: uncultured Muribaculum sp.; assembly: GCA_964637445.1. GTDB lineage: Bacteria > Bacteroidota > Bacteroidia > Bacteroidales > Muribaculaceae > M3. The sequence goes on from CAZWWS010000018.1 coordinate 5,544, forward strand.
GTTCTGCCTGTCTTGGTTCGAATCCAGGTAAGACAACAGAAGAAGCCGACTCTTAGGAGTCGGCTTTTTTTCGTATAGTACCTACTCGTCGGAACCACGGCTTATAGCGGCTATCAAGAAATCTAATATCAAATGTGTCGCTACGTTTAGCAAAACGACATATCTTTGCACTCGTCAATTGACATAAGTAAGTATAGTAAGTATTCATAATTTCTTTCTGAAATTTCTATCAAATATTGTGATTATTTGCGCAAATGATTATTTTTGCGATAGAAATTTCTAACAATTAAACAACAAAAAATCACACTTAGTGAGAGTGTAAAAAAATGTTAATACATTAAACCATTAGCAGAGAGAAAAGTCAAATTGGCATAATCACTAATTTGATTTCGAGATTAATCGACTAATTAAAACAACTAAACAACGTTTTATTTATGAAAATGAAAAAGCAATTTGTAGCTTCATTGACCAATGGTATTGGTGGGAAGATTTTTGGGAAAAATGTTTTTCGCACAATGTTGTGTATTATGGTTGTCGGTCTTTCGATGTCGCTCTATTCCTGCGACGATGATGATCCGGGAGCTGATCCGGGCGATGATGACAATCCGACTGAACAGCCGCAGCCTGTCGATGATGTAGTATCCGTTTCCTATAATGGCAAAGTGGCAATTCTTCAGCCAAACAGCGATGGGGTTATACCGTACTTGACAAAGCGCTTGGTTAGCACTACCACAGAGCTTACTGAAGATGTCGATGTAGTGGTAATGGACGATGTTAAAGCCGGTGAGCTTATCAATAATGAGTCGGAGTATAGCTCGTTGAAAAAAATATGGGATCAAAACAAAGCTGTAGTCTTCGTTTCGCCTCAAAGAAATGCTCTTTCTCTTTTGAATAAATTGAAACAATTGGATCAGACTGCTGCATTGCAAGCTCCATCCGATGGTGAAGTCGCTCAATTGGATGGTATTCATGTTTTTGCTACTCGTGCCGATGGTAGTGCTATGTATCACGACAAAATAGATACTACGACTGAAACTGTCGAAAGTGTGATCGTTAAAGAGACCGAATCGGGAGTAGAAGAAGTTTATAACGGAGAGGAAACACTGATCCATAATCCCACTGAGTATGCAAAAGGTCGTATTGCTGAGAATACAGCAACTTGGCTCAATGAATATGCTCCTACCGGACAGCTGCGTAATGTTGCTTTTGTAAGTTCTGAAAGTCAGCATTCTGTAACTCCGGTCTCTATAATTTCGTATAGAACAATTTCTGTAACTCACGATTGGATTGTGTCACATAGTGACAAAGATGCAAAAGTGCCTGCATCATCTACTGTTGATGCTAAATTTAAAATAGATGTGTATGGCGTATATTCTCCAACGGCCGATTGTGATATTTATGATGTGAATATGTATGAAGAGTTTGATGCTGCTAAAACATTTGTCCCTAATACAATAGTTTATGAGTATCTGTCTTATAATTATAAGTACACCGGAGGCTGTTATTATGGACCTCAAATAGACATATACTTAAATAATGTGGATGAATCATCTATTGAGGTTGAGGAAATAGCTCCACTGCCTCAAACCGATGGACAGTACAATAATACACATTATCCTATGCAATTGAACATCGGAGCTTCCGTACAAGGTAATATATCATCTGAGCCCGGGGTATCTGCCGGCTTTAGCATGGGATGTACGTTGCCTTATACCACCACATCTTTCAACCACTCTGAGATGCCAATAGCATTCAGCAATGACAATAAGCATGCCAAGTGGGTTTATGAAGCTGATATTAATGGTAAACTATATAACGCTCAATGGGGCTTTAACCCTAAGCCTCAGGATATTCCTGATGTCGTGAAGTCGTTTTGCCATACAGATCAAGCAGTATCGTTTGTAGTAAGTAATACCAAATCACTTGGTGAAAGATCTATTGCATTGAAGTGCGGCTTAAAATGGAGAGTGTATGATGAATATGCTGATCCATGGGAACATTGTCATAATATCTATTCATATAGTAAAGATGTAACTATTTCTTTGCCGGAGGTAAACCGCTATTTCGAGAAATATACTCCTTATCCACTATCAGGTGGCACCGCTGATGGTAGCGAATGGGGCAATCTTGAAGATCGTCTTATGAGCAATGTCAACTATCGTGCTTTGTGTGATGAAACTCTTAAAGTAGGTGCTCAGACGGAATCCGGTCTTGATGAGACTGCCGAAAATATTTGGCGCGATACAATCAAATCGCTTGTGACTCAATATAATGGTACTACTACTTCCAACGAGTATGTGATAGCATTGGCTAAGAGCGATGGAACGCATATCCCTCTCGGCTTGCATATCAAAAATGGTGTTTGGAAATTGGTTGAAAATGTCGACGACATAAAATAACCCTCATCCAATAAAATCTAAACTTAGCGACCGGCTCAGTCAGAGTCGGTCGCTTGTGTGTCTATGCCAGTGCCAACAGAGCGATGGAGTAGGCGGCCATCAGGCAGGCGGTCATGCCGAGCATCGGGTTGAGCAATGCGCCTTGGCGGAGGTTGATTTTGTGCCACAGCAAGGTGTGTAGCACTAAATAAGCGGCAGGCACTATGCATGCCATCCATCCCAGCGACAGCCACACGGTGAGCATAAGCGCTACGGCGATATAGCCGTTGAAGAGATACAATCCGCTCACTGCTCGTCGTCCGGCTATCACCGCGAGAGTGCGCTTACCAACGGCACGATCGTCGTCGGCATCGCGATAGTTGTTGACTATCAGTACGTTTGCTCCCATCAGCCCGATCGACACCGATGCCAATGCCACTACGGCGTCAAACGCTCCGGCTTGCACATAGTAGGTGAGATTGACCGGTATGATGCCAAAGAAAAACACCACAGCCACCTCGCCGAGCCCGTGGTGCGACAGTGGATAAGGGCCGGTGCTGTAGGCCACTACGCCAATGGCGATAAGCACACCCACCGGGATGAGCCACCATCCGGCTGTCAGAGCTATCGCCAACCCGATGGCACACGCCGCCGCGAGAGTGCCGTATGTGGCCCATTTCATCGCTTGCGGAGTGATGTCGCCTTCGGTCACTCCCCGACGCGGACCCTCGCGACCCTTTCGGTCGAGTCCGGCTCTGTAGTCGTAGTATTCGTTGGCAAAATTCGAGGCTATCTGTGCCAATACGGCAAAAGCCATGCACAATGCTGCTTTCCAACAACTGAATGTGCCGGTCATCACATTAAACGCCACAGCGGTAATCACTCCCGCCATCGATACAGGAAGCGTGCGCAGTCGCATCGCTTCGATCCATGCTTTTATCATTGCTGTTTAGCTCCTTGTTGATTATTGTTGTCGTCGATGCCGAAACACTGCTTGATGGCACGGCGCATTCGCGCTGCGTCGCGTCCGTTCTCCTTCAGAATGTTCAGCACCGCCTTTATGTAGTCGTCTTTACCGCCGCGCACTCCGCACGTCCCTGCCACGTTGCTCGACACGATCATCGACTTCTGATTGTAGACGCGCAGCACCGACTGATAGTCGCCCCGGTCTACGTATCCGTGAAATTCGCGGCAGAAACTCTCATACAGCCCTCGCGGATTTATCTCGTTCACCAAGTCGACCATGTGGTCTTCGAGCATATTGATGTTGGTAAATCGTCCGTCGATGCGATATTCCATCGTACGTTTCACTCGGTGGCGCGTGTGGAGCAGCGCTTGCTGTCGCAGGTCGCCCTTAAACTGTGCTATCACTGCGCTCTTCACCTTGCGAGCAGCTTCGGCCTCGTTCACACCGTGGCGATGAGCCACCGTGCGCACCACCTCTTCGAGCATCAGGATATTTTCTATCTCAGCCACGTTTGGCACGAATATCTTCTTCTCGCGCAGATATTTCACCTCTCCATCGTCGCGGCGATCGCGATCCACGATGCCGTGGCTGTCGAGGTGGTGAAATGTGTTGAGGTCGTTGAATGTGCGAGTGGCCTCGATCACCTTGTTGCAGCTGCCGAGCGACTTCACCGTGTAGTCGGTGAATATCAGCGGATACAACTTGGCGTCGATGGAGTGGGTGCTGTCGCCTTCGATAAACAGTACCGGTTTGCGAGCACCTATTATCTCCATGTAGATGTCGTCGGATAGTCCGCTGTTGGCCGGCAGAAAGTCGTAGTCCCACGTCGAGGTGCCGGCATCGTAACGTCGCACCCACACTATGCGGTTGGCCGTGCGTGTAGATGCGAAGTCCAAGTCGTGAGTGGTGTATATAAATGTACAATCTTGCCTCATTTCCTCGATAGTGTCCCACAGCGAGTGGATGATCGAGGGGTGAAGAAATATGCCGGGATTGTCCACAAACACCACCGCATTGCAAGGCGCATACAGCACCGCTCCGAGGTAGTAGAGCACCGTCTTTTCGCCGTCGGATAGTCTCACTTGCGAGTAGGCGTCGTCGCAAGTGTCGTCGCGCTTGAACAGCAGTCGTCCGCCCTGTCTCATCACATGATTGCCCGGAAATATCTGCTGCCACTGCGCCACCACCGCATCGAGTTTCGTGCTGTCGGGCTTCGCCTCCGGCTCGGTGGCAATTCGCATCTTGTATTCCACAAGGTTGGCTATCTCCTCGTTGAGCAGCAGTGCAAACAGTCGCTCAAACGTGGTCGACGCCTCATTGTGGAGAAATGCCGGCGACGCCGACGCTTCGGAGTAAAGAGCGTCGATGCTGCCCGCTTTTTGCTCTGCCGGTCGGCATCCGTAGAGAGCCGACAATGCCGATATGCGGTAGGCTTTATCGCCCAACGAGCCGATGAGGTGGTCGGTAAATCGTGTCTTTCCCGACCCATTGGCGCCTATTATGGTGAGCTGGCGAGTATTTGCAGGTACTTTTATCTGCTTGCCGTCGCGTTGTGGAGGTAGCAATATTTCCATAGTTGTTTAGGTATCATTTGGTAATGGGGACTTCTATAAATTACATTGAGAAGATTTATGAATTTTTCTTTGAGCAAATTTTTGATTTTTGTCGAAAGAGCATAGCGGGCTATGTGATTGAGACAAAGACAAAAAGATGCCAAGAAAAATCATAAAGCGCTCAATAGGAATGTTTCCCTTGTCTTGAGTTTTATTAATCCGGGGAATTTATAGATGTTCCCATGTAAAATTACACCAAATTTCCCAATCTTCCAAATCTTGCAGCTTCTTACTCCACTTTGCGCGACTTATCTGCCTGTCACGCCTTGGTGTTGAGGGCTTTGATGGCTGCTGCGTAGTCGGGTTCTTTGGTGATTTCATCCACCAATTCCACGTGCAGCACATGGAAAGCCTCGTCGATCACCACCACGGCACGTGCCAACAGTCCGCGAAGCGGTCCATCGCTGAGAGCCACGCCATATCGGCGTCCGAACGTCGGGCTGCGGAACGCTGATGTCACTATGAGATTGTCGATGCCGTTGGTCGAGCAAAACCGCTGTGCGGCAAACGGCAGATCCATCGACACGCATATCACTTGCGTGTTCTCCAATCCTGCCGCCTCAGCATTGAAGCGACGCACACTCATGGCACACACGTCAGTGTCCAAGCTCGGAAAGATGTTAAGCACTGTGCGCTTGCCACGATATTGCTTGTCGTTGATCTTGTTAAGAGTAGTGTCGGTGAGCAGAAACGATGGAGCTCGTTTCCCTACCACCGGAAGTATTCCTGATGTGTGGCACTCGATGCCTTTGAAATGTAGGGTATTCATCTATTTATATTGTAGTTGATGGTTATAGTCTGTTCGGTCAGCGATGCAGGGTTGTTGACTATCACTATGGTTACCATCCCATCGCTCTCGCTGTGGGTGATCTCGTGCCCTTTGCCGCGTCCTTTGTCTTTTATCGTCGATGCAATCTTGGCAGGATGAAATGCTGCAAATGGCGAGTCGGAGATGGCCTGAGTCTTCGCCGGCATACCGTTGAGCGGGGTAGCGGTGATCGAGTCGCCTGCAAAAGTCAGCATGTACTCTACATCCTCATCCATCAATGGCATCTGCATAGTGTAGCTTGCTGTGACATTCTCAGCCGGCAGCTGCGCTATGCCGGCCAAAAGTTTCTCTATATTGTGGGCTGATACACCGGTGTGCAACACTAACGCCAACACCGCAACAATGCTTTTTTGCTTCATAATTATATAACGTAATGGTAATATAAAAAGTTTTTGGTCAAAAAAATAAAAATTTCCCCTATATTTAATCCTCTGAATGGTAGTTTGTTATGGTTTTGAGTTGAATTTTTTTGAAAAAAAGTTGCCAAAAAATTTGGTTGATATGAAAATGGTGTTGTACCTTTGCAGTGTATTAGTAAGGTACTACGCCAAAACGCTGACACGAAAATAACGAAATTAATAACAAAAACAATAAAACAGACAAAACAATGAAAAAAGCGATTTTCTCTCTCGTAGCTATCTTAATAGCATTTGCATCTAATGCACAACTCCTTTGGAAGGTTTCAGGCAATGGTCTCGAAAAGCCCTCTTACCTCATGGGTACTCACCACGTAGCTCCTATCTCGATGCTCGACTCGATTGCCGGCTTTGAAGATGCTCTCAACAATTGCGACGCTATCTATGGCGAAGTGAAGCAAAGTGAAATGCAAGGTCAGGAAGCTCAGCAAAAGATTATGGCGATGGCAATGGCGCCTGCCGACAGCACACTCAACGTGCTTTTCACCCCCGAAGAGTATGCTAAAGTGGATAGCGTAATCCGCAAGTACACCAACGGCATGGCTACTCTCCAGCAGATGAATCCTCTCAAGCCCGCCATCGTGTCGACTCAGCTCGCTATGTTGCAATCAATGCAGGCATTTCCCGGTTTCGACCCCACTAAGCAACTCGATATGTATGTACAGACTCGCGGCGCCGAGCTTGGCAAGCCTTTCAATGGACTTGAAACGGTTGACTTTCAGCTCGAAATGCTCTTCGGTACTCCTCTCACCGAGCAAGCTGAAACTTTGCTCGAATCGGCTGAGAAAGATGCCCTTTACTATGAATTTGCTCACAAGCTCGCTCAGGCTTACCGCAATCAAGACCTCGATGCTCTATGGACTTTGATGACCGACGAAGAGATGGGCTCTGACGAAGAAGAACTCGACAAGCTTATTTTCAGCCGCAATGCCAACTGGATCGGTCAATTGAAAACTCTCATGTCTCAGCAAGCACTCATGGTATGTGTAGGTGCCGGACACCTCCCCGGCGACAAGGGTGTGATTGCATTGCTCCGTGCCGAAGGTTTCACCGTAGAGCCGGTAAAATAAATTGAACAATAGAATTATAGAAATTATAGAATATAGAAACAGATTAATCGACAGTAGATATGATAACTCTCGACAACGTAACTTTCAGCTACCGAAAGGGCACCGAAGCTCTCTCCAACGTATCGACTCAGCTCGATAAAGGTATCCACCTCCTCCTCGGCGAAAATGGAGCCGGCAAGACAACCATTCTGCACATAATGGCAGGGCTGCTGAAGCCGCAATCAGGCTCATGTCTTATCGATGATGAAGTGATGGCTTCTCGCTCGCCTCGTGCGATGGCAAGCGTATTCTTCCTCCCAGAAGATATGCAGTTTGGTGCTAAGACCATCAACGATTTCGCTAAGTTCCATTCGCCGTTCTATCCCACATTCAGCGCCGATGTGCTCAATGAAAACCTCAAAGATTTCGGTCTTACCGGCGACGAACCTCTCAAGTCGCTCTCCTTGGGTAACCGAAAGAAAACCAATATAGCCTACGCTTTGGCTCTCCAAACGCCTGTACTCCTTCTCGACGAACCTGCCAACGGGTTGGATATCGACTCGAAAAAGGCTTTGCAGACGATTTTGGCCCGCTGTATCTCTGAAGACCAAACGGTCGTTATCTCCACCCATACGGTGTGGGATCTTCAAAATCTTTTTGAAGGCGTCGTTGTGCTTCATAAGTCTAATCTTGTTCTCGCTATGCCGATTTGGCAGATTACAGAGCGTGTTGCGTTTGTTGATAGCGCAGAGTGCCCTGACAGTGCGCTCTATCGAGAACAAGATGTGGCGGGCTACCATGCTATTGTAGCCAACAACGATGGCATAGAAACAAATGTCAACTTCACGTTGCTCTACACCGGTCTGCGTAGCGAATGCTCCGAAAGTCTGTTGGCTCAACTCAATGGTAAATAAGCAGTCGATCACCTGTTAACACTTTGACTAATATGGAAATGACAATGAAACAACAAAATAGCTCTTTCTCTTGGGCGCGTTTGCAGATGGTAGCTGCTTATTACTATCCTCTCATTAAGAAGCAAATGATTTGGTATCCTATCGTAGTGGTAATATTGTACACATTGGGCTATCTGTGTCAGTTGGTCGATTGGCTTGCCCCGATTGGAGTTACCTTTATCGCGCCATTCTCGTTTATGTTCTATTGGGCTCCGATTGTTATCGCTCGTCGCGATAGCCGCATGATCACCTCGATGCTTCCGGCCACAGCTGCCGAAAAGATTGTGTTTCTCGCGCTGTATTTCTTCGTAGCAATTCCGGTGCTTATCTATGGAGTGGAACTTGCTCTCATCGGCTTGACTCAGTGGCTCACTCCTCAATATGAATTTATTCTTAGCCCCGTAGAGGTCGTTCGCAAGACTATCGGCGACGTGTTTGTCTTAGGACAGCTCGACGACCTTATCCCTACGGCTCTCTGCTTCTGGTCGGTGATCTACTTCAAAGAAAACCGCACATTTAAGTCGCTCCTCGTTTCGGGCGGTGCGCTCGTTGCTATCGGTGTTGCAGGTGCTGTGTATGCAGCTATCTTTGCAGTGAAGATGGTTCTTGAATCGGCAGCGAGCGGAGCTGAACTTAGCGGAGATGCTTTTGCCGATAGCTTGATGTCGAATATTGCTGCAAACATGGAACCTTTTATGATAGGTATCGGTGTATTCTCGATTCTTTTCACTATCTTTATGGTGTGGTTGAGCTACCGACGCATCAAGACTTATCAGTGCTGACATTTGCTGTAGACCCACTCTGAAATGAATAATATAATGATGATTGATATTCAGAAAAAAGGATTCTCTTGGAAGCGAGTAGGGTTGGTGGTTGATTACTACCTCCCTACGCTTCGCAAGCAGATTATATTGTATCCCGCGGCGATAGCGGCGATGTTCCTCATTGTCTATGCTTGCCAATTTATGGGCGATGTGATGGCTGAGGCTTCAGTTGCGATAATGGGCGCTTCAAGTTTCATGCTCTATTGGGCGCCTCTCATTCTCTGTCGCCACGACGACCGCGTAGTGCTCACTCAGCTACCGGTCACCGCTGCCGAAAAGTGGACGGTGCTGGTCGGATATTTCTTCGTAGTGATTCCGATTCTTGTCTACGGATTGATATATGCGCTCTCAGGTTTGGTGATGTGGCTCACTCCCGAATACGAATTCTATATTTCGATGTACCACAAACTTCCGAATTTGGGTCATATAGTTGTCACAACACGTTTCATCGAATTGTTGCCGGCTGCACTATGCCTGTGGGGTGCTCTCCATTTTAAGACCAATAGAGCCTTGATGTCGATGCTCACCTCGGCCGCTGTACTCGTTATAAACGGCGTTCTTGGTGGCGTTTGGGGCATGATTCTGGCATTTCGACAGGGATTCAACGATGCTGTTGCCGGCAAAGATCCTATCACCGACTCGGATGAGATTGTAAGCCACGTCTCTCAGACGATGTCTGTATTTCTCGAATGGATGGGAGTGGCTTGTGCCATAGCTTTCATCGTGATGCTCGTATTGATATACCGTAAATTGAAAAACATTCAAATCTGACACTTCTCATGGACTTTAAAGCGAATAAACCTATATATCAGCAGATTGCCGACTTCTGCTACGGAAATATTCTCACCGGAAAGTGGCTCGGCGACAGCCGCATACCCTCCGTGCGAGAGCTGGCGGTGCAGTTGGCGGTCAATTCTCACACAGTACTCAAAGCCTACGAATACCTCCAAGCCGAGGATGTAATATATCCGCGTCGCGGGTTGGGATTTTTCCTGTCGGCCGATGCCCCCGAAAAGGTGATGAAGCTCCGGCAGCGCGAGTTTTTCGACTCTACGCTCCACGAGGTCTTCGAGCAGATGGATATGCTTGGCATCTCCATCGACGATATGGTAGTTCACTACGAGCAATACAAAGCCGCAAAATAGAATAGCGTAAAAATAAATTAGACCAATCGACACGTCGGTTGCCCCGAGCACCCGGCGTGTCGACGTGTCTTACCCTGAAAAAAGAAAACATCATATCTTTCTTTTGTGAAGCAAAAACGAAAAACAAGAGCGTTTTTGTGCAATAATTACTCTGTATTGCATAAAATAGTATATTTTTTATGCAGTAGACTTTGTTGATTGAAGAAAAATCAGTAATATTGCATACCTCGCGATTTGTCGATTTTGCTTCGGATTTGGTCGGTATGGAATATTTTTTGTAATTTTGCAGCCGAATAGAGCATACAGTTCTATATAGATTAATGAAGAAAACCGAAATAAATTCACTGAATCCGATGGGCAATATGCCCCCTCATTGTTGTAAAGAAAAATGGAAAAGCACACAGTCTATCTCGACTGGTTGCCTATAATTCACATAGTTAGATTTCCCTTTTTTGGGGGGATGCGACAATTGCGGTGACATTGGCAAATTGTCAGGCAGATTCGATTATAAAACTAATCATAATTCAATAATTCCTTTTTAATGAACAATTACAAATTGCTCATAGTGTTGCTATGTGTGGCACTATGCGGCAGTCGGTCGGCAGTTGCTCAGGCGACGGTCGACGGCTGCATCAGAATGGGCATCGAGGAGATGTTCAGGCTTGCCGACGAAAACAGCAAGCAACTTCGTCCGCTACAGAGCGGCATTACCGAAGCCGAAGAGGGCGTCAGAGTGGCCAACGCCAATAAATTGCCCGACATTAATGCGTCGCTATCATTCAGTTATCTTGGCAACGGCTTCACCACCGATCGCGATTTCAGCGATTATCAGTCAGCCCCAATGCCCCACTTCGGTAATAATTTTGCTTTGGAAGCGTCTCAAGTGGTCTATGCCGGTGGTGCTATCACCAATGGTGTGAAAATGGCAGAGTTGCAGCAACAAATGGCCGTGCAAGAGTATGAAGCTACTCGCAATTCTGTGCGCTTCATCGTCCTTGGCTACTATCTGGATCTCTACAAATACCGCAATTTGAAGAGCGTATTTGAGAAAAACATCGAGCAGACGATGGAGGTTATCAAGGAGATGAAAGCAAAGCAAAGTGAGGGTGTTGTGCTGAAAAACGACATCACTCGCTATGAGCTTATGCTGTCCAATCTGAAGCTTTCGTTGACTCAAATCGACAATGGCATTTCCATCCTCAACACCAATCTTACCACCACTCTCGGCTTGCCTGCCGGAGTCGAAGTTCTCCCCGACACTACCATTGTCAACCGTGTTTTGCCATCGAGCGGAGTGGGCTATTGGACCGACAATGCGCTTGCAAATTCGCCGTCGTTGAAATGTGCCGAAATCGGCGTGCGCATCAACGAAGCCAAAGAGAAATTGGTCAATGCCGACCGCTTGCCTCACATCGCTCTTTTTGCCGGCTACAAGATGGATGGTCCTATTACTATCGAAGTGCCGCCAATCGACCGCAACTTCAACTATTGGTATGTCGGTGTAGGGGTGAGCTACAATCTTTCGTCGCTTTTTAAAACCAACAAAGCGCGTAGTCAAAGTCGCATCGCCACTCGTCGTGCAAGAGAGGAATACTCGGCCGCCGGTGAACAAATAAGCCTTGCCGTTAATGCCGACTACACCAAATATGTCGAAGCCTACAGCGAGTTGCAGACTCAGCAGAAAAGCGTGGAACTTGCCCACCAAAACTACGACGTAATCTACAATCGCTATCGCAACGATATAGCTCTCATCACCGATATGCTCGACGCTGCAAACAGCAAGTTGGCCGCCGAGCAGCAATTGGTAAATGCACAAATCAACATCATCTATTATTATTATAAACTTCATCACACATCCGGAACTTTATGAAAAAGAAAGTAAAACGCATTACATCAGGAATATTAGTTATCGTAATTTTCATCATTGCAATCATCTGGGTTGCATCTAAATTCGTTCACTTCGGCGATGTAGAGTACACAGACAATGCTCAAGTCGATCAGCAGTTGGTGCCGGTCAACAGCCGCATCCAAGGTTTCATCAAAGAAATTCGTTTTGACGAGTACACAAAGGTCAAAAAAGGCGATACACTGGTTATTATTGAAGATGCCGAATTTCGTCTTCGTGTGGCGCAAGCCGAGGCCGATTATCAAAATGCTCTTGTAGGCAAAGCGGCCATGGGTACTACTATCGCCACTACCGACAATAATATCTCTGTAAACGATGCCACTATCGAAGAGGCTCGCATCTTGCTCGAAAATGCCGAAAAAGACTTCCGTCGCTATGAAAATCTGTTGTCGCAAGAGGCTGTAACACAACAACAATACGACCGCGTCAAGACTGCCTACGAATCACAGAAAGCACGTTATCAGATGCTATGTCGTCAACGCCAATCCACCTCGCTCGTTCGCTCTGAGCAGACTCAACGATTGAGCCAAAACGATGCCGGTATCGAAGTGGCAAAGGCTGCATTGGATCTGGCCAACATCAACCTATCATACACCATTATAACTGCTCCGTGTGATGGTTTTACCACACGAAAAGACATCCAAGTGGGACAGCTTGTGCAACCCGGACAAGTGCTTGTAGAAGTTGTTGACGACGCAGATATTTGGGTGATTGCCAACTACAAAGAAAAGCAAATCGGTAATATCCGTGTCGGAATGCCGGTGGAAATCAAAGTCGACGCCCTCGAAGATGTCACATACAAAGGCGTTGTGGAAAGCATCTCAAAGGCCACCGGAGCAAAAATGTCGTTGCTTCCGCAAGACAACTCAGCAGGCAATTTCGTGAAAGTACAACAACGCATTCCGGTAAGAATAAAGTTTACCAATGAAAACACCCCCGAAGACATGGCGTTGCTCCGTGCAGGCATGAACGTGGAGTGTGAAGTCAACTATTAAGTCCCGGTTTTTGAATGAATTCTGTAAACAATAAAAAACAGCGTTTTGATGTGCCCGACGTCACCAATCGTGTCCCTCGGGTGCTGAAGCCGTGGCTGTTCATCATCTTTGTCATCATCATTCAGCTATCGGGTGGGGTCTATTTGGCGGCGACAACACACATCGTAGGCGACACGGCTTTGATGCAGGAAGATGTCATGATGGCGGGATATGCGTCGCTTATCGGGCTTAGTTTGAACTTTACAGTGATGTTCCGACTAAAATTCCGATTCTCCCTGCGCGCGAGTCTGAAAACCTGCTGTTTGGTGATTATCCTTTGCAATCTTGTCATCATCACCACCGATTCGTTTCCGGTATTGGTGGCTGCAAGTTTTCTGGCCGGTTGGTTCAGAATGTGGGCTACGCTGATGTGCAACTCTACCATTCAGTTGTGGATAACCCCTAAACGCGACATGGCTGTGTGGCTTTCCTATATCTACTTGCTTGTCGAAGGAGCTATTCAACTCACCGGATTGACCACTGTCTACGTCGAATATTTCTATGGCTGGGAATATATGCACTGGCTTATGATCGGACTTCTGTGCGTGGTTTTCGTCGCGGTCTGTCTTCTCGTGCATCACCATCGCAGTATGCCCAAATTGCCGCTTTTCGGTATCGATTGGTTTGGCTCGCTGCTATGGGCGATATTCCTGTTCTGCCTCACATTCGTGTGTGTCTACGGCGACCACTACGATTGGTACGACTCCGACTATATTCAAGGTGCCACACTGCTCGGATTGGTGGCTTTGGCTCTGAATATCTGGCGAATGACCTTTTTGCGACATCCCTACATGTCACCACTTGTGTTGACCAACCGCCGCGTGATTAAAGTTACCATTCTCTACATGGCGGCCTACGTGCTTATTGCCCCCGAACACGTGTGTGAACACGCCTATGCAGCCGAAATTCTCGGATATGATTCTCTCAATCTGATTTCGCTGAACTGGTATGTGTGGGCAGGGGTCATCTGCGGTTGTGGCTTTCTCTACATATTCTTCGCTCGTCTGCGCTGGCAATACAAGACGATGACCATATTAGGCTTTTGTCTCATTGGTATTTACCTCGCCTATTTCTATTTCTTCATCGACTACAATCTGCCCAAAGAGATGCTCGGACTCCCATTGTTTTGTCGCGGTGCCGGATTGGTGATTGTTTCAGTGGCGTTCCTTACTTCTCTGTTGGACGCCGGATTACCATTCCCATTCTACGGGCAATGTATCTCGGTCAACGGATTTTGTAGTGCTGTCATAGGCTGTGTGCTTGGTCCGGCTCTGATTGGAGAATTGTTCCAACACATCATGGCGAAAAATGCCA
>CAZWWS010000018.1:20071-40549 GCA_964637445.1 uncultured Muribaculum sp.
CTTGGTCCGGCTCTGATTGGAGAATTGTTCCAACACATCATGGCGAAAAATGCCATGCTCATAGGAGCAGAGATGGTGGCTACCAACGTCAAAGCCTCGTTGCTGCCGATGTCCCAACTCTATGGAATCGTGCAACATCAAGCACTGATAGTCAGTATAAAAGAAGTCTACGGCTGGCTGCTTATGGCTGCAATAGTGTTGATAGCCATGCTTTTGGTTGTGTCATCGGGCACCATTCGCCCATCGGCTATTCACCCCAAATGGAGCACCATTCGCAAGCAAATGAAGCGAAGCCTCCGCGTCTACCGCCATATCCGTATTCCATGGCTCGTCGATAAACAATCTAAAGCAAATATATAGCCCACCTTACATCCCCATCATTCACCCCGGCAATAACTCGCCGGGGTATTTTTGGATAAAAAGCAAGATTGCTTTTCTGATATCTATCTGAACACAATATGGGCGGGAATCTCTCCGGTGGTCTGCGTCCAGCGTCTTATGCCGTCGGGGGAGTAGCAGTGTAGACGCCCCGAAGTGACATAGTTGCGAGCATCGGCTATGTAGATTTCGCGCGTCGTGGGGTGTACGGCGATGAGTATCGGCAGTTTTATCTCAGCCTCCGTGCCATCTTTTATGATGGAATTGTCGACAATCGAACGTGTGTTGAGGTTCAGTATTGCGTAGCTCTTCCGGCCTTGCTCGGTGGCATAGATATATGCGGAGTCGCCATGTAGCCATAGGTTGGTCACCGGAAGATCAATCTCGTCGACTACCTTTTCTGCCTTTGGGTCTACCACATATAGGCGCGATGGGATGGAGGCATTGTTGCCACGCGAGCTGACATAGAGCAGTCCGCGTCGGTCGCTACGCACATGATGCAGATTGACAGCCACATCTATTTCGCCGATGGTGCTAAACGTTTGCAGGTCTACTACCGACAGCGTTCTGTCGTAGTTAGGCTTGCGATACCCTCCCGAATTGGCCACATACAGCTTTCCGTCCACGATAGCCATCTCCTCTGGTTGATACCCCACCTCTACATGGTCGATTACCTTGAGCGAGAGCGTATCGATGCGATACACAGCCCCTCGCGGTGCTTTCGGGTCATTGCGCGTCGGGGTGACATACGACGACACATACAGATACCCCCCATCGCCTATGGCATAGCGGCAGTTGGCAATATCTATCTTTGCTACGCGCCGTGCTGTCGCGGCTTCCATCACCTCTACCTTGTGAGAGCAGTTGATAAGAGCATATAGTTTCGACCCGTAGATATAGATGTCGTTGCCCACATCGCCAAGTTCCTTCACCACATCCGGATTGCGCTCGGCATAGATGTCGCGTGTGTATGTGCCGGTGGTTTCGTCGAAATAGTCGAGTGAGGCTTTGTTCGATCCCATATTCCCCTCGTTGAGCAGATAGAACCCTTCTACGCCGCTCTGCCGTGGCTCATCTATGCCACTTGATTCCGAGGGAAAAACATACACATCCTCACGGCAACTGCTTGACGTGAGCGCTATCAGTGTCGCGATTATCAGATATGGCAATTGTCGGAGCATATAATGGGCTTATTTGTGTAGCGTTTCTATTCCGGCCACTTCGGTTGAGCATTCGCCGAGACCTCCATTGAATTGGAACACTCCGGTGTGGATGCGTATGAAATCTATACGGCTGAGATTTACCTTTCTGCCGGTCTCATCCACAGCCCAATCGATGTCGATACACGATGCTTCCGTGTCGTTGGGATGGCAGTCGGCATAGCCATATTCGTAGCTGTATTGCTCATAGTTGCCGGTCTCGTTGTTGAGATATCCGTTGTCGGGCAAGCGATAGGCTGTCACTGTCATGCAAGAATTGGAAAGCCACTGCGGATAGTACGATTGAGAGTGAATTTCACTGAGTATGGGCATCGTGCCGGAATTTCCCATCTCATCGCTCCAACCTATCTCATAGTCGGGCGTCGAGCCGTCGATATGCAGCAGTTCGTAGGTGAGGGTATAGAGTGTGGCTGTTTCGCTTCCCTCGATTATATACCACGCATCGTCGGCTTCACCGTTGCCATTGTCGTCTCTGCTCACGGCTATGATTCCGGGCTCGGAGTTGCCTAATAGAGGAGTGGCGTCTTCTGCTGAGGTGTAGTAGGCGTTGCCTCTTACGCGGAAATCGCGCGCGTCGGCTTTGTTTTCGATAGACTGTTTGAGCCTTAGAGTGATACTCCCTCCGAAAGCGCCAAGCGACACCATATCGCCGGCATTGAGTGCCTCCTCGGCTTTGGCGTTAATCGTAGCCTGAGTGTCGCCGGCTTCATATTCGGGTATCTCGTTGATGAACTGCCCCGGTGTGGGATTGTAGCCTATTACTTCCACCTCTACCAACTTCCCGCTATAGTCCGGTTGCGATGGAGTGGGGGTAGGTGTCGGTGTCGGCGGTGGTGTGGGCTCGCTGTCGCTGTCCGACGAACATGCTGTGACGGTGAAAAGCAACGCTCCGATTGCCGACATGATGATTGTGCGATACGATTTCATTTACAATGTAGCTTTTAGTGATACTTTGAAGTTGCGACCCGGCATAGGGTAATTCAAGATTACCTCATAGTCTTGGTCAAAAATGTTGTTCAGCTCCAAGCCGGCGCGCATCTCGTGGCTCAGTAGCGAGAAATTGTAGTATAGCGAAGCATCGTGGGTATACCACGGCTGCTCATAGTTCCTTGGAATATTCTCTTGCGCATTGTAGCGCTCACCGGTGTAGATAAAGCTGTAGTTCAACTCCCATCCTCTCCAACTTCCATGTGCTGCCACCGAACCCGAATGTAGCGGAATGTAGGGTATTTGGTCGCCGTAGTAGGAGTCGTTGCGGTCGGTGAAGTCGCGAGCCTTCTGATAGGTATAGTTCAGCCTTACTCCGAAGTCTACGGCGGCGACTCTGAAGTCGGCCTCGGCTGCAACATCCACTCCGAGTATCTCCACGATGCCGAGATTAAGCATTGTCCAGCGGAATTGCTGCCCCGATGGGTATGCAATGATTTTGTCGGTCACTTTGTTGAAATACGCATCGGCTTGCAGGCGGACGCGACGGAGCAATCCACTCTCTCTGCTTTTTACGATATACGAGCCGAAGCTATATTGGTAGGTAAACTCCGGCGACAGCTCTTTGTTGCCTATCTCGGTATAGTATAAGTCGTTGAGTGTGGGCATGCGGAACGAGCGCTTCACAAAACCATTTATGTGCCAGTCGAGCTTGCTCGATGGCTTCCAGTCTACAAACACCGCCGGCGAAAACTCCTCTCGCGCCTCGTTCTTTCTCCCACCGGTCGACGCATTTCCGGCACGGTCTTGTAGGAATGTACCTAATAGCGAAGCTTGTGCCGACACCCCGTAGCCGCGTACCGCCGTAGCCACTGCCACCATCTCGGTCAGACGGATGGGGTAGAGGAAGTCGGCCATGTCCGACGTGAGCTTGTTCCACTGAAAGTCGGCCGACACCGACACATCCCACCACGGCGCGATGCGAAACAGATTGGCAGCCGACAGATAGGCTTCGTGTTGGTGATACCTGTTGTCGACATACAGCTCTTTGGCGTCGTCGCGCAGAAATCGCAGATAGTCGTAGGCATATTTTGCGTTGATGCGTAGCTGATAGTTGTTGGTGAAGAGGTTCTCAAACGTGCCTTGCACCATCACATTGCGATCCCACTGACGCTCGCCGTTGCGAAACACATTGTTTACGATCGCCCCCGGTATTCCGCGCTCCGAGTCGTAATAATAGGCTTTGGCAGTCCATGTTCCCGATGGTAGGTAGCCAAACAGAGAGGTCTCGGCTCGCAGAGCCGATATGTCGGTATTCTGACGAGTGGCAGTGGTGTCGTATGCCACTGAGCCGTCGGTGTTCAGCCGTCGGTATCTGAAATCATACTTCCCATCGGCGTATGTGTAGCCTACCGAGGTCGACAGGTTGAGTGTGCGCGACAGCCGTTGCTCCCACGTCACCGCCGGATTTATCAGCCCGAAACTGCCCGATTTCAGCTGTGCCACGATATGTCGCCGCTCTCCCTCCTTGAAACGAGGACGCTTGGTGCGGATATATATCGACCCGGCAGTGCCGAAGTCTTTGGCTGATTGGAAGATAGAACTTTTTTGCCCATTATAAAGCGAAATTTCTTCGATATTGTCGAGCGAATAGCGCCCGAGGTCTATCTGGCCGTTTTGCGCGTTGCCCAGTTGGATACCATCGTAAAACACTCCGGTGTGGTGCGAACCCATCGAGCGAATGTTGACGGTCTTTATTCCTCCGATACCCCCAAAGTCTTTAACCTGTATTCCCGAAAAATAGCGCAACGCATCCGCTACCGACTGGGAGTTGAGACTTTGCAGTTGCTCAGCCTCAAGACGCTGTGCCGGTATTATCTCTTTGCGTCGGTTTTCCACCACGATTACCTCTTTTACTTGAAACACAGAGTCCAACCACATATCCACCTCTTGGGCTGTGGTCGGCAGGGCTATCATCGTCGCAATCAGTGATACTATGAATTTTGGTATGCCTAAGCGCATCTTCTTTGGTTATGACTCTGCAAAGATACGAAGTTCCGGCTAATTAACTGCAAGAATTTTGCGACTTTATCGCTCTGATGCAAATATGAGGTTTGTTTGGTGAATTTGTTGTATCTTTGTCGCTATGAATTTTTCTAATTTCCGACAGCGTATCAAGCCGTGGATGCTCCCGATTTCGATGGTCGGCGGTGTTTTGTTCCACGATTTTATCGACCGAATTGCGTGGGTGGCTCCGTGGCTGATTTTCGTGATGCTTTTGGTGACGTTTTGCCGCGTTGAACCTCGCGATTTCCGCGTGGGGCGTTTCCATTGGCTTTTGTTGGCAGTCCAAGTGTTGGGCGCTGTGGTGGTCTATTTTTTGCTGCGTCCACTGAGTCACGATGTGGCGCAAGGTGCTTTTATCTGCCTGTTTTGCCCTACGGCTACGGCTGCACCGGTTGTGACCGGTATGCTTGGCGGTAGCGTGGCTCTCATCGTCACATATTCGTTGCTGTCCAACATCGTAGTCGCTCTTTTGGCGCCTGCATTGTTCACGATGATGATGCCCGATAGCTCTGTTGATTTTGTGACTTCGTCGCTGACTATTTGCCAAAAGGTGGCTCCGCTTATTGTGGCTCCGCTTCTCATAGCACTATTGCTCCGCCGCTTCATCCCGAAGGTTCACCACGCCATTGGCAGTCATCAAGGATTGTCGTTCTATATTTGGGCGATAGCTCTTTTTATTGTGGTAGGTCGAGCTGTGAGTTTTGTCATTTCTGAACCTGCAAGCGAGATTCCTGAAATGATTGTCATCGCTCTCGCTGCCGGTGTAGTCTGTGTTTTTCAATTCTATATCGGTCGTCGCATCGGTCACCATTATGGAGACAAAATATCCGGAGCGCAAGGTCTCGGACAAAAAAATACGGTGTTGGCTATCTGGATGGCTCTCACATACTTAAATCCTATTGCATCAGTAGGACCTGCCGCTTATGTGGCGTGGCAGAATACCATCAACTCGATGCAACTTTGGGTTAAGGCGCGTCACGGCGGGATATAGCGAACTATTGCTCTGCTGATTTGTTCACGTAATTAATAGTAAGAATATCAAACATAATAATTTACAATCTGTCTATGGATAGTATGTACGACATTTTGATGCGTTTGCCGTTGTTT
Source organism: uncultured Muribaculum sp. (assembly GCA_964637445.1). GTDB lineage: Bacteria > Bacteroidota > Bacteroidia > Bacteroidales > Muribaculaceae > M3. The sequence continues at coordinate 25,771 of CAZWWS010000018.1, forward strand.
AGCGGTGTCAATCATGATAAAATCTCCGAGATTGTGGGGATGGCGCGTTTTCACTTCCTTAAATATCTGCCCGGCGAGACGATACTTTCAGCTGGAGAGAATTGCACTCACATCAAATTTGTCATCTCCGGCAAGGCGCGCCTCTCGATTGCCAATGCCAATGGTCGCTTTAAGGTGTCGCAGACCATCGTTGCTCCCGATGTCATTGCCCCCGAATTTCTCTTCGGTAAGGCTACTCAATATCCCTGCACTGCTGTGGCAATAGAGCCTGTCGGTATTCTTCAGATTTCAAAGGCCGACTATATGCGTATTCTCAACTCCGACGATATATTTATGTACAATTTTATGAATATTCTCTCTAAAAAGGCGCAAAAATCGGTCGATGGGGTCTTGGCGCTTACCTCCGGCAGCCTTGAGGAGCGCATTGCCTTTTGGATTGTCGCTCTCACTCAGAGTGGTGGCGAGGATATTGCCCTTGAATGTCGGCAACGTGACCTTTATTCGCTCTTTGGGGTGCAACGCACATCGTTTATTGCCTCTCTCAATGTGATGAAAGCACGTGGTATCATCGATTACGACCAAAACGAAATACGGGTAAATTCGCGTCGTGATCTTCTCGATATTCTAAACTCGGCCTCCGAATAGCGATATTTATATCTTGATAATTACTTATATTTTTAGCACTGATTTCGTTGATTATCAGTGCTAAATTTTTATATTTAGTTAAGGTGGCCTTGTATCGCATTTAGATGTGCTTCCTGTCTCGGCTTTGTCGGGCTAATTTTGCATCAGCATTGAAACTAAAAAGGCTAAATTGGTATATTTATTGGAATAATTTTTAGGGTTAGTATAGATTGTTGAAATTATTGCAACCAATCTGAATAGTGCATAATAGTAAAATGTGTTTTATGTTAGGTTTGCAAAGGATTAATGGCTGCTCGTGACGAGTAGCCTTTTTTCATTTTAGTGTGCCCTTTTTTGTTGTTTCTGAAATATATTGTATATTTGTGCTATCTTAACCGCGGAATTGCATTTTTGCTAATTTTTGCCCTTTTATGCTTAAAAAATTATCCCTTTGTTTGCTCATTTCGTTCATCGGTATTACACAAATATCGGCTGAAACTCACACCATACCCGAAAATCTCGAAGAGGCTCTCTCTGCGCTTGATAAGGCGCTTGGTGAGCGTCATAATTACATTAATCATCGCGTTGCCTTGATTGATTCGCTTTGCGAAGTGGCAAACCGAGCCGATGACGCCGGGCGGATGGTGCTTTATCAGCAGATTGGCGATGAATATCGCGTATATAATGTCGACTCGGCTCTCCATTATTATAATGAAGGCCGCTATCTTGCTGTCGCTCAAAAGGATTCAGTAGATCTGTTGCGCTATAAATTGCTCGCTTCGTCACTGATGCCGATCGTAGGTATCATGAAGGAAGAGGTCGATTTTTTTGATAGTCTTCGAGTGGAGCAGTTGCCTCCTCATTTATTGCCGGTGTACTATTATACGGGTAGCCGTTTGTTTTTTTATCTGTCGCAGTTTTATGCTCAATTTCCCAATTTGCAAAATAAACATGCTATTCGCGGTTTGGAAAACAACGATTCTCTACTCAAATATCTCGATCCGGCATCTCCGATAGCTATGTTGCATCAAGCTCAATCTCAGTTTATGCACAAGCAGTCTTCTCTCGCGGTGGCTACGTTAAACGATTTGCTCGAATTGGCTCCGCCTACCGACAATATGTATGCACGTGGTGCGAATATCCTTGCCGCGGTATATGAGGCGCGCGATAAAAAGCGTGAACAGATGTATTATTTGGCACTGTCGGCCCTGTCTGATGTTTGGAGCGGTACTCTCGAAGAGACTTCTTTGATGGAGCTTGGAATGGCGCTTTACGAAACGGGCGATATCGATCGTGCATATAAGTATTTGACTACCTCGATGAACAATGCTGTGGCTTGCGGTGCCAAAATGCGAGCACTTCAAGCTTCGCTCGCGTTGCCCTATATAGCTCAAACCTATAATGAGAAGGAAGCTCTTAATCGGCAGATTTTCATATGGTTTGTGGTATGCTTGATTGTGGCTGTCTTTGCTCTTATTGGGGTGGTGCTATTGTTGCGTCGTGACATGTTGAGGCTTAACTTGCTCAAGGCTCGCCTTTCCGAGGCTAATAAGGCAAAGGAGGCATATAATAGTCAATTCCTCAATCTTACATCTGTATATATGGATAAGATGGAAGAGTTTAATCGTTTTGCAAGCCGTAAGATTGCGGCTAAGCAGGTCGATGAGCTATATGCCTACGTCAAGTCGGGAAGAATTATGGCTGAACAAAGCCGCCTTTTCTACGAGGTGTTCGATAAGGCGTTTACGCATACTTATCCTACTTTTGTGGATGATGTAAATTGCTTGCTGTTGCCTGATAAGCAGATTTCTCTTCCCGAGGGTGTTTTGCTTAATACGGAATTGCGTATTGTGGCTTTCATGCGTCTTGGCTTGGAAGACAGTGCACAGATTGCTCGATTCCTCGACCTGTCCCTCAATACTATCTATACCTACCGCAACAAGCTCAAATCACGTGCTATTTCGCGAGAAACATTCGAATCAGACATAATGAATATCGGAAAAATAGATTGATTTACGTCTATATTTATAGAAGCTGCCTATATTGGTTAATTGTGTGTGATATAGTTGGTTAACTATATTTTAGAGGCTTATTTTATTTATATCGTATCTACTTATCGTTGTAAGCCTTAGATCGGCGCATTAATTTTGCATCAGAAACAAAGAAATAAGGTTTGTAAAAGCATATATAGTTTTGAAAGGTTATTCTCATAAGTAAAAATTAGACAATATTTAATGTTGCAGTTTTTAAGGTAAAAAAGATTCATGTTAGGTTAGGATTATTAAATTTACAGAGTGAGTGGCGTCGTGAGATGTCACTCATTTTTTTCTATATACCGCTAATCGTCTATCCCCTCCCCATAGTTTCTATCTCCACTATAGAGACAATAGTCACTATCCTCTTAGGGTAGATTGCAAAGCAATCATTTTTTTTATAGCCGGCTATGGTGAGCTGTGCAAATTTATCGCCTTTGAGTCCATGAAGTAGATGCATCTAAAATTTGGTGGATTGTAAAGCGACTAAATTTGAATCGATTTTGTCATAAATCGATTTATATTTGAGAAATTTCAAATGCGACTTAAATGGTTGAAATACAAAGACAAAGCTGTTGTATGTGCAGCTGCTTTATTTATATCGATGTTGAATATTCTTTGAAAAACTTGACAGGGGTATTAATTTTGTAGCATCGAAGTTGATGAGCCGCTTAGGTAACCGCTTCGAAATTCTTTAGGAGTAAAGAAGATTAAAGATATTTAGAACAATTAGGGTTAGTATTAAAGCTTGAATAAGTATCATGCACTGAACGAGATTATTAATGTGTTTTGTGTTAGGTTTGTTTGATTTGAATTCTTATTAGGAAAATAACTAAGTCGCCCCGTGAGGAGCGGCTTAGTTGTTTTATATAGGTTGGCTATGGTAGAAGTTTGCGTTCGAATGCATCGATATACGATGCCGGTGTTGCATTATATATCTCAATCCCTTTGCTCCTGGCATATCTTTCTATAGTGTGATATGCCTTGAATGCTACATAGAAGCTGTGGACTATCTGATGCAAGGGATAGTTGTGATATTCAGTGTTGATACGTGTTTTCTCTTCTTCACCATCTTTGTAAAAGTGCGGTTGTATTGACACTACTCGGTTCTGCTCGTCGACACTGAGTGTTTTCATCCAGGAATGGTCGGCTCCGGTGATGTATATCTCTTTATATCCGAGTTGGATGCCTATCATTATCGATGGTATCAATACGTTGCGCGGACGTGGCATTCCCCATCCGTGACTATATGCAATTCGTTCCACCCACTCAAATCCTTCTACTCCTACGGGGTTGAATGTAGCTATACTGATGTAGCGATTATTGCCGATAAGTCGCCGTGCGGCTGCTCGCTCGCGATGTGGCACTAAGAGGGTCATCGCCCAATCTACTTCCTCCGCTAAGACTGCGCGCAGTCTTTTCAGATTGCCGGTATCGGCATCTGAAAAGAAATGTGGATCGGCAAGCACGTAATATTGTGGGCATAGCGATGTGAATACTTCGGCACAAGCTGCGAAATTGACCGCCAATGTAGGATATTTTGCCAATGCATCTCTATGTTTGCTGATGGTGTCGTTGAGCGATGGTCCATTTCCCATGATTATAAGTGGCTTGTCGCATTCTTTGCTGCGCGAGATTGTGCATCGCCGCGACTGTAGCAGCATCTTTATGATGCTTTTTGCCGTGGCTCCAAGGGCGGTGACAAATGTTGCGACCTTATCAGAGATCGTTTTCGTCATATTCGTGTGTTAGTAAGAAGTCTACTACATTGCGCTGTTGCCAATCGATCACGCTCTCTATTGCTGCTGTACTGACTGTCAATGTTTGCGTCAATTGTGACAGACGAGCTGTTGAAAATGGTATTATGCCCACTATGTCGCCTATGCGAGCGGCTATCTTCACCATTCGTTGCGATAGGGTGCTGATGCGCTTGTCGCCCATGCGGTGCGCTATAGCTTCGGCCAAGTCGTGTACTGTCGGATGTACTCCGTCGGCCAGGTTGTATGTACCGCCTATTGGAGCTATCAGTCGTGTTGCACGAGCCACATCGTATGCGTGCACCACCGACCGGCGCGCCTCATTGCCTTTTATATGGAAATAATATCCGGCATTGATGCCTCTCACCATTGAGCCGAGTGTTCCTTTCATACCAGTGCCGACTATGAGTGCCGGCCGCAATATCGATAGTCTTACCGAGTGCTTTTCACACCATTCGGTCAGATGTTGTTCGGCCTTAAGTTTTGATATGCCGTATTCTGTTGTGGGTTTTAGTGGGGTCGACTCGTCGATGTTTTCTCCTTCGATCAATCCATAGACCGATAGCGATGAGATATACACCATTTCGCGCGGTAAGTCTTTTTCAAGGGCTTCACAGATGCGTCGTGTGCCGTCATAGTTTACGCTCATGGCTCGCTCGGCGGTTATGTCGCCGGCGGCGTGTACCACTATGTCGTAGTGCTTCGCCAGTGTAGGTGTAGCCTCTGCCAAGTCGCATTGTATGTCGTCTTCAGGCTTTAGCCCGAGTGTCGTCACATCGCAATCGGCAAACTCATGCGTAAGGTATCTTCCTAAAAATCCGCAGCCACCTGTGATAAGTATTGTATGTCCGGTCGAATTGCTGATAATCTCGATATTTATAGTTTCAAAGTGTAAAGATACCGCTTTAATATCGAATATAAGCTAAATTTTATAGAATTTTCACATAATGCTCGCATTTTTTCCCGATTATTGGTGAAAATGCGGTGGTATAGTTGCGTCGACAGTCCTCCCGAATTCATTTCTACCATATCTATGCCGAGGTATTTGCCATAGATTTTCTCCACTAAATTCAGGCGGATAAACAAGTCGAAGTCGGCTGCTATCAGATAGTCCTCTTTATATGGACCGATACTCTCCATCACCTCGCGACGGATATATAGCGTGGGGTGGGGCGGTGCGATGCCGTTGCTGAGCATCTCCGGGGTGAATTTTGCTGCCGAATATGTTCTGCCGCGTTTGCCCGTTTTGGGGTCGACGTAGTGTATGTCGCCATACACATATTTTACCTCCTCATCCTCAAAGGCTTGTGCCACTTGTTCAAGGATGTCGTCCGATGTGAAGCGGTCGTTGCCGTGTAATATGCCTATAATGTCGCCATTGGTCATCGCAATCCCCTTGTTGATTGCGCTATACACTCCGGTGTCTCTCTCCGATATGTAGCGTATATGCTCCGGTCGTCGCTGCTGCCACCGCTCTATTATCTCTACCGACTCGTCGGTGCTCGCTCCATCCACTATCACATGATCTACGTCGACATTCCTCTGCTCGGCTATCGAGCGGATTGTCGCTTCGAGTGTCGCGGCGTTGTTGCGCGTGGCTGTGATTACGGTTATCTTCATAAGGCACTTGATTGTATGTGATAGCACACTATGAGTGTCGCAGCGAGCACCACCACATAGATGCCGGCATATATTTTGAACGCTCGTCGATGCCCATGTCGCTCTATTGCATCCACTGCTAACGGCACAAGCAACGGCACGAAGCAAAGCGCATAGCGCGATACCGTCCCGGCAAACAAATACGCCGGAATGAGCCACAGCGCCACTCCGAGCACAATCCATCTCGCCGGCACCGCCGAGCCTTTCCTGCTTCGTATAGCCTGCCACAAGCCGTAGATGATGACGCCGCCTATCAGATACCACGGATAGGCTATCCTTGCCCACACCAGCGTGTAGCCAAACGATATATCGCGCTCCATTCCCCACGGAAATGGAATGAGAAACTGCGTAATGGCACTGATCGGGAGCCACAATATCTTTTTCCACAAGGGATATTCGAAGTAGTTGCCCACCATCTCATTGTGAGCACGATGTTGCGGATGGTCATAGAAATAGTTGCCTCTCATTGTGCTGCCATCGTCCAATCCCGACATATACGTGTCAATAGCCTCACTCGGTAGCAGAACGTAATGATTCACACACCACACCGCGGCACATACCGCCAGCATCGCGCCTGCCGTCACAGCAGCATCGCGCCTCCATGGTGTCGCAATCGCTACGCCCACAGCTACTATCGGGATATAATTAAATCGGAACACGCCTAACATCACCATCGACAATGCAAATATCGCAATCACCTTCCACCGCTTCCCCTCAGGATATATCAAGAAGGTCAGCGCATAGCCCGCTATCGCCATAGCCAATGCAGTCCCCGCCTCCTTGAGCAAAAGCGTACCCGTGGCGAGATAGTAGCACACCGAGGCCGTAGCAATCATGCCCCACAGCTCCGACCTCTCGCCTCGAAGAATGCGACCGCACACCATCCCGGCTACAATTATAGCCCCTAATATCATCGCCATATTTGCCACCAAAGGGGCAAAAATACTAATACCGGTCACACGCCATATCTGAGCAATAAACCACGGATACCCCTGTTGTATCACATCGCTTAACCCCTCGACATCTCCCTTGGCAATCGATTCCGCGCGATGGAAATATCTCGCCGCATCATCGTTGGTGAGCATCGGCATCGCATCGCTCTCTTCCGCTCCGGCAGTGTAGAGATGCACATTGGCCAAAACACCGACGGCAAGCAACGCAAATGCAACAAGGAGCACATATCCTCCTCCCGCCGAAGCACGAGGCGTCAATCGGTACGCACCGATACACAGCGCCCACACAGCCATCATCGTCAGTGTCCCGACCACGACCCCCACCTCAGGGACCATCGCCGCCGCCGCCGCCACGACACCCATCGCCGCCACCTGCGCCCAAACAAATCCGCGCCTCATCACCCTCATACTGCCATAAAACGATTAATAACAATTGCAAAATTAATAATATGTTTCCACATACAGAAACAAAAAATACTATCCATGCGGACAATTAACCGCAAAATTTGCGGTTAATTGTCCGCAGAATATTAAATTTGCAGTATGAAAAATAATGCCTCGGAGGTTGAGGGCAATCTCGTGCCCGACGAAAAGACGGATGTAATCAAAATCGACATCGATGCTGTGTTGCGCAGTCGCTTGCCGCGCCACTACCGCTTTATACCCAAATGTTTGATTCGCTGGTTGCAACGCACCATCTGCCAAGACCGGCTCAACCGCCTGCTCGAAGTGAACGCCGGAAAGACCGGTGCCGAATTTTGCCGCGGTGTGCTCGACCATCTCAATATCACCTACGACGTAGTAGGGGAGGACAATCTTCCCCCCGCTGCCTCGCGCCGTATCGTCGTGATGAGCAATCATCCGCTCGGAGGGCTCGATGGCATCGCCATGATCGACTATTTCTCGCGTCGCTACGGCGATGGCGTGAAATTTGTGGTCAACGACCTTCTCATGGCCGTCAAGCCACTGCAGCCGGTTTTCCTCCCCGTCAACAAGCACGGAAAGCAAAGCCGTCGCGCTCTGCAGCTCACCAACGACGCCTTCTCTGCCGACGACCCTATCATCGTGTTCCCTGCCGGATTAGTGTCGCGACTCCATCCATCCGGCGAAATTAAAGACCTCAAATGGCAGAAATCCTTCGTCCAACGAAGCATCGATTACGCCCGCGACATCATTCCTGTGCATTTTGATGGTGTTAATTCGCCTTTTTTTTATAAATTTGCAAAATTAAGACAGCGCTTAGGCTTAAAGTTCAACATTGAGATGATTTTTTTGCCTCGCGAAATCTTTAGAAACGAAAATGCGCATTTCACTATCTCGATTGGCTCCACAATTCCCTATACATCTCTCCGTGGGGGGAAATTTGCCCGCCAACAGGCCGATGAAATAATGCAAATCGTATATAACTTAAAGGAGAAACAGGTAGATTAAAGACCAATCGTTTTTTTTGCCCCATCATGGAGAAAATTATCGACCCCGTTGCCACAGAGCTTTTGGAAGCAGAACTCACACCCGATAAGTTTCTGCGCCACACCAATAAAGGCAACAACCACATATATATCACCGACGCCCACTCATCGCCCAACGTGATGCGTGAGATTGGTCGTCTGCGCGAAATCGCTTTCCGCACCGCCGGTGGCGGCACCGGAAAAGCTTGCGACATCGACCAATTCGACCTCATGAATCCCCCATGTCGTCAGCTCATCGTCTGGAATCCCGACGAGCGCGAAATCATCGGTGGCTACCGCTTCATCACCGGAGCCGACATTCGCTACGACCAAGCCGGTGCGCCCCTCATCGCCACCTCCCACATGTTTAAGTTCTCCGACGAGTTTATCGCCTCATATCTCCCGAAGACCATCGAGTTAGGTCGCTCATTCGTCCGCTTGGAATATCAATCCACGCGCATGGGCACACGCGCCATCTACGCGCTCGACAATCTCTGGGACGGCCTCGGTGCGCTCACAGTCGTCTATCCCGACACTGAATATTTATTCGGCAAAGTCACCATGTATCCCAGCTACTCGGCCGAGTGTCGCAACATGATTCTCTATTTCCTCACAAAGCATTTCCCCGACCCCGACCGGCTGGTCGAGCCAATCACTCCGCTCGATGCCCACATCGACACAGCCATGATGGAGCAACTTTTCATCGGAGCTTCATTCAAAGACGACTACAAAATCCTCAACAAAGCCATCCGCGACCACGGCTACAACATCCCACCGCTGGTCAACGCCTACATGTGCCTATCGCCGACAATGCGCATGTTCGGCACAGCCGTCAACGACGAGTTTGGCGACGTCGAAGAGAGTGGCATTTTCTTCGCCATCTCCGAGATATTCGAAGAGAAGAAGCAACGCCACATCGACTCCTATCGCCACGACTTGCTCTGCTAAATATGCATCAAGTCGCGATATATATCCAATGCCGTCTTGATTTCCTCTTCCGAGGCCGTACAATCGATCTGAATATCCCCCACATTGCGTAGCAGTGAGAAGTTGATCTCTGCCGACGTATTCTTTTTGTCGTGGTGCATCAGCTCTATCAGCGCCGGATAGTCATCGCACGTGATCTCAAACGCTCCATAGTGACGATGGATATACGCGGCAAATCTATGCAGCTCATCCGAAGGGAATTTCAATTGCAGATGCGACAACACCAGCTCCACCACCAAGCCCCATGCCACAGCGTAGCCGTGAGGTATCGGCGACTTACGGCGCAGCGCATAGCTCTCAAACGCATGACCTATCGTGTGTCCCAAGTTGAGCGCACGGCGTATTCCATGCTCCGTCGGGTCTTCGGTCACAATGCGCTTCTTCACATTCACCGACTCTTGTAGCAACCCAAGCAGATGCGTAGCATCCGACGATGCCACATCATAAGCCAACAGACGATTATAGATCAGCGGCGACTCTATCAGCCCATGCTTAAGCATCTCGGCATAGCCCGACAGCACCTCCTCAAGTGGCAACGACGAGAAAAATATCGTCGAGATTACCACAGCCTTAGCCTCATTAAACACTCCGATTTCATTCTTCAATCCGCCGAAATTGATGCCCGTCTTGCCGCCAACGGCTGCATCTACGGCACCAAGCAACGTCGTCGGCACATTGATGAAGCGTATGCCGCGTTTGAACGTCGACGCCGCAAACCCTCCTATGTCGGTTATCATTCCGCCGCCGAGGTTTATCAGCAGCGACTTCCTGTTGGCACCGGCCTCCGATAGTTGTTTCCATATCGAAGCGAGCGATTCGATATTCTTATTTATATCGCCGGACTTGATCACGATGGGTGTCGCTCCGGCTATTGTAGTCGAACTTTCTTTAAGTCGTGGAAGCACAAATGCCTGAGTATTGATGTCGACCAATACAAATATTTTTGGCGCAGCTATCGTCGCAGCCAATGTATCGATTGCCGAAGCAACGTCGTTGGTGAATATAAGTTCTTGATGTTCCATATACATATGTATATATTATAGTACGATTATTTTATTTAACGATTAGTCACGGCAAAAAGTTGCAACAGCAACTCCGGAAGTTCCTCGGCAAACGCCATCATCGATGGATACACAATCGTAGCCCCGGCCTTTCGCAGCTCCTCGGCCGGTATCGGGCCCGTAGTGATGCCTACGGTGAACGCTCCCGACGCCGAGGCTGCCTTCACGCCTAATGGTGCATTCTCTATCGCTATGGCTTGCGACGGACGCACTCGTGCCAGCTGCATCGCCTTGATAAACGGCTCCGGATGAGGCTTCCCATGCGTCACCGAGTGCGATGTGACACGCATATACTCGGCAAATGCTCCGGGAAAGTCCGTGTCAAGTCGGTTGATGAGCGACGATTGCCCTGAACCGGTCACAAGCACTCGTCTCACTCCGGCCTCCATCAGTGTTGATAGCATATCGGCTGCTCCGGGCATCGGCCCAACCTCGGGCAATTCGTTGAAATACACCGTTTTTCGGTGATAATACTCCTCCACCTCTGCCATCGTGGCATTTCGCCCGTAGGCACGTTGAAAAAGTATGTCGAGCGTCGACGCTCCTGTCCGCCCTTCGTAGAGATAAAACTCTTCGCGCGTGGCCTCTATCCCAAGTTCCGTGGCAAGGCGATGCCAAGCCTGCGTGTGGCGCGGCATTGAGTCATATAGTGTGCCGTCCATGTCTATCAGCGCGGCAAGCGGTTCCATCTTCTCAAAGTGATGACTCCGCAGATGTTCGAGTATTATTGATTGTAGATTATTCATTTCTTAATCCTGTTTTTTCGTTGTTGATGATCTCGTCGCCACTACCGCCGTGGTGTCGGGAGGGGGAAGCAACCCGGCGCGGATAAATTCCAGCGAGTCGGCGCGAGAGATCGTGTCGCCTGCCGTTGCCGACATATCCTGTCGACGATGGTTCACATTAAGCCCCTCCAAACGAGCCGAGTTGGCTCCTCGGCGGAACACGTTCTCTATCTGCTTCAGCAGGTTGACGCGCGTGGTGTCTACGATAGCCACCGACCGCCCCGCCGATTTCTCGTTATATTTCGCTTTGCCGAGGCGTATCTTCATGTCGTCGACATTGCCAGATATGTTTATGCCAAACTTAAACGGCAACGGCGATTTCAACACCGACACATGATAGTTTAAGTTCAGTGCCATATCGTTGTAGCCCATCACTCCGATACGATAGCGGTCTATGTCAAACATGAATGGAAATAGCTCAAGCGTCGAGTTCTGTACGAGCAGTTCCACTCCCATGTGGTCTATGATATTGCGATTTTTCTTCTTGAAGAGTAACCATTTCGACACTGATTTGAAGGTGTCGGGGTCGAGCAATACCAAGCTGTCCCCCTCAAGTTTGATGGCGGCATTGAGCGTAGGCATTACGAAGTTCATCGCTGAGTCTACGTCGGTGGTCGCTGCCACGTCGGCACTCACTATTCCGGCAAAGTTCTTTATTAACGGCATCAGCGAGTCAACTTGCGGTATCAGTCCGATTGCCTCTTTCAAGTCCACTTTGTCGAGCTTCATGCCGAAGCCGAAGCGTATGTCATCCTTCTTCGGTGCCGAATAGAGCGCGGTAAGATTGGCTGAGCCGAAGTCGGTGCGAGCCGATAGATCTGAGAGGTTGATTGCACCGTTTCTCATAAGCAACTCGCCGTTGAATTGTCGCAATGCGATGTCGGTATATATCACCGTGTCGGCTTGCAATGCCACTTCGGCATCGATGTTAAATGGTACTACTATCGCGGTGATTGTGTCCGACACCGTTGAAGCTACGGCGGCATCCAACTTTTCTTCATCTTCTATCGCCGACAGGTCGTAACTATGCTCGGCTTGTGAGTCGGCAAAAGCAGCTCCGGCAAACACTGCCGCCGAGAGCTGGTTGACGTCGATTTTCCCACTCTTCGATGCAAATTCTATCCGTAGCTGTGCCCCACGCTTCGAGGTCAGGAAGCGAGATATGTTGCTTATCGACCCCGACAGGCGGAAGTCGCTGTCGCCGGCACGATATAGGATGTCGTTGAATGTAACCGAGTCGGTCGTAAACGTCATGTTCACGTCCTTTATCGTGTTGCGAAGTGGGAAATACGGAGTGAACATTCGTCCGCGCTTGGCCACGAGCGACCCACGCAGATTCAGTCGGCGGATAAATCTCCGTGTCGGCTGGTCGAGATCCATCGTGAGTGTCTCGGCTCTCACTTGGCGCTTGCGTTGTGCCTTCTTGCGTCGGGCGGCTATCGTTGCTGAGTCGGCCTTAGGCTTGATGTTGGCGCGAAGGTTAAACTCGCCATCGCTGAGCGACAGGCGGTTAAGTTTGTCGATATATCCTATACGCTTGGCCGCTATCTTGGCAAGCACCTCCGGCAGTTTCTTATCCCCTTGATAGCGACGCAGTGTGGCGCGAGCCGAGATGTCGCGCAGTCTTATTCGCGTTGAGTCCGGTCCGGTAAATCTGAATCGGTCGAAGCTGAACGACCCCCCTATAGGGTTCACCTGTGTCGTGTCGCGCGAGTCGGCGGTGTTCAAGCATCCGATGCCGGCTTTGAGGTTCGATAGCTCGAAGTCCATTTGGTCGTAGTAGAGCGATAGTGTGTCGAGCTTCACCGAGGCGGTAAGCAGCGAGTCTATTCGCTCTTGGCGTCGAGTGGTGAATGCATCCGATGTGCCAAGACGCACCGTTGCGTTGCGGGTATACATCAACGTTTCCACGCTGTCCGTTATCGAGTATCTCAAATCCTTAAATGTGGCTTCGCCCGTGAGCTTTGCCCGATGAAACCTGTTGGCATCAAGATCGCTCATTCTCAGGTTGAAGTCGGCATCGGCCTCCATCCGTCCCGATATTTCCCCCGGGATGTAACCCACCAATCGCGGAGGCAGACGGTCGAAATCTACGCTTCCTTCAAAGTGCCCTGTCATTTTCGGGTCGCTCAGCAGGCGTGTGGCTGTGCCGTTGAGGCTGAATGCTGTCCCAAGACGTTGGAAATCAAGTCGCTTCAGCTCCACTGTCGAGCGGTCTATGTCGGCGCCATTCAGGTGTGCCGCCAAGTTGAGACCTATCTTGTCGATTGTTATATCCTTACCATAGTGGATGTCGCCGGCGGGCATATCTATCTCTACGTTTACGCTCGGCATCGCATCGCGCTCCGGGTAATAAGGCTCGGTTGAGGTAGCGCGCATCGCCACTGCCAAACTGCTCCTTATCTCTTCCATCTCCGGAAGCAGGCTCTGCGGTATCGCGTCGATTATCGTAGTGATAGGGGTTGAGGGCAACTCTGCCGTCATTCGCTCTATACACATATCTTCCGCGAAGTCCATTGCCGCGCCGAGTTTCATCGCCACGCCGTTGAGCGTCACCGTGAATCCATCCATCGCTATCGCGTAGGGCTTCGACGACTGCCACGCTATGCGTCCGTCGGTCTGTATCGTGAAGTCATCGATTGATATGTCGGGTGCCACCATCACCGCCCCGGTCATTCCGGTGTCGATTTTGTATGTCGGTATTCCGGCGTCGGTCAGGTGCGTCTCGGCTATCACCAATCGCGCATCTATCGAGTCTGCCACCGACACATATCGTATCGCCCTGCTTCCGACTATCGCAAATCTCGTAATCTCGATGTCGGGCAAGTCAAGCGGCTCATCATCAGCCACCTCCGTTGTGTCGGGCGGCAGTCGCAATATGTCGTAGTTCGTATGTGCCGAATCAGCTGCCAATGCGTTCACCATCAGTCCGCATATCTCGGCATCCGAAAGATGAATCTTCCCCGTCGCCAACTCTGCCAAATTGATGCCGGCATGCACATGCTCCACAGCCATCACCGTGTCGGTGTATTCCTTAAATCGTCCGCGCAGACTGTCAAGCGCCTCCGTTCTTATCGTCAACTTGTCGATGTCGACACGCGCATGTGGAAATGTCGACCACACAGTCAGCTCCACCTTTCCAAGCGTCACCTCTCCGTCGATATATTCCGATGCCACATCGTCCACCATCTTCGTCAGTCGCTCAGGCGTGAGTATCCACACGACCAACCCCATTGCAAGCGCCATCAGCGCCACAATCACACCCACGCACCACGCAACGATTTTCGCCACACGTTTCAATCCTTTCGACGATTTCTTCTTTTCCTCTGTCATGATTGGCCGTAATTAAACTGCAAAGTAAATAAAATATTTCCGATTTCCCACACCTACCTCTATTAAAAACCAATAAATCCCCACCACCCCTTGTCCATGCCCTCTCGGCGTGCCGCTAAGGTACGCCATCCCCCACCGC
>CAZWWS010000019.1:0-40216 GCA_964637445.1 uncultured Muribaculum sp.
ATATGTATCAGGTGGTACAGTTGCCAAAGGATTGCAAATGTGGTAATTTGGAACATCGTTTATATGAACTGACTAATATGGCCGATTATGGAGTGATGAATAACCCCCTCAATGACTTTTATCCGAATCCTACCTATTATCAAAAATTAATCGATAATAACACGATAGCATTATATAACAATTGGATGGCGATGGCTTTGCCGGACGTTTTTTGCGTTTTGATGGCATATTCCAATAAGGCATTTATCTACGAACCATGGGAAAATTCGCGCTTTAAGTTGTTCTTAAACACGATTCTTCTAAAAAATTATCTCATCACTTGTAATGCGACATACCAGAAAGTATCTGTAAATAGGGATTTTGAATACGATTTTGTTGAATTCGATCGTGCGTTCAATCTTCGTACGATTTCATACAACATTGTTCCTCAATATATCTACGAGAAAATGAGACGAGCACTCGAAATAGATGAAGAGTTGAGCATAATCAATGCTAAGATTACTAATTATCGAGAAAAGCAAGACAAGCGTTCCGACCGGCGACAAGCTATTATTCTTTTTTGTGTGGCATTGTTGGCTGTTACCTCTGCGTTTGCTGACGGCGTGACTCTGTATGGACAATTGGGTTTTATTTCTGAGCATCCATCTGACGCCGAAATCTCGCATTTGAGATTTTGGTGTGTAGTAATCATTTTAGCTCTTATCGCTATTATCGTAGGGTGTATGCTACAGTCTACAAAATATTGTCTGAAATTATCCAAAATAATTAAATACTTACAAAAAATTTATGGGCAAAAATAAATCAAACAGTCAGAATGCTCAAGGATATGAAAGTAAGCCAAAATCCTGGAATGATATATCAAAGACTCCATCAAAATTAAATTCGATGGGAAAGGAGAAAAAGCATATATTTGCCGCTTATCTCAATTTGGCGCAGCACAATGCGTTTTCCCATCTCAATCATATTGCCAAAAAGATGGGTATAACCGAGCGAGGCAGCGAGTCTAATCTATCTAAGCATCCGGTACTTGAGAAGATCCTTAAAAAGGCATCGAAAAATTCAGTCAACTATAAATTGGCAGATGCCGACTATGCAATGCGTCTGCTTTTTACAGAGTTCCCGTTTTTGAAGATTTTGGTAGAGTTGAAGCGCACTACCGAGATTGATGGCAATGACGAAAAGAAACTTGCGGAAACGCTTAAAGTCGACGATATTATGAGCAAATTGAGTGTCACTGCTCAGCCGTATATGCTTCGCGAGTTGCTGTCGGATATGTTTGTTGTCCTTAATTATCATCGCAACCACCACACTCACTTTATGCACTCCGAAGAGAGTCTGGACCATGATACAGAGCTGCGTGTTGCCAAAATGTGCAATTTTGCTCTGATGGCTTTGCGACGTTTGGTCAAAACTCGTTTTGCAGTCAATCCGAAGGACAATCCCGACAATGAGGCAAAAAAGTTCTTATATCTCGAAGCCAATGATTTGGATTTTCTTGCAAAAGGACAATACAAGTTCAATTCGAGCACAAAGAAGGCTGTCCCCAACCCTGAATTTTTCTATGCGATGATCAAAAATGATCATTTGACGTCGATGGGTTTGGTCTTGCTTACATGCATGTTCCTCCCGCGCAATTATATCATGATGTTTATCGACCAGTTGGGCGATGCCTTTTATGGAAAATTCTTGCCTAAATTCACACAAAAGAATGCTTCAGACAGCGAAAGATACGAAAAACATCGCCGCATAATGCGCGAAATATTCGGATATTTCAATCTACCCTTGATCAAAGATCGTTATCGCTCGGAGCGTGAGGATATTGCTTTGGCTTTGGATATGCTTAACGAATTGAAGCGATGCCCCAAACTGCTTTACGATCATTTATCTCCCAAAGATCAAAATTCTTTTAAGGTAGATATTAGCACTTCGGAGAATTCCGATACGTCATCAAATGTATCGGCCGAGATGGTTCTTAAACGCCATACCGATCGTTTTCCGTATTTCGCACTGCGATATATCGATGAGCGTGGTTTGTTTTCATTCTTGCGTTTCCATGTCAATTATGGCAAATACCGCTTTATGCTTTACGACAACAAGAAGTGCGTAGATGGAAGTGTGCAACCGCGTGTACTTCAATATGATTTGAATGGATTTGGACGATTGAGCGAAGTCGAAAAAATACGCTCGGCTGAGACCTCTCAATGGCTTGGCGAAAACGTGAAAATGCTCAAAGTGTCAAGTTCTATCGACTCTTATAGTCAGTCTGAAAGTGAAGAGCTGCCCCCGGACTCGCCCGATATTCTGCCTTATGTGACCAATTGTGGTACACACTATCAATTCTATCGTGATAAAATCGGGCTTCGTTTTCTTGGAGTCGGTGTCAACAAAGAAAACCAAGTCGTTTTTGATGAAAAAGATTCTCGGATATTAATGCCTAAAATCGACGACCTTAAGGCAAAAGCAGATGCAAAGTCGGAGGCGCATCGCAATAAGACCGCCAAAGACTCTATCGCTCAAGTGGGTGTCGCTCCCAATTGTTGGCTTAGCACTTATGAACTGCCGGCTATGGCTTTTTATACGTGGCTCTCGCGTTATGACGAAAAAGTGCCGTTGGTAAAAGGCAATGACAAAATCCTTGTGTCGCCCACTGAAAAGATTGTGTGGGATTGCATTCGCAATTATCATAAGCTCTTTCAAAATCTCAGGATAGATAAGCTTCCTCACCACAAGAAAAGTGAAATACCCGAGATGGTTTGTGGTATAAAATGGAAAGACATTCCGCAGAAGATACGCAAATATATGCTCTCTGATAAGGTCGATGATGGTGATGATATGTTTGATTCTAAAGTATTTTTGAACTATGCTCGCAATGTGCTTTGTGGTAGAGCAGATCGTGCTAATGCCGTCGTTGGTTTGCGCGAGCGCACTCAGCGTATCTTAGATCGGTTCCTCGATGATTTTAAGGCTATTACCGGATATGAATTTTCATCATCTGGAGAGGAAAAGATGAAGAAAGACAAATCTGTCAAGAAAAATCAAGCCGGTCGACGCTCTTTTACGGAGATAAAACCCGGTAGATTGTCCACATATCTTGCTCGTGACATTGTGGCTTTGCAGGAGGCTACGGCTGCCAAGCCTACCGGTCTCAACTACAATATCATGCAGAAAGCTATTGCTCAATATGGTGGTGAAAATGGCATGACATTAGATGAATTGAAGCGATTGTTCGTAAGTCTTGGTTTGCTCTCGACCCATCCGTTCTTATCTGAAGTTTTAGATGCTAAGCCATCTAATACGCTGATATTCTATTATCGCTATTTGATTCGTAAAATCCAATATCTTAATGCCTTGATTGGCTATGTTGACGCCGAAAATATCGATGAACTGGAGAAAGTACCATTCCTGCATGCCAATCAGCAACGCTTCCGTTCGAGAAACGAGGCATTCTTCACTCGACTTGCCGATGAATATATCGGCCGTCCTATTGAGCTGCCAACGGGTTTGTTCACAGATGCAATCAGAGAAAAGTTGGCTGAGATTCCTTCTGTCAAGACGGCAATAGAAGAAGTGAAAGCGAAAGTAAAAAAGAATAACGCAAATAAAAGTAAAAGCAAAGTTGCCTATTTCAATGCGGCGTGGCTTATTAAGCAATATCTCGAATTGAAACTGGGAGATAATGTACAACCTATGTATGGCTTCAAGCGAAATTATAAATTATTTGACTCGCTATGGCCGTCAGTTGTGTCCGTTGATGGAAAGAAGGTCGCAAAAAAACATTATATAACCCCGAGTCTAAGCGGCATCGATTATGAAGGAAAAACGGTCTCATCAACGTTGAACGACATTCGAAAAAATCGAATAAAGCCAAAGCAATCAAGCGATGAGCAGCGTCTTGCTCTACGTGCTGAGTTTGCCTTGTTTGACGATCGCGAACGACTGTTCCGTCGCTATCAAGTGCAGGATATAGTCACATTCCTTATGGCTAAGGATATTTTGACGGCCGACTATACCTCTCGCGACTCGAAAAATAAAGAAATCAATCACAATCACGAGTTGGAAGAAATACGCCGGTTTAAGTTGTCGGAATTGCGTGTGAAAACTCGTACCGATGAGAAAAATATTATCGATTTTGAAGTTCCATTTTCGGTTACGCTCACTATCGATGAGTACACAGTGATTATTTCACAAGAAGCCATGAAGGTGAAAAACTATGGCGACTTCTTCCGCTTTGTCAACGACACACGTATTGTCAACCTCTTGCCCTACCTCCCGCGAGAGAAAGACGCTGAAGGTAATAATGTTATTAAAATCACACGCAAGAATTTGGAACAGGAACTATTGGCCTACGACAATAATAGAACTGAGATATACCGAATAGTTCATGAACTTGAAAAGTATATCATCGAAAAATTCCCAGAGCTGAAGAAAAAGACTTTCATCGTCAATGACGAGCAAATAGTCTATGATGGTTCTTCTTCTTCTTCTGCTATGCCGGTAACCGATAATTTCCGTGCGATTGTCACTTATTTGGATCGGGAAGTTTTGCAGATCGTTTCTCCCGATCAAATCTCGGATCAGGTATCGGAAATTATGATTGAAATCCGTAATGCATTTGGGCATAATCGATATACCGACTCTAAAGTGTTGTCAAGCGCCGAAGTCAAAGCTCAGCTCTCTCAAATTGCAGGTCGAATTAGAAACATCATGAAGAATAAAAAGAACGCAAAGATTAATCAAGTCAAGCCTCCTCAAAAACGCTGATGGGTAACAAAAATCTATATCAGCAGTTGCTCGACCCAAACACTTTGCTAAGAGCTTGGAAGATTGTTAAAGCAAAAAACTCCGCCGGCGGTGTCGACGGAGTTTCATCGCTTGAATTCGAACACAATCTATCCCAAAATATCAATACACTATCGGAAGATTTGGCAAAACATCAGTGGCAACCATTGCCATATAAGCAAATTGAAATACCTAAAAAAGACGGAGAGGTGAGGCGACTGGGCATGTTATCTATTAGAGATAAAATTGTGCAAAATGCAATTAAAATGCTTATCGAGCCACGATGCGAACGTATGTTTTTAGGATGTAGCTATGGCTTTCGACCGCAAAAAGGGGCGGTAAAAGCCATTCGACGAACCCTTTTTGAATGCAATAAAGCGACTTTTAAGGTTGCACTGCGATTGGATATCGACAATTTTTTTGATAATATAGACCATGATATTCTTAGAAGTCGATTGTCGGCTATTATTGGAAATGCCGAAATCGTACGTCTGATATTGCTGATTGTTAAGATGGGATGTATTACACCTTCTGGCCATTGGGCGGAATCCGATATGGGGGTGCCTCAAGGTGCGGTGTTATCACCAATATTGGCGAATATATATCTTCATTCATTTGATCAGTTTGTATTGTCGCGTACAAAAGCATATATTCGTTACGCCGATGATTTTTTGATATTTTGCGAGAATGAGGAGGCTGCGATTGGATTGTGTGACGAGATTACCAATCACCTGCTGTTTCGGCTCAAATTAAGACTGAATCCATCAGTGATTACCAATATTGATACTGATGGGGTCGAATTTCTTGGTCTCTGGATTAAACGACATTGTTTGACGCTTTCTGATGCAAAACTTCAAGAGTTGATATCTCGAATTTCCATGTTTGAGTTTTCTGAGAAAGGATTGGTCGGTCGAAGCTTGAAGTCTTGGGATGGATTGTACAACTATTATGGAAAATTGTTAGATACCACATTATTATCTCAGTTTGATAGTGCTTTTGTTGCTCGAATAAAGCAGGTGATAACTGCCGACTATCGGCTATTCCCTTCCAAAACCTCATTGGCAAATCTGCTTACTGTGATTCCATTCCTTTCTCCCGATTATTCTGCTCGTAAAAAGCAAATAATCGCTGAGTTGCTCGATGCTTATGTTGTGGCTAAAGGTGAAACTAAATTAGATGATGCCGAATCGCAAAATCGGAAAATCATACAAGCTCGCAAACTCGAATTTCGCCGTAAGGAGGTAGAAGGAAGCGAATTGATCGTGAGTCGTCCGGGCACATTTATTGGCCTTTCTTCTCGTGGTGTTACAGTAAAAGAGAAAGGTAATATTATCAGTCAAGTCCCTACAACTAATCTTTCGCATATTATCATTGCCGGAAGAGGTGTGTCGATGTCGTCTAATATTTTGGATTTTTGTATGGCAAATAAAATTCCGGTGGATTTTTTTGATAATAATGGCACTCATATCGGCTCTTTCCTTTCTACTCGTTATATGGAAAATTCGCTATGGTACAAGCAATCTATTGCCTCCGACGAGACCTCATTTTCATTGGCATTGTCAATAATAAAAGGGAAACTAAAAAATCAGTTTGGATTGATAAAATATTACCATAAATATCATAAAAACAAATTGGAGGCTCTTGATGCGTGTTATGATGATGTGAATAAATGCTACTCTCAGTTTGAAGAATTTGCCAAAGTATCGCCCAATATCAATGCGATGTCTCAGCTTATCGGCCATGAAGCTCAAATGGCAATACGCTATTGGAATTACATACGGCAGATGCTGGCTGACGATAATGTCGGTTTCGAACGGCGCATACATCGCGGAGCTAAAGATGTGGTAAATTGTATGCTCAATTATGGATATTCAATATTGTATGCACGAGTTTGGCAAGCATTACTTGCCGTAGGATTAAATCCTTATTCAAGTGTGATACATGTTAGGCATAGTGGACGACCTACATTTGTATATGATGTGATTGAAATATTTCGGTCGCAGGTAGTCGATAGGGTAGTAATCGGCTTAGTGCAGAAAGGTCATGCTTGTGAAGTAACTAATGGCTTGTTGTCTGATTCTACACGACGCATTTTAGCAAAAAGTGTCGTCGAACGTCTCAATCGATATGAAAAATATCGCGGTAGTGAATTGAAATTGGCTGAAATCATTCAAGCGCAAACTTCCGAAATAGCTGATTTCTATGAGTTGGGTAAAAAATATAAACCCTATGTATCCAAATGGTGAAAATTAAGGATTGCAAACGAAAACATTATTATGTGGTCGCTTACGACATTGCTGATGATAAGCGACGCTATCGGGTTGTGAAAATTCTCGAAAAGTTGGGCATTCGCATCAACTTCAGCGTATTTGAGTGTATGCTTACCGACAGCTTATTTCTGAAATTACAAGATGAAATTGCCAAGGTGATTGATATTAAAGAAGATGCTGTAATATATTATCCGATATGTCGACGATGCTATACTAAAATTGTGTATCAATCAAAGTCGCGAAAATCTCCCGGCGATGAGGTCGTTGCCGTTTGATGGTTCCTTAAATGATTTGCGAAAAAATTAGTTTTAGCTAATTGTCATACTATTAGGTTTTTATGTGTGATTGAACAAATTGGCACGATTCGATATTTTTCGAAAATGATTTTTTCTCGGCTTTTGGCATTTTGATTTGCGAAAATTTTGTAATTTCGCATAATAAAGCTGCGTTGCAATGCAATGATTATCAGGCAAATCATTCTATGCCGAAAAAGCCGTTTTTCGCGAATCGACCGATTTGAGTTGCATCTAATTTGATTTGCGAAAATTTTGCGAAGGGTAGAGCTTGATTATCAGTGGTGTAATCGAATGCTGAATGAGAAAAGTGAACCAAATGATTTTTTGAGATGACTTAATTTGCGAAAAAATGAAAGCATTAGTTAATCTTAGACAATGCAAGTATTTGCAAAAACGAGCGAATAATGCTCATCTCTATTGCGCTGATTCGCAAAATGTTGCCGAAGCCGCTATTTGAAGCGGTATGACAACTCGATGGCGTCGGCTCCACGTACTTATTTTGATAAGTTGCCGAAGCCGCTATTTGAAGCGGTATGACAACAACATACAAGCCTTTTTAAAGGCTGCCAAGATTTCGTTGCCGAAGCCGCTATTTGAAGCGGTATGACAACTTTTTCTTGGCATATTTCTGATTTTTGTCGAAAAAGTTGCCGAAGCCGCTATTTGAAGCGGTATGACAACATAGTGTTTTGTATTTCATAGAATTGTTTTTGTATGTTGCCGAAGCCGCTATTTGAAGCGGTATGACAACAATCGCTATCGGTTGTGTGCTTGGGGCTATAATACGGACCCAAGTAGATGGCTGTTTTTTGAGGATATGTGATAGGTAATTTGGTCTGTGTTAAATATTTTCAACACAATTAAATAGATTGTTTCGATTGGGTTGAGTATCTTTGCAAGATATTTTGAAACTTAAAAACATTTATTTACTTAATATTATCAGAATGAAAAAGACGTTTCGACTTCTCTTTCTCGCTGTTGCGGGATTGATGATGAGTGCTACGGTGAGCGCGCAGCAGTTGCCGCCGTTGCCCGTTGACAAAGAGGTGAGAATCGGTCAACTCCCCAATGGGTTGACCTACTACATCCGTCACAACGAAAATCCTAAAGGCCAAGCTGACTTCTACATCGCTCAGAAAGTTGGCTCTATCCTCGAAGAGGACAATCAGCGCGGTCTTGCTCACTTCCTTGAGCACATGTGCTTCAATGGTACTAAAAATTTCCCCGGCAACCAAGTGGTGTCGTGGCTTGAAACCGTAGGGGTGAAGTTTGGCCAGAACCTCAATGCCTACACTTCGGTCGATGAGACTGTCTATAATATCTCGAATGTGCCTACGGCTCGCGAGAGTGTGCAAGATAGCTGTCTGCTCATCCTTCATGATTGGGCCAATGCTCTACTCCTTGAAACCGAAGAGATCGACAAGGAGCGAGGTGTGATACACGAAGAGTGGCGTCGCTCTATGCAAGGTCAGATGCGTATTCTCGAAAATATTTTGCCCGAGATCTATCAAGGCGAACGCTATGGTTATCGTTTGCCTATCGGTACGATGGAGGTGGTCGACAATTTCGATCCGCAAGCTCTCCGCGACTATTACCACACTTGGTATCGTCCCGACCAGCAAGGTGTGATTGTGGTTGGTGATATAGATGTGGATCGCATCGAGGCTAAGATTAAGGAACTATTCTCGCCAATCGTGATGCCTGAAAATGCCAAGGAGCGTATTTACTATCCGGTGGCCGACAATAAGGCTCCTATCTATGCCGTCGGTAAGGATAAAGAGCAGAGCAATGCTATAATTCAGGTGTTGTTTAAGAATGAAGCATTACCTGACTCTCTAAAAGGCACTATGGCTTATTTGGCAATGAATTATATTACCGATATGATGTCGACCATGCTCGACAATCGTTTCAATGAGATTTCTACCAATCCTGATGCTCCTTTCGCTATGGCGGGTTCTAACTATGGCGAATTCTTCATTGCTAAGACCAAAGATGCGTTTTCGCTTTATGGTATAGCAAAGGGCAATGATATTCGTCCGGTTCTCGAATCGGTGTTCCGCGAAACTCTTCGCGCTCAGCGTCATGGATTCACTGCCACTGAGTATGTTCGCACTCGCAGCGAGTATCTTTCTCGCCTTGAAAAGGAATACAACAACCGCGCATCGCGCGAAAATGAACCTTATGCTAAAGAATATGTGCGCCACTTCATCGATAAAGAACCTATTCCGGGCATCGAATATGAGTACCAAATGATGAATATGGTGGCTAACCAAATTCCGGTAGAGGCTATCAACCAACTGATAAAAGAAGCTGCCACTCCCGATAGCAACATGGTAGTGATGGCTTTGCTCCCCGACAAGGAGGATTTCTATTTCCCCTCCGAAGAAGACCTTCAAGCTGTAGTTGAAGCTGTTAAGGCTGAAAACATAGAGGCTTATGTCGACAATGTAAAGACCGAACCGCTTATCCCCGAACTTCCCGCTCCCGGTGCTATCGTAAGCGAAACCACCGATCCGATTTTCGGTACTACCGAATGGATTCTCTCGAATGGAGCTAAGGTTATTGTGAAGCCTACTGCATTTAAGGATGATGAGATTCTATTCTCTGCGATGGCTAAGGGTGGTTCTTCGGTTTATCCCGATGCCAACGCTGCATCGCTTATCTTCATGCCCGTAGTGCTTCAACAGTATGGTCTCGGCAACTTTACCTACACTGATATGACCAAGTATCTCGCCGGAAAGCAAGCCGAATTCAGCATGTCGTTCAGCGACTATCGTCGTTTGCTCGATGGCAAGACCAACAAGAAAGACCTTCAAACTCTTATGGAACTCATCTATATGGCATTTATAAATGTCAATGTGACCGATGAAGAGTTCTCAGCTATGCAAAATATGTATATTGGCGCTCTTCAAAATCAAGAGGCCAATCCTCAATATGTGTTCCAAAAGAAATTGAGCGAAGCTATCTATACCAATCCACGCAATCGCGCACTAAGTGCCGATTATATCAAGGCTGCCGATAGAGCCGTGATTCTCGATATGGTACATGGTATGCTCAGCAATGCTGCCGACTTTACATTTACTTTTGTCGGCAACGTAGACCCGACTCAACTCAAATCGTTAGTAGAGCAATATATCGCAACGCTCCCCGGCGATGCTTCTAAGAAAGTAACAGATGTAGAGTTGGTTGGTCTTGGTATTACCCCCGGAGCAGAAACCACATCGTTCACTACCAAGATGGAAACTCCGCAAACATGGGCTGCAATCATCGCATCGGCAAATCTTCCTTACACTCCGCAAAACTATTACTTGACATCGATGGCCGGGCAGATTCTTTCGGCTCGATTGATTGCTACCGTTCGCGAGAAGGAAGGCGCTGTATATTCTATTTGGGCACAAGGCGCAATGTCGCGCATAAGTGAAAACAACACTGTGATGCAATCGGCATTCCCGATGAAGCCCGAATTGAAGGATAAGGTGCTTGGCATGATTCGTGCAGAGTTTGAAGATATGACTAAGAATATCACTGCCGAAGAATTCAACAAGGTAAAAGAATTTATGGTGAAGTCTGCTACCGAAAATCTTGAGAAAAACAATAATTGGTGTGATGCTATCGCTGCATATCAGTTGAATGGTGTCGACAATTTCACTCACTCGGTTGAGGTGATCAATGCTCTCACTGAGCAAGATGTCAAGAACTTCATGACCGAATTTATGAAGCAAAATAACTATCGCGTAGTAATTCTCGATCCCGAAGTAGCTGAATAACCACAACTTCCTGAAAATATAGCAACGCATCGCCCGGCATTTGAGGCGGTGCGTTGCTTTTTTTGTCGGAGTGCTATTGTATTTGCAAACTGAAATAATTATCTTTGTGTTATAACTAAAAATACTAAGGATATGCGAAAATATGGTAGCTCAATTGACGGGCTGATGGATTTTATGAATGAGAGTGTGTGCAATTTCTTTGCTGTGAAAACATTGCGAGAAATGCTCGATGCCGAGGGCTTTCAAGTGCTTGATGCTCGCGATAAGTGGTCGCTGAAGCCCGGTGGAAAATATTATACGGTAAAAAACGACACTGCTTTGATGGCTTTTGTGGTCGGCACAGGCGATGCCTCTGCCGGATTTAAGATTATATCGGCTCATAGCGACTCGCCTTGTTTCAGAGTGAAGCCAAATCCGGAAATGTTGTGTGATGGGGGAGTGGTGAAATTGAACACAGAGGTGTATGGTGGACCTATCCTTTACACATGGTTTGACCGTCCGCTATCACTTGCCGGACGAGTGTTGCTCCGCACCGACGACCCTCTGAATCCCGAGACGCGTCTGCTCCGCATTTGCCGTCCGCTACTCACTATTCCTCATCTTGCAATTCATTTCAATCGTGCGGTCAACGAAGGCAATCACCTATCTAAGCAGAAGGATATGCTTCCGGTCATAGGGCAAATCAATAGTGCTGTAGAGCGTGAAGGGTTGCTCCTAAATATTATTGCAGATGAATCGGGTGTGCCGAAGTCGGATATTATCGACTTTGATATGATGGTCTATGACACCACTCCTGCCAATCTTTGTGGCTTAAACAATGAATTTATATCATCGGGACGATTGGACGACCTTTCAATGGTGCATGCTGCTGTGTCGGCATTGCTTGACTCGTCTACCTCGCAAAGTATGACTCGTGTGATGGCAGTTTTCGACAATGAGGAGACCGGTAGTGGCACTAAGCAAGGAGCAGCCTCGCCGATACTCGATCATGTGTTGCGTCGTATTGTTGCTTGCCAAGGTGGTTCCGACGAGGACTATATGCGAGCTGTGGCTCGCTCGTTTATGGTGTCGGCCGACAATGCTCATGCCGTTCATCCCAACTATCCTGAAAAACACGACCCCACCAATCATCCTGTAATCGGTGGGGGCCCTGTGATTAAAATCAATGCTAATTGCAAGTATATGACCGATGCCGACTCTGCTGCAGTGTTTAAGACTCTATGCGACGACGCAGGCGTTCCGTGTCAGTACTTTGTAAACCACTCTGACGTGGCCGGAGGCTCTACATTAGGAAATATCCTTACGTCACAAATCCCATTGCGAGGAGTGGATATGGGCAACGCTATGTGGGCTATGCACTCAGTCAGAGAGACTGCATCTACTGCCGACCATCTTTATACAATCAAGGCGTTTACGCGCTTCTTTGATTGCTAAAAACGGATAGCATCCTACTGCTTGCCGTAAAATTCAAGTATACGGCAGCGTAGGATGTATTCATATTTGGCTTGTACGCGCTCTGCTGTCGCTTTCAGGGCAGTAGTCTTTGCTTGTTCGTACTCGGTAGGAGTCGCACGTCCGAGGCTATACTTCTCGCTCATGGCATCAAATGCTTTAGTGGCGGCTTCTTCTGCTATGATACTGGTGTTGACCTTTTCGGAGGCTCCTTTCGCTTGATAGTAGGCTTGTTGTATCGATTTGTATAATTGCTTTTTGGTATCCTCCAATTGTAATTGCGAAGAGATGTGCTGTACGCGCGCTTTCTTTACGCTGTTGCGAGTCGAGAATGCATCAAAAATGGGGATATTTAATGAAAATCCTAAGTAGGTGTTGAAATTATCTTTCATCTGCTTGGAGAATGAGTCGTGGTCAAATCCATTTACAGTATAGTAGCTACTACCAACGCCTGCATTAAACGATAGTTTAGGTATATACCCCGACTGAGCTAATGAGATGTTTTCGCCGGCTGCTTTTACATTTAATTCGGCCGCTTTGATACCATGATTGTAGGCAAGAGCATTGCGATATACTTCTTCTGCATTTTGCAATATATAAGAGTCGTCGTCAAGCGGTGCAACCTCAAAGTTGTCGATGTCGCTCAACTCTAACAGCTGTGCTAAATCAACCAATGCAAGTATATAGTCGTTTTTCGCTTGTGTTTCTGAAAGTTGATCTTGCGCAAGTTGCGACTTGGCTTCAAGCATATCGACTTCCGGAATCTTTCCGGCGTCGAGTAGTCCTTTTCGTTTGGTGAGTTCTGACTCTGATAATTGCACTTGGTGAGCCGCTACCTGTCGGATTTCGTCACAGTATAGCACTTGAAGATATGCCGATATTACATTAAGAGTAATATCGTCTTTTGTCGCTTCATATTGCTCGACCATAGCCTGCAAATTAGTCTTTGCCAATTTTAGCTGTCGCGCACTCGATAATCCGTCAAATATCGGTAAGTTTAGTGATGCGCCCCACTGCGTGTTTGAGGTGTTACGATTGGCATATACATTCTCCGATGTGAGTCCGCGACCAAAATTCCATGATTGTGATGCGTTGGCCGAGATGGTGGGAAGAAAGCCGGATTTCGCTGACGTGACATCAATTTTCGACGATTCTTTGTCGGCATGGCGCGATTTCAATGTGATATTGTGGGCGAGGGCGTAGTTGATGCAGCTATCCAAATCCCACACTCCGGCAAATAAACTACTCGCCATGCATAGCGTTGCGGCAAAAATATATAGTCGTTTCATATTATTCAACTTTATTACCTCTTAGACGTGCAGATGTGTCGATCCCCTCTATGACATGGATATTGATTCCATCACTGATACCGGTTTTGATTTGTGTACGCTCAAATTTTTGCGAAGGGACAGAGTCGGTTAGGCAATACACAAATGTGCTGTCGCCGGCAAATTCGATTACGCTTTCGGGGATGGTTACGATGCTTTCCACCTTATTGAGAATTACGGATGCATTGGCGCTATATCCGGCGCGAAGATTTATGGAGTCGGGTACTTCGATAGCGGCTTTGATTTCAAATGTATTAGAGCCGTTCTCGTCAGTGCCTTTCGGTGATATATACTCAATAACGGCATTAGGAGTGACATCGGGTAGGGCACCGATTGCTACAATCATAGGCATACCGATTTGTAGCAATCCTACTTCGGTTTCATCTACCTTGCCTTTGAATATCAAGTTGTTCATATCGGCTATTGTTGCAATGGTCGTTCCGTCATTCATCGTGTTGGCTTGAATCACTGAGCTACCAACTTTTACAGGCACTTCGAGGATAAGTCCGTCAATGGTGGCTCTTACGAGCGTATTACTTTGCTGGGCGTTGGTGCTTGATATTCCGTCGCGCACAATCGACAATGCATCGATTGCGGCAGCAAGTTCCTCTTCTGCTTTTTCGTAGGTGTTTTGCGACTGTTCGTACTCTTCTCTACTGACGAATGTCTTTTCATATAGCGTTTTTGTTCTATCATATTCGAGCTTGGCTTGTGATAGAGATAGTTTGGCTACATTTACTCTGTTTTGTGCCGACGATAGCTGGGACTCATCAGGAATAACCTTGATTTTGGCAATGATATCGCCCGATTTCACTACGTCGCCCGGCTTGACACTGATTTCCGATACGATACCGGATATTTGAGGCTTAATCTCGATTTCATCGCGAGGCTCAATCTTGCCGGTCAGTATGGTCGAACGCTGAATGTCGCCGATTGTAGGAGATATAAGATTATACACATCCTCTTTCGATTGAGAGTTTACAAACAGGTAGGCAAATGTACCGATGAAAATCGCTACAATTATTGTCCACATTAATACTCGAAATACTTTTTTCATAATTTCTATGTTGTTCTTGTTTTTATTTTTATTTATCATTCATAGCCTCGATAGGCTTTATTCTCATTGCTTTCACGGCTGGAATTGTTCCGGCTGCTGTGCCTAATACCATAAATGTAACCATTATGGTTATGGCATGTGAAAATTGCAACTGAAATTCCGGTTGAGAGGTCTCGGTGGCTGTGAGGGTGTTGGCGATGCCAAGCACTAACACCGCGAAGCATATCCCTGCAATCCCTGCAATCGTGGTGAGCACCACACTTTCTGAAAGTATTTGTGTGATTATATCGCGAGGCTTCGCACCGATGGCACGGCGTATACCAATCTCTTGAGTCCTTTCTTTGACGATAACCCACATGATGTTTCCAACTCCGATAATGCCGGCCAGCAAAGTCCCAATACCAACAAACAATACCAAAATACTGATCCCGATAAAAAGATTGTCGACCATCTTAAACATCTCGGATATATCAAAAAAGTTGATTGCTTTTTTATCGTCGGGATGTATCGGGTGCGAGGCACGAATAATGCGCTCGATTGTCGGTTGCAAATCAGTTGGCGACACTCCGTTCCGAGCCATAAATATTACACCCCCCACATCATCGCCTAAATTATATGCTTTTCGCATAGTCGATAGGGGTATCACTACCGATTCATCGAGTCGATTGCTGATTGTTACTTCCGATTTCTGTCCGCACACACCTACTACGCGGTAGTAAATGCCTCTGATTGAAATGTATTTGCCTACGCCTGATTCTGTCCCAAACAAGTCGTTGGATATGCGTTTGCCTATCACGCACACTTTGCGTTCGCGCACATCATCCGACTCATTGATGAATCGCCCGTCATATATCAACGGAACGTTGATCATCGGATATGTACTTTCTACTCCTTGTATTGATGTCGACGTGTGGCGAGTGCCATACGTAGCAGTGAGGGCGCTGTATGACATGAATGCCGACATGGCTTCGATGTCGGCAACGCTGCGGCGCATGTTGGAAAGGTCGGTCTGAGTCAGCGACCACGACATGCCTTTGTTATATCCTTTGTATGGTATACTCGTTTTTCCTGGAAAAAGAAAGGCCACATTGGTGGCAAAGCCATCAAATTGACTTCGCATAATATCTTGCAATCCTTGTGCTCCACCCCAAAGCATGGCGAGCATTGCCGTGCCCCAAAATATACCGAATGCAGTGAGAAACGTACGAGTTTTGTTACGCGCCAATGTCGCCCCGATTTCCTTCCAATTTTCTATGTCAAATAATGGACTTCTCATTTTTTTTTATTATTTACTCGGTGCGCAATGCCTCTACCGGTTTTACTTTAAGAGCCTTTAATGCTGGAAATATTCCGGCGAGTGCTCCTGAAAAGATTAATACTCCTGTCACTTCAAGTGCTATGGTGATGTCGATGGTGGGATTGTTTACAAAATCCGTACCGGCAAAGACCTTGGCCAACAATTCGGTCACGCATATCCCCAAAAAAATGCCGATATAGCCAAATAGGGCTGTGATAGAGACGCTCTCCAATATTATTTGCGTAAGTATATTTCGGGGCTTAGCTCCGATGGCACGGCGTATGCCTATTTCGTGAGTACGTTCGCGCACTGAAACAAACATGATATTACTTACCCCGACTATCCCCGACAGCATTGTGAACAATCCGATAATCCAAATGGCAATATTCAGGATGTTGAGCGCTTGGCCACTCGTCATCTGATTGACATATTGATTCCATATCCATAATGCCGACCGATCGTCAGGATCAAATGTGTGAAGTCGTGACAAGGTGGTTCTTACATCTTTCTCTAATTGCTCTCCTTGCTCGATGGAGGTTAGTCCTTTCGTGGATATTGTCATTGAATTGATTCGCCCTCCATTGTTGACAAGTGCTTCGACCGTGGTGAATGGAATGAACGACGAAGTCCAGCCTTGCCGATCATATATACCGATTACCGTAAACGTCAATCCCATCGAGTTGACATGGCTTCCGACGGCCTTTTCGGCATCTTCAAACAATAGCTCTGCATTTTTTTGCGTAAGAACCATCACCTTGCGTTGTTCTTCCATGTCTTTGTCGTTGATAAAACGCCCGTTTGTGATAGTAAGTCCACTGGTTGAAGCGTAGTTGGGGAATACTCCGGTAAAACCCCCTGTGATATAGTCGTGAGTAGTTGAAATCGTAGCGGTATCTACGCCGATGCGTGAAGATACAGCCGCCACGTGTTTGGCGTTCTCTTTTTTTACGATTGCCATATCCGATTCGCGCATACGAATGAAGCGGTTCTCCTTTAGTCCTTTGTATGGACGGGAGGTATATCCATTGTAGATTTCGATGGCTGCATCGCCATTCTCCGCTACATGCTCGTTAAACGAATTAAGTACGCCGTTCGACATCCCCAACAAGATTATGAGCATAAAAATGCCCCAAGCTACGGCAAATCCGGTGAGAGATGTTCGCAATTTGTTGTTGCGAAGCGTTTGCATTATTTCTCTTGCAAGATCTAACATAGTCCTTTAGAGTATAATTCCGTCAGAAATTCTGATTATGCGGTCGGTTTGTTCTCCCACGCCGGGGTCGTGCGTTACGATAACGATGGTCATGCCGTCTTGATTGAGCTGACGAAATATTTGCATCACGTCGCGCGAGGTCTTGCTGTCGAGCGCTCCGGTCGGTTCATCAGCCAATATGATAGCCGGGTTGGTGATGAGCGCACGAGCTATGGCTACACGCTGTTTCTGCCCGCCTGACAGCTCCCCCGGAAGGTGGTGCGCTCTGTCGGCAAGTCCCATCCGTTCCAATTGTTCCATTGCCAAATAGTTGCGCTTCTTGCGCGAGACTCCTTGGTAGAATAGGGGGAGAGCCACATTCTCCACGGCATTCTTATAGCTTATGAGATTAAATGATTGAAACACAAATCCAATCATCTTGTTGCGAAGCTCGGCCGACCTGTTTTCGTTGAGATTTTTTATCGTGATTCCATCAAGAATATATTCTCCGGTATCGTATGAGTCAAGTATCCCTAATATATTAAGGAGTGTGGATTTGCCCGAACCGGAAGCTCCCATTATCGACACCAATTCACCTTTGTCGATATTCAAGTTTATCCCTTTCAACACATGAAGCGGTACAACTCCGGGATAGGTTTTATTTACATCATTTAGTTTGATTATCATTGCTTAAAAAGATGTTGAAACTTAAACGCTTTTGCGAAATGTCGCTTGAAAAAAATACAACTACTTGCAAAGGTAGTGAATATATACCATTTCGAGGCTGAAAACCGGAGCTTTTTTTGTGTAAATATTTCACACTCACCTTCTTCAAGCGACATTTCCAACAGCTTTAATTTCATAATTTGTTTCTATGTCCGTATATTAGACGAATCCACCACAAAAAAAGTTGCATCGAAATCAAAAAAAGGGGCGTTGAGTGTTTGAAATCTCAACAAAAACACATATCTTTGTGTTATAAAAATAGAGCGAGAGAGCTCGACCAACCTACAAGAAGAAATTACCACATCAAAGTAGATTGGGAAACTCATCAAATTTTATGAAATACCGAGACAAGCTTAGCTGCCTAATGGCGGGCCCCATCCTCGCAAGAGGCGGTCATCGAACCCAGGCGGATTACAAAGGGCGGCGAGCACTCAAATCCTGTCATTCGGAGTTTCATCGCATCCTTTGATGTGGCTGTCATAGAAACGGGAACTTGCCTGAGGTGAGTTCCCGTTTTTATATTGTTGCTACTTTTGAGAATGCTTGCCAAAGGGTATCGGCGGGTAGGGGAGCTGTTATGTCGATTTCTTTTCCCGATACGGGGTGGATAAATTGAATGCGACGTGCCATCAGTGAAATGCTCCCATCTGGATTGCTGCGACGCGCCCCATATTTGAGGTCTCCTTTGATAGGACAGTCTATCGACGACAACTGTACACGGATCTGATGCTTGCGGCCGGTCATCAGATTTACTTCTATCAAATGATAGCGATCGCTTGATGCTATATGTCGATACGACAATATGGCTCGTTGTGAGTTGGGACGAGGTTCGACCGACGCATACGACTTGTTGTTGCGTTCGGTAGTCGTAATATAATGAATGAGTGTGTCCTCTTCTTTTGCCGGGCGATTGGCTGATATGGCCCAATAGGTTTTGTGCACTTCGCCTTTGCGAAACATTTCGTTGAGGCGACTGAGTGCTTTAGAGGTTTTTGCAAATACGACCAATCCACCCACGGGGCGGTCGAGACGATGCACCACGCCGCAGAACACATTGCCGGGTTTATTGTATTTTTCTTTAATCCACTCTTTGAGTATCTCCACGAGCGGTTTATCACCGGTTTTGTCGCCTTGCACAATCTCACCGGGTGCTTTGTTTACGATGATGATGTGATTGTCCTCGTACACTACCTCCATATTGCCCTGCGATTTAGTATTCTGAATTTTGGGAGTATTTCAAATGATTGACTGCACGAAGCACATTGCATAGGATATGCCCCCAATAGCTTTCAAAATTCTCTTTCACTGCAACCAATGCCACTGCTATAATCGGATCGGGAGCATCTTTTACCATCTCGATGAAGTTGTAGAGATCTTGGAATATGTCGGCGAGGCCTTCTGCAATGCTTGCCGAGATGGGTGTGTCGGAATATTTCATATCCTCCTCAAAGACTTCAAGATACACGTCGTCGGCTCCAAAAATTCCTTCTATGCTTCGGCGCACGGATTCGTAATAATCTTCGTCTATGAAACTTTCAAGATATGGGTCTTCATCGGACGGAACTTCTGTAGCAAGATCGGTCGCAGAAATATAAAGTCGCGGCAATAGACGTAAGATAGTAGTGGTAAACTCATCGCGCTCCGTTTCGCGAGCGGTTTCGATGGCTTGGCAATATTCGTTGCACAATGCTATAAATGCTATGGCGTTGGTATTTAGCGTTTTGTTCATTTTCGATATAGTTGATTGTTTTGTATGTAGTCAAAGACACGCGGAGGCAAAAAATTGTTCATATCTTTGCCGTCGGTGATCCCTTGACGGATAAATGTGCTTGACAATTCGATGATTGGGGCATTGACAAACGCAACGTTAGGGTGAGATATTTCTTCTATCTGATAGCCCGGACGGGGATATATGATAAGTCCGTAATCGTCGATGATGCGTTGCCAATCTTTCCATTTCCTAAATATCAGCCAATTATCGCTACCGATGATAAAGCGAAATTGCTTGTCGGGATATAATTCGCTCAATCGGTCGAGAGTGGCTATGGAGTAGGAGGGACGTGGCATGGTCAGCTCGATGTCGCACACATCCACGTGACGATTGTCTTCGAGAGCCAATCGCAACATCGCAAGGCGATGGCAGTCGTCGGCGAGAGCATCTTTGCGAAGTGGATTTTGGGGCGATAGAGTGAGCCACACACGATCAAGCTCCGTATATTGGCTCAGATAGCTTGCCAACATTACATGCCCGATATGTACGGGGTTGAATGAACCTCCAAGTAGTCCTATCTTCTCCATTCTCGTTTGTCAACCGATAAAGTCAAGTATTATTTTGCGAGTTTCTGCAATAGCCTCACTGAGATTGTCATTGACCACGCAATGGTCATATTGCGATGCAAACGAGATTTCATAATCGGCCTTGGCTACGCGTTCATCGATTACTTCCGGCGCATCGGTGGCTCGTCCTTCAAGTCGGCGTCGTAGCTCAGCTATCGATGGTGGCTTGATGAATATGCTGCGAGCATGGCCGCCATATTGTTGCTTCACGTTTACTCCGCCTTTCACATCAATATCGAGCACCACATTGTGCCCCTCGCCACATATTCGGGTTATTTCGCTCCGAAGTGTGCCATAAAATCGACCGGGATACACCTCCTCGTATTCCACAAATTCGTTATTCGCTATTTTGTCTCTAAACTCATCTTCCGACAGAAAGTAATAGTGCACTCCATCTCGTTCTTCTCCTCGTGGCTTGCGCGAGGTGGCAGAGATAGAAAATTGCATATCGATGTCGCCCTCGTTGAGGATGGCATTGATGATTGTTGACTTTCCGCAACCCGATGGCGCTGAAATGATTATGATTTTTCCTTCGTTGGTCATCGTTGCTAATTGATGTTACATTACATTGAGCACTTGCTCTTTGATTTGTTCAAGCTCATCTTTCATTCTCACTACGAGCTTTTGCAGCTCGGCATGATTGCTCTTAGAGCCAAGCGTGTTGATCTCACGCCCCATCTCTTGCGAGATAAAGCCGAGTTTTTTCCCTTGGCCGTGGCCTTGCTCCATGGTCTCCATGAAGTAGTTGAGGTGTTGAGCCAGTCGTTGCTTCTCCTCGTTGATGTCGAGCTTCTCGATATAGAAGATCATCTCTTGCTCGAAGCGCGATTTGTCGTAGTCCACATTGTCGAGCTTTTCGAGAGTGTCCTGTATGCGGGCGCGAATTTTGCTTACGCGCTCATTCTCATATTGCGGCACTTCGGCAAGTCGTGCTCTGATATTCTCAATCTTTTGCGTGAACACTTCCTCCAACTTTCTCCCTTCTGTGGCACGAAACTGCATCAATTGCTCTACCGCCAAGTTCACAGCCTCAAATAGCGCCTTGCTTTCCTCTTCGCCGATGCCTCCGTTCTGTTCGGCATGCAAGCTGTCGGGGAAGCGCATGAGTATGCTGTACCAATCGCTGGGTAGCGGAATTCCAAGCTCTTGCGAAGTACGTTCTATCTGAGCCTTATAGTTGGCAAGCATAGGTATATTGAGAGATGTGGTGGCTTCTACGGTTGTCGACTCCACATATATGATTACGTCTACTTTGCCTCGTTCGAGTCGGCGAGCGATATGATTGCGTATTTCAAGCTCTTTTTCACGATATGCGGCAGGTATACGTGCTGACAAATCAAGTTGCTTGCTATTGAGCGACTTGATCTCTACTGTGATTTTTTTATTGGGCATTTCGACTGTCGATTTGCCGAATCCCGTCATTGATAGTATCATGGTTGGCTAATATTTTCTGCAAATTTACATTTAATTACGCTATAAGAGAATAAAAAAGCCGAAAAAGCACTAATTTTGCACTAAAATAAATTGCAATATGGCTGTTATACTCAATATAGAGACTTCTACAAACGTTTGTTCTGTCGCCCTCACTGCCGATGGAATGGTGCTTATGCATCACGAAGATTATCAAGGTCAAAATCATGCGGCACTGCTGAGCGGATATATTAAGCGCTGTTTAGACTTCCTCCGCGAAAAGGAGATGACGCTCCAAGCTGTGGCAGTAAGCATCGGTCCCGGTAGTTATACGGGGCTGCGCATTGGCCTGTCGGAAGCAAAGGGGCTTGCCTACGCTCTCAACATCCCTCTCATCGGCATCGACACGCTTCAGATCATGGCGGTGTCGGTGATGTTCAACCAATGGGTCGACGCGGATGTGTATTTCGCTCCGATGCTCGATGCTCGCCGCATGGAGGTCTACACATCGGTTCTCGATATGAGCCTCACGGAGATCATGAAGCCTAAGCCGTTGATACTTGATGCCGATAGCTACAAGGAATATCTGAGCGAGAAGCCGGTGCTGTTTTTCGGCAACGGTAGCGATAAGTTTAGAGACGTGCTTTGCAACGAAAACGCTCGCTTCATCCCCGACATCCATCCGTTGGCAGTCGATATGATGGCTCTTGCCGACAAGGCATATTCAGCCGGCGATTTCCTCGACCTGGCATATTCCACTCCTCGCTACTTAAAAGAATTCCAAGCCATAAAGCCCAAGCGACCATTCTAATCAGAATTCGGGCACATTTCAGCATATAAAGTTGAAAAGTGAATGATGATTTTTGGAAATTTTTAACCGAGCGATTTGCTGCAGCCGAAAATCGTGTCAACGCTACCGAATCGCACAATCTCGATTGCGCGCGTAATCAGGCAAATCATTCGACGATTACCAAAAAGAAAAGCCACAACCCGAGATCGCAGGCTGTGGCTTTTGACGTAAGAGGATATAACGTTATTTCGTTCCCTTAAGTTCTTCAGCTACTTCATTGCATCGTTCAAGAACAATTCTGAGTTTGGCAAATTGGTCGTAGGTGTCGAGTGTGGAGGTAGCTGTTTCGCGATATCGAGGATTTGATAAGTCTCTTATCACGGAATCTCGTTTACTACAAATAGAAGTGTCGATCATTCCGCAATCAAACAGCGTTTCTATTAGTTTTTGCAGTTCTACGGCTTGTAGGTCGACAAGATCGCATACCATAAAAGAAATCAAAGTGCGGTTGGCATTCTCAATATCTGACTCGTCGATCATGAACGTAAGGATCTCGTTGTAGCATTGGAGAACATTGTTGTGAAGCTCCGGCTTGTTTTGAGCTATAAGTTTCAATGCCGGGGAGAACGGATAGTGCCCGTAGGTGTAGAGACCTTGTTCTTTGGCAAAAGAAACCAATTGATCTAATCGTCCAACGCCAAGCTGAGCTATTGGCACACCGAAACATTCTTCAGATATGTCGCAAATTTCGCGCTCAAAGAAGTCGGGGCTTTGACGCAGCACTTCAAAAATTACATCAAGGCTGTGAGCATCGCCAATCTCTCCGAGCAATGATACAGCGTTTAATAGCACGTTGTGCTCATATAGCTTGTTGGCAACATCGCTGTTGTGGTCGATTTGGCATACACTCAAATAATACATTATGATGTTTTCGATGTCGGTCTTCAACGCTTCGTGGGACATCGACAGCAGTTCGTCAAGAGTCTCTTTGGAGAATCCCAATTTCCCTTTTTCAAAAAAGATGTCTAATAGCGACTGATTGACCGATTCGATAGAGACATCGTAATTGGGGCATTCGTAGGTGTATTCGGGGTCTGAATCATGCAAATTAAAAAATGCATCATCCTCATCTATATCGTCATAATCCTCCTCGTCATCAAATGGGATGACATAATCAAAGTTGTCACCTAAATTGGCTTTCAATGTAGGTATATACATTGAGGCTTCCAAACGATTCTTTGCTACGAGAATATGCTTCCCGTCTTTTCCGTATTGGTATTCGATAAGAGGAATTTCATCGGTGTCTTCTTCAAGGAAATACTGATTTATTAGCCAAGTACGGCCGGGTGAAATACCTCCTTCTTCGGCAAATTCAATCGCGCCATAGATGCGATTGTGAGCCTCTTCGTATGATATTTTTTTGAGATCTTTGAAGTGTTTAAGTAATTCGGAGTATTCCCATTCATTATAACGTAGCATTGCTTTGGAATCTTTAACTCCTAAACAATATGAGTCGACGAGAAACTCTCCTATAGAGTATTTGCCATGAGAGTGGCATCGTGTTATTAATATAATAGCCGCTCCGGTTGAGTCGATGTCGCCATGCATATAGCAATCGCCGATGGGAAGTTGTCGCATTCGTTGCTTAATGAATTTCTCATCGGATAATCCCTGCCGGGGTTGTTTTTTATATTTCTTTTTCTTTGCCATACAATAGTGCTGATTTTATGAGTTTAGTCGAATGATTTGTCCCAATCTTTCCATACGGCTTCGTAGCCGAGGGCACGGATTTCGTTGACGACTTGCGCCGGGGTACGATCGTCGGTCACTTCAAACTGCTCAAGGGCGTCGGGTGTAGATGCGTATCCTCCCGGCTCGGTCTTGCTTCCGGCGCTCATGGAGGTAACTCCGAGCTTCATCATGTTGGATCTGAACGATGGCTTTTCGCGAGTGGAGTATGAGATGTCGACATCGTGATCGAATAGTCGGAATGCGAATGTGAGCTGCGCCAACTCACGGTCGCTCATCACTACCGATGGCTGGAAACCGCCCTCGGCCGGACACATACGCGGGAAGTTGATCGAGTAGCGGGTTTTCCAATAGACTTTGCGCAGATAGGCGAGATGTCGTGCCATCATAGTCACGTCGGTACGCCAATCTTCAAGTCCGATGAGTACGCCCATCCCGATTTTGTGCACTCCGGCAAGCCCCATGCGGTCGTAGCCGTTGAGACGCCATTCATACACCGATTTCATGCCGCGTGGATGATATTTTTTGTAATTGGCTTCGTTGTATGTCTCTTGGAAGCAAACCACGCCGTTGAGCCCGCTTTTGGTGAGGCGATAGTAGTCGCGCTCTTTCATCGGCATTACTTCGATGGTGAGGTTGTTGAAGTAGGGGCGAGCGGTTTGGAGCACTCGCTCCAGATAGTCGACACCGTTGAGCGCTGGAAATTCTCCCGACACGATGAGTAGATTGTCGAAGTCGCCGAGGCGCTTTATTGCTTCACATTCGGCTTTCACTTGCTCCATCGTGAGGGTGACGCGTTCCAGCGGATTGTTGTGATTGAATCCGCAGTAGACGCAAGAGTTGGTGCAAGCGTTGGAGACATACATGGGGATATACATTGAGATGGTCTTGCCGAAGCGTTCGAGGGTGTAGCGGTGGCTCAGCTGCGCCATCTGTTCGAGGTAGGGGGCGGCCGCAGGCGAGATGAGTGCCATGAAGTCGTCAATGCTCAAATGCTCCTTACCCAAGGCTATCTCCACGTCGCGAGCGGTCTTTGACGCTATAGCGCGGGTGGTGTCGTCCCAAGAATATTGTTGTATTTCGTCGTAGAACATTGCAAATTATTGTTTCTTTGAACATGCCTCGTCCGACACTTTTTGAGAGATGCGCATGGCGCAGAAGTTAGGACCGCACATTGTGCAGAACCGGTCGTCGGATTTGTGACTTTCTACATAATATTGGCGGGCACGATCGGGGTCGAGCGATAGGTTAAACTGGTCTTTCCAACGGAAGTCGAAGCGAGCCCGGCTGAGGGCATCGTCGCGCACTTGAGCACCCGGATGTCCTTTGGCGAGGTCGGCGGCGTGGGCTGCAATCTTGTAGGTGATCACACCGGCGCGTACGTCTTCGAGATTCGGCAACGCGAGGTGCTCTTTGGGGGTGACGTAGCATATCATGGCAGTGCCGAGCCATGCTATCTGAGCGGCTCCGATAGCCGAAGTGATATGGTCGTAACCGGGAGCTATGTCGGTGGTCAGCGGGCCGAGGGTGTAGAATGGCGCCTCGTGACACTTGTCGATTTGGCGTTCCATATTCTCGGCAATCTTGTGCATTGGCACATGTCCTGGCCCTTCGATGAGCACCTGCACATTGTGGCGCCATGCTATCTCGGTGAGTTCGCCAAGCACATCAAGCTCCATGAACTGCGAGCGGTCGTTGGCATCGTGGATAGAGCCGGGGCGTAGTCCGTCGCCGAGCGACACTGCCACATCGTATTGAGCAAGGATTTCGCAGATTTCGTCGAAGTGGGTGTAGAGGAAGTTTTCCTCGTTGTGAATCACCGCCCATTGAGTCATAATAGAGCCACCGCGAGAAACGATGCCGGTGAGACGCTCCGAAATCAGGTCGGCATGAGCGCGGAGAGCGCCTGCATGGATAGTGAAATAGTCCACACCCTGCTCGGCTTGCTCAATGAGGGTATCGCGATAGATTTCCCAGGTGAGAGCAGCCACATCGCCATTTACCTTTTCGAGTGCTTGGTAGATGGGTACGGTGCCCATCGGAACGGGGCAGTTACGTATGATCCATTCGCGTGTCTCGTGGATGTTGTCGCCGGTAGAAAGATCCATCAATGTGTCGCCTCCCCAATAGCAACTCCATACGGCTTTGGCTACTTCCTCTTCGATGCCTGACGAAAGAGCCGAATTGCCAATATTGGTGTTGAGTTTGATGAGAAATTTTCGCCCTATAATCATCGGCTCGGCTTCGGGATGGTTGATGTTGGCTGGAATGACCGCACGTCCGGCGGCCACTTCTTCGCGCACCAACTCCGGGGTGATATGGCTCTTGATGCCGAGAACCTCGGCATTGTTGTTTTCGCGAATGGCCACGTATTCCATTTCCGGAGTGATGATGCCTTGGCGCGCAAGAGCCATCTGAGTGATGGCTTTGCCTTGGCGCGCGCGGCGCGGTGCGTAGCGATGCGAAAAACGAATGGCGTCGAGCGATGCGTCGGCTTCGCGCATGCGTCCATAGTCGCTCGTGATTCCGGGAAGTTGTTCGAGATCATCGCGCTCGGCAATCCAGCTCTCGCGCACACGAGGCACCCCGGCATTTACGTCGATTTTGACCGCCGGATCGGTGTAGACGCCACTGGTGTCGTAGATGTAGACCGGGGCATTTTCACGCATGGTTTTAGTGCCATCGGTAGCTGTTTTTACGGTAGGTGTAAGCGATACTTTGCGCATCGGTACACGCAGAAATGGGAAGAGAGAGCCGTTGATGTATACTTTTTCCGATCCCGGATAGCTATGGAGGTCGATGTCGTTGATTTGCATTATTTAGTGGTTTTTGATTAGTCTAAAAATGAGGTGAGTGGACTTGACGCGATGGCATTCGAAGCTACGTTTCCAAGACCCGCGAGTCGGGCTTTGCGACCTGCTTCAACGGCCATTTTGAAAGCGATGGCCATCTCTACCGGATTGTTGGCTACGGCGATGGCTGTGTTGACAAGCACTGCATCAGCACCCATTTCCATGGCTTCGGCAGCATGAGAGGGTGCACCGATACCTGCATCGACAACTACCGGCACTCGGCTTTGTTCGATGATGATTTCGAGCATATCACGTGTACGCAGCCCTTTGTTTGTGCCGATAGGAGCTCCAAGAGGCATCACAGCTGCGGTGCCCACCTCTTCAAGTCGCTTACATAGCACCGGGTCGGCTTGTATATAAGGCAACACGTGGAAGCCTTCGCGAGCAAGAATCTCAGTGGCTTTAAGTGTCTCAACCGGGTCGGGCAGGAGATATTTGGGATCGGGGTGAATTTCGAGTTTGATAAACTCTGTGCCGAAACATTCGCGCGCAAGACGCGCTGCCACAACCGCTTCTTCTGCATTGCGTACGCCGGAAGTGTTGGGCAGAAACTGCACGTGTTCGCGATTGATATGGTTGAGCATATCGTCTTCTTCGCCATGCTGCACGTCGACGCGTTTCATGGCTACTGTAATCATCTCAGATTCGGATGCGAGTATGGCATCGAGCATCAGACGATTGGACGAGAATTTTCCCGTTCCGACAAATAGTCGAGACTTGAAGTCGCGACCACCGATGTTAAGTATATCCATATAGATAAGTATTTTTCTTTAGTTTTTGCTTTGTAAAATAGTTTCGATGACTTTTGCAGTGTAGACTGTCGGGTCATCGGCACTGATGATGGCTCCCGACATG
Organism: uncultured Muribaculum sp.; assembly: GCA_964637445.1. Taxonomy (GTDB): domain Bacteria; phylum Bacteroidota; class Bacteroidia; order Bacteroidales; family Muribaculaceae; genus M3. Next base: position 28,158 of record CAZWWS010000019.1, read on the forward strand.
GCAATGCCATCAACTCCGGTCGACATTATGGCGGGAACGTCTTCAAGGGTAATGCCACCAATGGCTACGACCGGCAATTCGATTGCAGCTTCTCGTTTTGCCGCAATGATAGATCGATATCCATCCAGCCCGAGAACCGGGGAGAGGCGTTTTTTTGTTTCTGTGAAACGATACGGTCCGAGTCCGATATAGTCGACATCGATACCTTTGATGGCAAGAATATCTTCGATGGTATTGGCTGTTGCTCCGATAATGGCATGCGGACCGAGCAATTCGCGCGCTTCAGCCACCGGCATATCTTGCTTGCCAAGATGCACACCATGTACGCGCAGTTCGTTGGCAAGGTCGACACGATCATCGAGCACGAGAAATGTTTCTGTTTCCTTGCAAAGAGGTATTATCTCTTCTGCAATAGGTCGCACTTCGTCGTCAGTGAGGTCCTTCATGCGAAGTTGTACCCATCGGCAACCACCTTCGATTACCATTTTCACTTCTTCGGCTATCGAAAATCGGGGCGATGGATGAGTTATGAATTGTAGCATATATTTATATGGTTATGTTCTTAAATTCAGTAAGTCTATTTTGTAGCTCGTCGAGGGAGTCTACGCCAAACAAATATCCTAAAACGGCATATCCGGCAAATGGATAACGCATGATTTGAGCAATTCGTTCGGGTGTAATACCTCCAAGAGCTATAACTCGATTGGCGGGCAACGTTTGAAGTTGAGATTCGGAGAATGCTGCTTGATACCCCTGCTTTGAAATGCTGTCGAAGATAGGAGATAGAGTCAGATAGTCACATTCGGGATATTGTGGTAATTCATCGATGCTATGGCACGATCTGCTCATGGCTCCACGATATAATGCCGGAGCGTTTGGGCAGCGATGATTGAGATGAATACCTCCGAGATTGAATTCGTTTAGCAGCTCAAAATGTCCGTGTAAACGCAATCGGCGATAATATCGCTGTGGAATGTCCTGTATAAGACGTCGCATATCGGTTATTGAGGCCGATGGGTGACGTAGATGTACATAGTCCCACCCGGCATCGAGAATCATTGCGATCATACGATGCTCGATAGGGGAGATGTGTTCGGGCGTGATTGCAATTCTCAGCATGGCGCGATGTTTAACCTCCGTAGAACGCTTTGATTATTAGCACAGAGTCGCCGTCGGATAAGACTTTGTTGGCGTGTTCGGCGGCAGGAATCACAACGGAATTAACTGCAACAGCGATTCCTGTCGGCGAGATACCGGCTTGCTCCATGACTTCTTTGAGGGTTGCGCCCTCTGAAGTTTCTATTGTTAGGTCGTTAAGCTTGACTTTCATAAGAATATGTCTGAAGTGGTTGAGGATTATAGAAATGATTTACCGGCCCATGACCGGAGCCGCATGAGATGTCGGCTCCGGCGCGCAGTGCCTCATTGATGTAGCTTTTGGCAAGTGTTACGGCTGCTATAAGCGGTTTGCCCATGGCGAGAAAAGACGCAATGGCTGATGATAGAGTGCAACCGGTGCCGTGAGTGTTGCGAGTGTCGGTAGCCGGCATCGATAGTTCTATTATCGGGTTTCCGGCAATGGATAAATAGTCGGTTTTAATCTCGGAATTGCCATTGTCGCCTCCTTTGAGCAGCACGGCTTTAGCGCCCATTAAGTGAAATGCTTGAGCTTGTTCGGTGGGTGTTTCGGCATTCGTGAGTTTGCGCGCTTCTGCTACATTGGGTGTAATCAATGTGGCGATTGGAAACGATCGCTTGACTAATGTGTCGATAGCGTCTTCGGCGATGAGCAAAGATCCGGATGTTGACACCATTACCGGATCGATAACAATGTTTTGTGCATTGTGCTCAACGAGCTTGTCGGCTACAACGTTAACAATTTCAGCCGAATAGAGCATTCCGGTTTTGACAGCTTGCGGGCGAATGTCGGAGAACACGGCATCGATTTGTGCTGCCACTACATCAGCCGCTATACCTTGGATGGCTGTTACACCTGTGGTGTTTTGGGCGGTAATCGCTGTGATAGCTGTCATGCCATATACACCGAGAGCTGCGGCCGCTTTTATATCGGCTTGAATACCTGCACCGCCTGATGAGTCAGACCCGGCGATAGAAAGAATAGTGTGATACCTCTTCATACGTTGATTGATGTTTCTATGATGAGGCAAAGGAGGAAAACTTTGAGGAGTGGTCAGTCGAAAAAACAACCCCGACAATCAAACAATCCCTTCGGCGGCACGACCCGCATCAGGTTCCAAGGGTATAATCTCAGCACCTCACAAAGTGCACCCCTTTGTCTTCTCGGCAAAGGTAAAAAATCCTATCGAAACGAACAAAAAATCCCCCAAAAATATCACGACCCCATGAGAGTGCGTGTTTTGAGTCAATACCGTCAACGCGTGGTGAGGAGATAAACGCAATGGAGTAATGAATCCGAAGCAAGGCATAGGTTTCAAAGAGGAATGTAGAGCAGGCGGTAAGCTTTGGCGGTTACGGACGAATAATCCCGGAGGGAACGCCACTCCTAAAGTTCTACGCGATGCTCTGCTGTTCGTTAGTACCGAATCTATCTACAATGTCCAATTTTTGTTATGGTAAATCGTGGGGACTTGGCGTACGTGGAGAACTCACATCATACACAAACTTTAGCAATAACGATGCAAAAATTACGAATCATTTCTTCGATCAAGAAATAATTCGTAATTTTGTATTGGAGATTCCGAGAGGGTTGGGAGGCGGGCACCCCCACTTTCTGTAAAGAATCGTTTTGACCGGTCAATCTGCTATCGGGTACTCCCGCCGTTCCCCCGAAAAATATAATAACAACAAAGAAGTACATTATTGGGAATGGGGAGCCGTACTAAGACGCTCGATTGTGAGGAAACTTTGTTGGAAGAGGGCCACCGGGTGCGGACGACCCTCTTTTTTATTAAATGTTATGTTTGTGAACATGAACGTTTCCAGTAGGTCCAATAACGATAATTCTATCAAATCGATAGCGGTTATATCCCTCATATCGAATAATGCCCGATTCTATCGTTTGCCTATCATACGTTCGATGCTTATCATAAATCACGGCAATTTTTGCTCCTTTTACTTTTGCATGTTCCAACGCATTATTTACACTCTTTGCTCCTGATGAATTAGGAGTCTTCTGCTCAAACGACGCTTTGAAAAGGTATCCGTCGGGAGTTCTAACTGAGCCACCTTCATCTTTTAAGATGACTTTATAACCTTTATTGGCTAAATGTATTGCCGCTTCAATTTCTTCTGGTTTATGCTTAGCAGAGCTTTTTTCAATCGCAACATACCCAGTCCCTTTGTTCGCCATTGTTACTGACGAATAATTCCCACTTGCTCGCATTTCTGCTACTTCGGCAATTCTATTACGATGAGCCTTCCCTCCGGTTTTAAGATTTCGTACACCTCCTGTAGTTTTACTCATTTTTACCTCCTTTCTTTTGAACGATGATTTGATGTCGTTCGGTCATATAATCGGGTATGTAGAACGCCTTATGTTCAATACAGAAATTTTCTGCAGCTTTACCTCCACCATATACTGCAAAATTAGGATTATCCTTCTGTGAAATACGTTGAGCAAGGGTATACTCATAATTCAAATCGTTAATGCGATCTGCATAGCCACGAGTGATAAATGCATTGTATCCAATGGGGACACCGATTAGATTTAATTCTGCGTATCGGCGTGATACGTTTAAATCAATCCAAACTTTGATGCCACATTCTTGTAGAGAACGAGATATCCATCTTTTTTGATATATACGTTCAATAGCAATCGCCATTGGAGTCATATCGTTTATAGTGAAGTTTAATTCAGAAACCTCCTCACAACCTGAGAGTACTATTTTCTTAAAGTCTTTAACGAGTCCATTAAAGACATTGTCATAGGTATAAAATATGTATGTTTTAATGGGTTTAGAGAGTCTGCCTTTGTGTCCCCACAGGCAGATTGGTAGAAGAATAGACTTTTCTGGTTGTATATCTAATAATAATGACGGTATGCCATATTTGTTATCACTGGCATATATACGGTCGCCGTCAGCAACCATGAAATTTGATATCATATATTATCTCAATAAAATTATTTATAAAAATTGAATGTGTCTCACTATGCAATTTTTATAAACTCATCATCAGAATTTCCATCATCAGGCACTATATGCCACCTTAAACTAGCAAAAAATTTACGTTGCTGTTTAGGTGCAAATTGATGGCACGATGTTTTTCTTGTTATTTTACTGCGATAATATTTGTTGTGTTTTACTCGGTTTAATACCGAAATTTTTTGTTTTAAAGATTTAGGCTTAAAATTATATTCTACATGAGATAATAATGAATCTTCTATTTTTTGGGGGGTATTAAACAAATTAGAGACCAATGCCTTAACGTCAAAGACTGGCAGGGAATCAACACTTCTGCATACCTATTAAAATTACTGTTACCGCTAAAGTTGAAAACTTTGATTTTGCGAGTTACGATGTTTTGAGTTTGGGAAATTGGTATTATTCGCAAATTTTACTACTTTTGTTTGCTAAACATTGACGTTTTAATAAGAATATGAATACATCTGATAAAAAAAATCTTGCTGAGCGCATTCGTACAATTGAGGGATTGAATGATGAAGAGCGCTCGGCACTGCTTGGTCTTCTTAATGAGTCCAAGACTTATGGTCTTGTGTGGGAAGATAAGCCGGAAGCAATTGATGAGCAATTGCGTACGGAGCTGCCTGTTCTTAAAGAAGTAAAAAGCAAAGCAATTATTTCTGGGGGGGGGGTAATGCTCTGATACCCAATCATTTAATTATCGAAGGGGACAACTTAGCATCGCTTACGGCACTTGCCTACACACACGAGGGGAAAATCGATCTCATCTATATCGATCCACCGTACAATACTGGAAATAAAGATTTCATCTATAACGATAGCTATGTGGATAGTGAAGACAGCTACCGCCATTCAAAATGGCTGTCGTTTATGTCAAAGCGTCTTCGTATCGCCAAAAAACTTCTTTCTGACCGTGGAGTAATTTTTATCTCAATCGATGACAACGAACAAGCAAACCTTAAGTTGCTTTGTGATGAAATCTTCCCCAATAGATATTTAGCTACACTTGTTTGGAAAAGCAAAAGTGGTGGAGCTAATGATACTTCCGCATTTGGAGTTGACCATGAATATGTATTATGTTATTGTGGGAATCCTGCAAAGTATCAAATAAATAATGATATGGAAGCCGTTGTTACAACTTCATATAACAAAGTAGACACTGATGGAAGAAGATATGCTCTTGACCGGTTAGACAAACAAAGCCTTGGTTATCAGGAATCTTTGGATTTTCCAATCCAAGGTCCAGACGGAAAAATTTATCAAGTTGAACATCGTGATATAAATCACAAAAAAGCTCGATGGAGATGGGGTAAGTCTACTGTAGAAGAAAGATACGATGAATTAGTGTTTCAATGGCCTTATGTTTACACAAAGAATTACGAGAAAAACGACGGGCAAAAACCGAGAAGCATTCTTTTTGAAGACCGTTTTGGGAGAACTCGAACAGGTAGTACTGACTTAAAGGCTGTTTTGGGTAATCAAAATATATTTTCTTACCCCAAACCCATTAATCTTCTTAAATTTTTAATTGGCTTAGGTTCAAGTCAAGAAAGTACTATCCTCGATTTCTTTGCCGGTAGTGGAACAACGCTTCACGCTGTTATGCAACTGAATGCTGATGATAAAGACGGTGGCAAGCGTCAATGTATTCTCTGCACTAATAATGAGAATGGCATTTGCGAAAACGTGACCTACGAGCGAAATAAACGAGTGATTAGTGGTTATACAAAGCCTAATGGAGAGTTTATCGAGGGCTTGCACGACAATAATTTGCATTATTATCGCACAGCATTTGTAAGTCGTCGTCGCACTCCGCAAAATATGCGTCGTCTTATGCTTCTTGCAAGCGATATGCTCTGCATAAAGGAGGATTTATACACTGAGATAGATACTTTTGGTGAACTGAAAACACTTGAAAATGGTTTCCGTTATTTTGCCAAAGGAGACAAACAAATGCTTATCATCTACAATGAGGAAGCAATTTACACTATTATTGAGCAACTTGAACAAATGATAGTCGCAGAGCCTATAATCGTGTATGTATTCTCTTTGGGCAATGACGCTTGGAACTCGGAATTTGTAACCGTAAGCGAGAAAGTGTGTCTTACCGCATTGCCGTCTGCTATCTACAACGCATATAAGCAAGTACTGCCAAAGGCTAAGGATATAAGTCTGACAACAGATGTCGAACCCGATGAAGCAACAACAGTAACAACTCAATCACATTTTGACGACGGGGAAGGAGGAAACGAACAATGAAAGATTTTATATATCAATCGAGAGCGGTAGAGGAACTAACAGAAAAGACCATAAAACTACTCAATGATGGTGGTAGTCGCCGTAAGATTGTGTTTGAAGCTCCGACCGGTTCAGGCAAAACAGTTATGGCAAGTCAGACGCTTTCCAACATTATTGATACATTGCAGTCGGACGGAACAAATCGTTTTCAAGAAGTGGCGTATATATGGTTTGCCCCTCGTAAACTTCACATACAAAGTTATCTCAAACTCAAAGATGCTTTCAACCTCGGACGCGAGCTTCGCCCTGTGATGTTTGACGACCTCGAACAAAGCGAGGGCATTAAACCCGGAGAAATTCTTTTTGTCAACTGGGAGAGCGTAAACAAGGATAACAATGTAATGGTGCGTGAAAGTGAATCATCAAAATCACTTTACGAAATCACACAACGCACCCAAGAACAAGGTCTGCCCATTGTGGCTATCATTGACGAAGAACACATGTTTTGGTCAAAAACTGCCGACAAAAGCAGTGCTGTGCTTGATAGAATAAATCCTGCTGTTGAAATTCGCATTTCGGCAACTCCCAAGACTGTGCGTTTTGATGAGAAAGTGCGTGTGAGCCGTCGTGATGTTATCGAAGCCGAAATGATAAAGAAAGAGGTTGTGCTAAACCTCGATATTGATAGTGGTATCACTGATGATACGACTCTCAATAATCACTTAATGAAAGTGGCACTCGAAAAGCGTGAGCAACTTGCCGAGGCTTACCGCAATCTTGGAGTGAATATCAATCCATTGTTGCTTATTCAGTTGCCAAACGACACGAAAGAAACAATGACAGCTGAAGATAATGCCATTTCGGATTTTGTGAAACAATATCTCGAAATGATGCATGGCATTACCACCGAAAACGGCAAACTTGCTATTTGGCTTGCAGGAGAAAAGGAAAACCTTGCAAACCTCGAAAAGCCCGACAATCTTGCCCAAGTGTTGCTATTCAAAGAGGCTATAGCACTTGGCTGGGATTGCCCTCGTGCGGCTGTATTACTTATCTTCCGTAAACTTTCTAGCGACCAATTTACCATTCAGACCGTAGGTCGTATATTGCGCATGCCCGAACAACATCATTATAGTGATGGTCGACTTAATATCGGTTATGTTTATACCGATATTGCCAAAGATAAAATCGAAATCGTGACTGCAGATGCCGACTATATCAAGAAAAATGCACTCGTGGCTTTCCGTCGAGAAAACCTTGAAAATGTTGCATTAAAATCGGCATACACAGTACGCCCGAATGATACGCGTAACTATTTCGGTCCCGATTTCCGCAAGGTGCTTTATGACATAAGCATTGACTTTTGGAAAATCGAACATGCCACAGGTTCACTATTCAGCCTTGCCGACCTTGCTGCAATGCGTGGCGAAGACTATGTGCCTACTACTCTCCCCGATACCGGTGATGACCAAATTGAAGAAAACCGTCGTCGCATCCAAAACGTCATTCGCCTTGATGTAAAGAATATCAATGTTCCTATCCCCAAAAATATTCATTTTCAAAATGAAGTGCAAACTATCAATGTTCACGAAGATGTGAAATTTGCTCGTACCGCAAGTGAAATAGACCGTGTTTTTATCAGTTTCCTTGCCGGTTATTTGCGCGACTTTGAGAGTAAAAATAATCCTGTCGATAAACTCGCAGGCTATCTACTCGAAACACTTGCCGACCTATTCGGCATTTTCGATACCGATGCCAAGAAAGTCGTACTTTACAACGAAAATCGACCGAAGTTCGACCGCTTGCTGAGATTGGCTCTCGACCGATACAAGAACATTCGTGATTTAAATAAACGCAAGGCATCTGCCAATGCAATTCATGAATATAATTGGGAAATACCCGAAGAACGCTTGTATGATGACGAAACTCATCATATAGAGTCGGCTCAAAATCATGCGTTAATGCCATTTGTCGAACTGAATACAGCTTCAAGTCCGGAACGAAGATTTGTCGCTTTCCTCGAACAAAACTCGGAACATATAGACTGGTGGTATAAGAATGGGGATAACGGTCGCCAACACTATGCAGTGCCTTATACTGACCAAAACAATATCAAACACTTGTTTTATGTGGACTTTGTGATAAGATTGACGAACGGCAAAATAATGCTGTTTGACACCAAGAGTGCCGGAAGCGAACCTGTTACAGCTCCACTCAAGCATAATGCACTCAAAGCCTATATGCTCGAAGAAAATGCGAATGGGGCAAATCTGATAGGAGGGGTTATTGTTGAAGATGGCCTAAATTGGTTATGGTCAAAACATACTATAGAGAATACAATAGACCATACCGACTGGACTTGCCTTGATATAAAAAATGAAAACTCATAGAATCTGCTAACGTCAGATTTGAGGAAAATTCCCTATGTATAAATAAACGCGACTGCATCGTTTCGTGGTGCAGTCGCGTTTGGTTGGGTATCTGTCGTGATGCTTATTCAGCAAGGAGTTCAAGCATCTTGATTGCAGAATAGGGGATACGAGTACCGGGACCGAAGATAGCTGCAACGCCGGCTTTGTAGAGGAAGTCGTAGTCTTGAGCTGGGATTACACCGCCGGCAGTGACCATGATGTCCTCACGACCGAGCTTCTTAAGTTCTTCGATTACTTGCGGAATGAGAGTCTTGTGACCGGCTGCAAGTGATGACACTCCGAGGATGTGTACGTCGTTCTCTACGGCTTGGCGAGCTGCTTCTGCCGGAGTTTGGAACAACGGACCCATGTCGACGTCGAAACCACAGTCGGCATAACCGGTTGCTACTACTTTTGCACCACGATCGTGACCATCTTGTCCCATCTTGGCGATCATGATACGTGGTTGACGACCTTCGCGTTTCGCGAACTCTTCGCACATTTGTTGTGCTTTGATAAAGTCGGGATCTTGTTTTGTTTCGTTGCTATACACGCCTGAAATAGTTCTAATTACAGCTTTATATCGGCCTACAACTTCTTCGCAGGCATCTGAAATCTCTCCGAGTGTAGCGCGAACACCGGCAGCCTTGACTGCGAGGTCGAGGAGGTTGCCTTCCTTGGTGCGTACACACTCTGTGATAGCTTCAAGAGCAGCCTTAACGGCAGCTTCATCGCGTTGTCCCTTGAGATCATCGAGGCGAGCGATCTGAGAGTTGCGCACTTCAGTGTTGTCGATTTCGAGGATGTCGATTGGGTCTTCTTTTTCAAGACGATATTTGTTGACACCGACGATGGTCTGACGACCGGAGTCGATGCGAGCTTGGGTGCGAGCCGATGCTTCTTCGATGCGAAGTTTGGGTATACCGGTTTCGATAGCTTTAGCCATACCGCCGAGCTTCTCAATCTCTTGGATATGTTCCCAAGCACGATGAGCAATCTCATTGGTCAACGATTCTACATAATAGCTACCTGCCCACGGGTCGATCTCCTTGGTGATGTAGGTTTCTTCTTGGATGTAGATCTGAGTGTTGCGGGCGATACGAGCCGAGAAGTCGGTGGGAAGCGCGATAGCTTCGTCGAGAGCGTTGGTGTGGAGCGATTGAGTGTGACCCAATGCTGCGCCCATAGCTTCGATACAGGTACGACCCACGTTGTTGAATGGGTCTTGCTCGGTGAGCGACCATCCTGAAGTCTGTGAGTGGGTACGCAAAGCGAGCGACTTGGGGTTCTTGGGATTGAATTGTTTTACAATCTTAGCCCAAAGCATACGAGCAGCGCGCATCTTAGCTACTTCCATGAAGAAGTTCATACCGATAGCCCAGAAGAATGACAGGCGCGGAGCAAATGCGTCAATATCCATACCGGCGTTAACACCTGCGCGAAGATATTCAAGACCATCGGCGAGGGTATATGCAAGCTCGATGTCGCATGTAGCACCGGCTTCTTGCATGTGGTAACCTGAGATAGATATTGAGTTGAATTTAGGCATGTTTTGAGAAGTGTACTCAAAGATGTCGGCGATAATTCTCATTGAGAATTCAGGTGGGTAGATATAAGTGTTACGCACCATAAATTCTTTAAGAATATCATTTTGGATAGTACCGGCCATCTCTTCGAGCTTGGCTCCTTGCTCAAGACCTGCGTTGATATAGAATGCGAGTACCGGAAGCACTGCTCCATTCATGGTCATTGATACCGACATCTTGTTCAATGGAATACCATCGAACAATACTTTCATGTCTTCGAGAGAGCAGATCGACACACCTGCCTTACCAACGTCGCCAACTACGCGAGCGTGGTCGGCATCGTATCCGCGGTGAGTAGCGAGGTCAAATGCCACAGAAAGACCTTTTTGACCTGATGCAAGATTGCGACGATAGAATGCATTAGACTCAGCGGCGGTAGAGAATCCGGCGTATTGACGGATGGTCCAAGGACGCATTGCATACATACCGCTATACGGACCACGCAAGAATGGAGGTATACCTGCAACATAGTTGAGATGCTCCATACCTTCGAGATCATCTTTGGTATAAATGGGCTTTACCGGGATAAGCTCAGGAGTAAGCCAATCTTCGCCGTGCTGTATCGGAGCATGTTGCTGTCCGAAAGCGTCGGCAGTAATATTTATATTTTTAAAATTCGGTCTCATTGTTATCGATTATTTAAGAAGTTTGGCATTGAATGCTTGAAGAGTTTCAAGCACGTTGCTACGTACATGGATAAAGTCATTAATACCTACAGCCTTAAGCTCGTCGGTACAAGCCGGAGCGCCTGCAACAACAAATTCGGCACACCCATCGAGAGTCTTAAAGGCTTCAGGTGCGAGTGTCGCATATTCATCATCGCTTGAGCAGAGGACAACGATGTCGGCTTCTTTAGCGATAGCTGCATCAATACCTTCTTGAATAGTGTTAAATCCTAAATTGTCGATAATCTCATATCCGGCACAACCGAAGAAGTTGGCTGAGAATTGAGAGCGAGCGAGACGCATTGCAAGATTACCGATTGTGAGCATAAATACTTTAGGACGATTGGCGGCATGTTCGGTAGCCAAACGGAGTGCTTCAAAATCGCTTGCAGCACGTTTGGTCGACAATCCGTTGCCTGCATTTTCTTCTTCGCTATCTTTGCAGCAACAGCAGTTGCAGGTCTTTACAATCTTATCGCCTGCAATTTCGGTAAAGTTAGGATATTGGTTGGTACCAAGCAATATCTCTTTACGACGAGCCACATCTGAAAGACGCTTTTCTGCTGAAGCGTTAACTGCGGCTTGAACGTTTCCGGCAGCAACTTCAGCGAGGAATCCTCCCTTGTCTTCTACTTCGAGGAAGAGCTTCCAAGCTTCGTTTGCGATGGCTGCGGTCAATGTCTCTACATAGTAGCTGCCACCTGCCGGGTCAACAACCTTGTCGAGGTGACTTTCTTCTTTGAGAAGGAATTGCTGATTGCGAGCGATGCGTTCTGAGAAATCATCGGGCGTTTTGTATTGTGCATCAAACGGAGTGACGGTGATAGAATCAACGCCGGCAAGTGCAGCCGACATTGCCTCGGTTTGCGAACGTAGAAGATTGACATGAGCATCAAAGATGGTCTGATTAAATTCAGATGTGATGGCATGTGTCATCATCTTGCAAGCACACTTGCACTCGGGTTTGTATTGCTCTACGATTTGAGCCCAAAGCATACGTGCTGCACGGAATTTTGCAAGTTCCATGAAGTAGTT
>CAZWWS010000020.1:0-40155 GCA_964637445.1 uncultured Muribaculum sp.
ATTTTTCCTATGGCAAATTTAGCTAATTATTTGAAATATAGGATATAATTAATCGGCATTTTTGAGTAAAATGTTTAGCAATTTCAAAAATCGTTCAAATTGCAAAACAGCAATCAGCTGATATGCAATCATGTAGCCAATAAAATTATCTTTTACTAAGAGATATACAATATGAGGGGGATTGTGGATTTGCGGTAAAGTCGTATCTTTGTAAGATAAAATGTTTTAGAGGATATGTTGGAGCAAAATATATTTGTGAAGGGGGCGCGAGTCAACAATCTGAAGAATGTGGATGTGGAGATTCCGCGCAATTGTCTTGTGGTGATTACGGGGCTGTCGGGCTCCGGAAAGTCGTCGCTTGCGTTCGATACTCTTTATGCCGAGGGGCAGCGGAGATATGTGGAGAGCCTTAGCGCTTACGCTCGCCAGTTTATGGGTAAGATGTCGAAGCCGGAGGTCGATTTTATCCGTGGGCTACCACCGGCAATTGCTATCGAGCAGAAGGTGAATACTCGCAATCCGCGAAGCACCGTGGGCACATCGACTGAGATATATGACTATCTGCGACTGCTTTTCGGTCGTATCGGCAAGACATATTCGCCTGTGACGGGATTGTTAGTGAAGAAGCATACGATTGAGGATGTGGTGGCTGCGGCGCTGAGCTATTCCGATGGTACGCGCATGGCTATCACTGCTCCGATAGCGCTCCGCGACAATCGTCGATTGTCGACACAGTTGGAGATATATGCGAAGGAGGGATTCTCGCGATTGATGCATGGCGAGGAGTTTGTGGCGATAGATGAATTGCTTGCAATGGGTGATGATTGCCCTGTGGGGGCCGATGGGTATATGCTGTTGGTCGATCGTCTTGCTGTGAGCCATGAGGGTGATGAGTTGAGTCGTCTTGCCGATTCGGTGGAAACGGCTTTCTATGAGGGACACGATGAGTGTACCCTTGTGGTGTGGGGGAGTGATGGTGTACATCGCCATGATTTCTCTAAGCGATTTGAGGCTGACGGAATCGAGTTTTTGGAGCCGAATGAACAGATGTTCAATTTTAACAATCCGTATGGGGCTTGTCCTAAATGTGAGGGCTTCGGAAAGGTGGTTGGGATCGATGAGGCTTTGGTGGTGCCTAATCCTACGCTGTCGGTCTACCAAGATGCGGTGGTGTGTTGGCGCGGCGAGAAGATGAGCGAATGGAAGCGTCAGTTGATACATATCGCTCCGCATATCGGCTTCCCGATACATCGTGCATATTGCGACTTGAATGAGAAGGAAAAGGCTCTTCTGTGGCATGGGAATACACAGTTTCCCGGCATCGACGGCTTTTTCAAAATGGTGGAGGAAAATCAATATAAGATACAATATCGGGTGATGATGGCTCGCTATCGCGGTAAGACTCTATGCCCTGAATGTCAAGGTGCGCGATTGCGCCGGGAGGCTTCGTATGTGAAGATTGGCGGACGCACGATCACCGAGTTGGTTGCTATGCCTGTGTGGCGGCTTCGTGAGTTTTTCTTCGGATTGCGATTGGACGAGCATGACACGAAAGTGGCGTCGCGCTTGCTGACTGAGATCAACAATCGCATCGGTTTCTTATGTGACGTGGGGTTGGGGTATCTTACGCTCGATCGAATGTCGTCGACGTTGTCGGGTGGAGAGAGCCAGCGCATCAATCTTGCCACGTCGCTCGGCAGCAGTCTTGTAGGGTCGCTTTACATTCTCGACGAGCCGAGTATCGGCTTGCACTCGCGCGATACTCAGCGCTTGGTGGAGGTGCTGCGGAAGTTGCAAGGATTGGGCAATACGGTTGTGGTCGTGGAGCATGACGAGGATATAATGAGGGCAGCCGATTATATAATCGATGTGGGACCCGATGCCGGACGCCATGGAGGTGAGATAATCTATCAAGGTGCAGTGGATGGCATTGATGGCGCGCAGCGCAGCTACACGATGCAGTATCTGTCGGGGCAGATGGCTATACCCGTGCCACGCCACCGACGCAAGTGGAACAGCTATATAGAGGTGGTGGGTGCGCGCGAGCACAATCTCAAAAATATCGATGTGAAATTTCCGCTCGGAGTGATGACTGTGGTGACCGGTGTGAGCGGCTCCGGCAAGTCAACGCTTGTGCGCGACATATTGTATCGTGCGTTGTTGCGCCGATTTGATGAGGTGGGCGATGCTCCCGGTGCATTCCGTGAGTTGCGAGGCGATTTGCATCGCATTTCGGCAGTGGAGTTTGTCGACCAAAATCCGATAGGCAAGTCGACGCGAAGCAATCCGGCTACATATCTTAAGGCTTACGACGAGATTCGCCGATTGTACTCCGAGCAGCAGGCTGCCAAGCAAATGGGAATGCCGGCAGGATATTTCTCGTTTAATTCCGAGGGCGGACGCTGCGAGGAGTGTAAGGGCGAGGGAACGATAACGATCGAGATGCAGTTTATGGCCGACATCACAATCCCATGTGAGGAGTGCCACGGCAAGCGGTTTAAGAAAGATGTACTCGACATCGAATATCGCGGTCGCAACATCTACGATGTACTGAACATGACGGTAAATCAAGCTATAGAATTTTTCTCGGAAACCGATGGCGCTACGGAAAAGAAAATCGTGCGCAGATTGCAGTCGTTGAAGGATGTGGGGCTTGGGTATATCAAGCTCGGACAGTCGTCGTCGACGCTATCGGGCGGTGAAAATCAGCGCGTGAAATTGGCTTATTATCTATCTAACGACAAGGCCGAGCCGACGCTGTTTATCTTCGATGAGCCGACCACTGGACTCCATTTCCACGATATAAATACGCTGATGGACTCGTTTAATCGACTTATTGCGCAAGGGCATACGGTGATCATCATCGAGCACAACCTCGATGTGGTGAAGTGTGCCGATCATTTGATCGATATAGGTCCCGAGGGGGGGGATGAGGGTGGATACATCGTAGCCACCGGAACACCCGAAGCAGTGGCTGCTTGCGCCGAGAGCTACACCGGACGCTATCTGCGTGAAAAGCTGTGACGCATCCGCGGTGGCGGTCAGACGATAGTGGCGATGTGACGAAGAAACTCTTTGCGGTTTTCTGTCGGACCATGTGCTACTTGGTCGCAATTGTGCCATTCGGCTCCGTTCATGCCTACCGAGTTGAGTAGGTAGGGGATTAGGTATCCTTTGATGAAGGGAAAAAACAATCGGGTGGGTGATTGCGAAGTGGTAATGAGCAGTGTGCGAGAAATTTTCAGGCGTGGTATCATTGCACCTGATTTGTCGTAGCTGTAGGCAGAGTCTCGGAGCAACACTTTGTCGAAAAAGCCTTTGAGAATGGCCGGCATCATGCCCCACCATATTGGGAAAATGAATATAACTTCCGATGACGTACGTAGCATATCACCATATTCTTCGGCGAGAGGGTCGGAGGTCGCTCCGCGGCTATAGAGTTGCAAGTCAGATTGAGTCATCGTGGGATTGAACCCATCGGCAGGGAGGTCGATAATCTGATATTGGCGGTTGGTCAGGGAGAGGCGCTGAGTGATAGTATGCAGTATGGCATCGTTGAAACTGCCATGCCACGGATGACTGAAGATAATTGTAATCATAATCTATTTTTGGTATAAGTGGAACATATTAGAATAACAAATCTTCGGGCTATTAGGTTTGGTGGGGAGTAAGTGCAAGCCGATGATTGCTATGTCAGGAAAAATTAGTAACTTTGCAACTCATTTTGAAGAATATATAGACTACGATTTATGATAGCGGTAAACAATTTAGGTATTCAATTTGGTAAAAGAGTATTGTTTCAGGATGTCAATCTGAAGTTTACGCCGGGCAACTGCTATGGCATTATCGGTGCCAACGGAGCCGGAAAATCAACTTTGATGAGAATATTGAGCGACCAATTGTCGCCCACACATGGCACAGTCACTCAAGGTCCGGGTGAGCGCATGAGTGTGTTGAGTCAGAATCACTTTGAGTTTGACGAATTTACGGTGATGGACACAGTGCTTCGCGGTCATACCGTGCTTTGGGACATCATGGAGGAAAAGAATGCACTCTATGCCAAAGAAGACTTTACCGATGCTGATGGTATTCGTGCTTCGGAACTCGAAGAGAAGTTTGCTGAGCTTGAAGGATGGAACGCAGAGAGTGATGCTGCGGCATTGCTGAGCGGTCTTGGCATCAAGGAGGAGAAGCACTATATGCTGATGAAAGATATGAGCGCCAACGAGAAAGTGCGCGTACTTCTTGCGAAAGCTCTTTTCGGAAATCCCGACAACTTGCTCCTCGACGAGCCGACCAACGACCTCGACCTCGAAACCGTGGCATGGTTGGAAGACTACTTGTCGAAGTTTGAGAATACGGTGCTTGTGGTGAGCCACGACCGCCACTTCTTGGACTCGGTGTGTACGCACACTCTCGACATCGACTATAACAAAGTGACATTGTTTGCAGGCAACTATAGCTTCTGGTATGAGTCGAGCCAACTCGCTCTCCGTCAGCAACAGCAGGCCAACAAGAAGGCCGAAGAGAAGCGCAAGGAATTGCTTGAATTTATCCAGCGATTTAGCGCCAACGTAGCTAAATCAAAGCAGACCACGAGCCGCAAGAAGATGCTTGAAAAGCTCAATATCGAAGAGATTCAGCCATCGAGCCGTCGCTACCCGGGCATCATATTCACTCCACAACGCGAGCCGGGCAATAAGATTCTTGAAGTGAAGGGATTGAGTGCCAGCATAGAGGGGACGCTCCTATTTAAGGATGTGAACTTCCAGATTGAGAAGGGCGACAAAGTGGCATTCCTAAGTCACGACCCACGTGCGATGACCGCGTTGTTTGAAATCATCAATGGCAACCGCAAGGCCGACGAGGGTACTTACGAGTGGGGACAAACCATCACCACTGCATATCTGCCACTCGACAATTCGGCGTTCTTCAACACCGATCTCAACCTTGTGGATTGGCTCTGCCAATATAGCGACGATTCGAGCGAAATCTATCTCAAAGGCTTTCTCGGCAAGATGCTATTCTCTGGAGAAGAGGTGCTTAAAAAAGCATCGGTGCTGTCCGGAGGTGAAAAGATGCGCTGCATGATAGCAAGAATGATGATGAAAGATGCCAACACATTGGTACTCGATTCGCCTACCAATCACTTGGACCTTGAGTCTATTCAAGCATTCAACAACACGTTGCAGACGTTTAAGGGCAATGTGCTCCTTGCATCTCACGACCACGAGTTTATCCAGACGGTGTGTAATCGCATCATCGAACTCACACCGAGCGGCATAATCGACAAGATGATGGATTATGACGACTACATCACCGATGAAAAGGTAGCAGCCGCTCGTCAAAGAATGTACAACATCTAATAAACGACAGAAAAATGGTAAAACATATCGTATCATTCAAATTATCGGGTACCGACGCTGAGCGTCGTGAGGTAGCCGAGAAGTTCAAAGCCGCATTGTTGGCATTGCCCGAGCAAATCGCAGTGCTTCGCTCGATGGAAGTAGGCATCAACGAAAATCCTGCCGAGCAGTGGGATGTGGTGCTCGTGGCAGTAGTCGACACAATGGCCGACGTAGAAGTCTACGCAAAGCATCCTGCCCACGTGGCAGCCGCCGCTCTTCTTGCCGGACACAAAGCCGATCGAGCTTGCGTGGATTTCAACTTCTGATACAACCGAAATGTCATAAACCATTGAAAGCCTCAGCCGTCTCCCGGCCGAGGCTTTCAATATTTCAAGGCTCACACTAGTCTCGTGGTTGTGTGACTGAAATGAAGATTATATTATTGGTAAAATTCAATTGAGATCTATCACAAAGATATATTTGCTTTTGCATGTGCGAGTCTTTAAGCTAAAAATTAGGGAATGGCTGTTGCTATAGGAGGTGATTATTGGTCGTGAGGGATGTATGTGCGAATATCTTTGATCCACTCTTTGCGAAGGAGCCAAAAAGTAGCTTGAATGGGGGTATTTCGACGGGACAATGTGTGGTATTTTCGGTGACGATAATTCGGATTGAAGATGCATTCCCAAGTGTCGGATACACGTCGTTTTAGTTCGTCGGGGAGATCGTTGAATGGTATATCGCCATGAGCTTCAATCTCTTTTTCGAGAGGTTTGCAGTCGCCGATGGGCCATCCGTTAAGCCCTTGCGCAGCCCAAAGCAAGAAATTGCTTTGTAAGAGCAGATTTTCCGGTATATCGAATTCTATAAAAATTTCGGGTTTGTGCTTACCTCCTATTTCAACAGAAGGAGTGAATTTGGGCTTACGTGATTTGTGACAGTTGTATTGAACCCAACACCATAGTGGATATTTGATTTGAGGTAAAGGAGGGTTGCCTAAGCGTAGTCGAGTTTGTTGTGCCATCCAGTCGTAAGCATAACGAAACTCTGAGCATAGCCAGCTTTCTTTGTTGCAGAATGCGAAGCCTTCACTATTTAGGGCGTCGAGCATGCTATAGTCTTGTTGAGTCCAAACTATCATAGGGAGGTTGAGAAACAAAAAACTCGATGCTGAGGTGCACCGAGCTTTTTGATTATGTAGAAAATTTGAAAATGTCCTGTGTGAAAATTATTTGAGGGCGTCCTTAACGGCGTCGTTGGGAACCATTTCTTCTTTGAATGTATAAGCGCCGGTCTTAGGTGATTTAACCATCTTGATGACCTTGCTATAGGTACGACCTTCACCCTTTTGCAATGATGCTACGGTTTTCTTTGCCATATCTTAGTGTATTATTTAATTTCTTTGTGAACGGTTACTTTCTTGAGGATGGGGTTGTACTTCTTGAGTTCCAATCTCTCAGTTGTATTCTTACGATTCTTAGTGGTGATGTAACGAGAAGTTCCGGGCATACCACTTGCCTTGTGCTCAGTGCATTCAAGGATTACTTGTACTCTATTACCTTTAGCTTTCTTTGCCATCTTCTTAGAATTCTAAAAATTTAATATCCTTATCAGTTAAATAACCCTTTTCGGCTGCTTGGATCATAGCTGCGTTAAGACCGAGCTTGTTGATGGTGCGAAGACCGGCAGCAGAGATAGTGAGGCTGATCCACACTTGTTGCTCTACCCAGAAGAACTTCTTGGTGAAGAGGTTTACGTTGAATTTACGCTTGGTGCGTCTCTTTGAGTGCGATACGTTGTTTCCGACCATCGCTTTCTTGCCTGTAATCTGACAAATCTTTGACATGGCTGTTTTGTTATCTTGATTGTTATTTATTTACTTGGCATTTGTGGCCGCCATCTCAGTCTCATATCGCAGCTAAGTGCATCATTCAAAGCTACTTTCAGGATGAGCCACAAAACAGAGTGCAAAGTAACGAATTTTTTTGCATTTACACAAATTTTTCGCTCTGCTTTTTCGATTTCTGACTAAAAAAGTGGGAAATTTTATGCCGTAGATCAATTTTGTCGCATATCAAGATGGCGATTGTGGTGATGGCGGTGGTGATGATGAATAGCGGAAGCGAGGAAGAGAGGCCTGCGTTTTGGAGGATACAAATCACCGGATAGTGGAGGCAGAGCGCCAGTAGGGAGCTGCGACCGAATAGCGATATGATGGGGATGTGATTCACGATGCGGCAGAGTGTGAGCATCCCTATCGTACCTGCTATGCCTGCTATATAATAAAGTAGGATATTGTTGTCGAACGTGATATAGTAGAGGCTGACGTCATTGGGGGAGCAAACATAGCAAATGAGGATTCCGAATGTGATAATCAGTGTGGCTGCAATCGGGCGCGGTTTTTGGGCAAGAAAATTGTACTGAGATAAGATATAACCGAGATAAGCGAATGGTAGTGTAATCATGCTGATGGGTAGGTGGAGGCGCATCTGCTCGTGCCAGAAATAGCTATGCGACCACTTATAATTGGCGATGATGTACCATCCGACCAGAGTGATGGCGATTATGGCTAAGAGCATAGTGACGGGATGTCGGTGAACTGATAGTCGAATCACTGCATAGAATAGAATGTATGTGAAGAATATTGACCACAAGAACCATGTGGGCCGATTGGCGGGGTCGAGAAATACGTCGGCAATGTATTCAACTGAGAATGGAGTCGTCGGATTCCATTGAAATATAACCATAACGATCAGCAACAGAAAATTAGCTACAAAATAAGGCAGCAAGAGGCGAATGGCTTTGTGTAAAGTGAATTTAGCAAAGCCTTGGTCGGTGTGGATGAGGACGCCGGCAACGAAGTAAAATGCCGTAAGCATCACATTGCGATAGGCATTGGTAAGTTGAAAAGGCAAAGCATCATATCCGCAATGATTGAGCATTACCAGTAGGATGCATAAGCCTTTGAGTAGATCTATATATTGAATGCGGATTTTGTTCACTGACAAGCGATTGAGGCTTTGAGTTGCTTGATGGCCATGATGATGGCTACCGTGGATGCTCTGTCAATGACGCGGGAGCGGTTGCCGGGAAAATGGAAGGTGTCGCTGACGATGCCGGCAGGGGTTTTTACGGCAATGCTGACTGTGCCAACGGGCTTTTCCGTGGTGCCTCCGGAAGGGCCGGCGATGCCCGACGTGGCGATGGCGCAGTCGGTCGACAAGGCTTTGCAAGCCCCCTCTACCATTTGCTCGACTACGGGGATTGAGACAGCGCCATTGGCGGCGAGAGTCGAGGCTGAAACTCCGAGAAGGTTTTCTTTCACTGCATTGCTGTAGGCCACAACTGAGCCGGTGAAAGCTGTCGAACTTCCCGGAACAGAGGTGATGAGATGCGCTATGTTTCCTCCGGTACAACTTTCGGCAGTGGCTATTGAGAGTCTTTTTTCAGCAAGGTAATGGAGCAGAATTTCTTCTACGCTCTTATCGTCATCGAATAAGACGCTACTACCGAGCATGGCGACAAGTTCAGCACGGCAGCGATCGAGTTCGGCGTTGATAAAATTGCTATCGGGGTGAGTGCCGTCGAGGCGTAGGCGTATGAGTCCGGGCTTGGGAAGGTATGCGAGATGGATATAGGAAGGAAGAGCATCTTCCCAGTCCGATATTTCCATAGCGAGGCGCGATTCGCTCCAGTCGGTGACGAGAATGGTGCGATGTGAGATCGCGACCGACGACGTGAAGCGCTCCATGAGCTTTGGCATAACGGCTTCGCGAAACATTTGACGAGTTTCAAACGGCACTCCGGGCATCGATACGAGCACTTTGCCATCTCGTTCGAACCACATAAGCGGAGCTGTGCCCACTCGATTTTGAATAACTGTGCACGATGTTGGCACTATGGCTTGAGCGGCTGTCAGGTCGTTGATTTTAAGTCCACGCTTAGCTACGACTTCCTTTACATTTTCGAGCACTTCCGGGTCTTCGCGAAGTTCTCCACCGAAATATCGGCAAAGGGTGGCCTTGGTGATGTCGTCTTTGGTGGGACCAAGTCCGCCGGTGGTCAACACTACATCCGAAGATGCGAATGCGCGCTCGATGGCACGAAGTATTTGGTCGGCATCGTCGGCCACAACTTGCACATCATTGACTCTCCATCCGAATGGGTTGATATAGCGAGCAATGTCGCCCGAATTGGTGTCGATGACTTGCCCGATGAGCAACTCATCGCCTATTGCAATAATGGAAACGTTCATCTTTGCTCTTATATTATATTGTTACGCGAGCGTAGGGGGTGGCGTCGTAGTGGCAAAAATCGCCGGCGAGGTATTTGTTATATCCGGCGATGGCCACCATGGCTGCATTGTCGGTGGTGAAAGAGCGAGGGGGGATGAATGCGGTGAGGTTGCGCGAAGCGCAGAAGTCGGCAACGGCTTGCCGCACTCCCGAATTGGCAGAAACTCCACCGCCGATAGCGACAGTCTTGACACCGGTGGCGTCAACGGCTTTGCGTAGTTTGTCAAGAAGTATTTCGATGATGGTGTGTTGAAGCGACGCAGCAAGGTCGGCCTTATTCTTTTCGATGAAATCGGGATCGAGTTTTACCGCATCGCGGAGCGTGTAGAGAAACGATGTTTTCAATCCGCTGAAACTATAGTCGAGCCCCGGAATATGTGGCTTGGCAAACTTGAATGCTTTGCAGTTTCCCTCGGAGGCGAGGCGGTCGATATGAGGTCCGCCGGGATAGGGGAGTCCCATCACTTTGGCGCACTTGTCGAATGCTTCGCCGGCGGCATCATCGATGGTCTGTCCGAGCACTTCCATGTTGTCGTAATTGCGCACGAGAATGATTTGTGAATTTCCACCCGAAATGAGGAGACAAAGGAATGGATATTCGGGGACTTTATCCTCTTCTTTTTCGCGGATAAAGTGGGAGAGAACATGCCCGTGCAGATGGTTCACGTCGACGATGGGGATACGGAGCCCCAGCGAAAGACCTTTGGCAAAGGATGTGCCTACGAGGAGCGAGCCGAGCAAACCGGGACCGCGAGTAAAGGCTATTGCCGAGAGGTCGCTTTTGCTGATGCCGGCACGTTTGAGGGCGGTGTCGACCACTGGGACAATGTTTTGTTGGTGCGCGCGCGACGCAAGTTCGGGGACTACGCCGCCATATTCTTCGTGGACTTTCTGTCCGGCTATGACATTGGATAGAAGTATGCCATCGCGGATCACGGCTGCTGAAGTGTCGTCGCACGACGATTCGATACCAAGTATAATGACGCTCATATATTTTTGTCTTACTATATTTACTGCAAAGTTACGTTAACTCCACGAAACGACGAATTATAATCTCGAAAAAATGAGATTGAGAACTCTATAAAGAATCGATTGAAACAATCTTGCTACGCCAAAGGTCGGTGGCAATGCGCGTCGGATAGGCATAGACATAATTTCTTCCATCGTAAGCCGAAGTGTAGAATGCCATTAAATACCTTACCGGCTTACTATAGCCCTCGAACGTGGTAAGAAATTCGATCTCATGATGTTCGATAGGTTCAGTCATGCCTATAGCCTCGGCAGGGATGATGAAATGGCCATCATATTGGTAGAATGGAGCATTGCCCGGTATTTTAGTCGCATTAGAAATGTCGGTATCTCGAAGCGATTCGGGTACTACTGCAAGAAATTTCTTCTTACCGGAGTGATATATATCAAACCAACCGATATTCCATGTATATGTAAAAAGTTCATAGTATGGTTTCTTTAGCACGAAAGGAGATACGTCGTGTTCCGTTGTGATGTCGGCAAAGACTGTGCCATCGGTCGATTGTTGATAGCGTTCAAGAACGATGTCAAACTCTTTAGAGATATTGTAACCGTAGTAGCAAGAAAGCGACAGGTGTAGAGCTATGATTATAGTGAGAATGGTGGAATATAAAGTGCTTAATAGTGTGGCCTTGTTTGGTAGAACCTGTCGCCATATGTAGATACATCCGAGAAATGACGATAATTGGCACATCCAACCCACTCGCGCAGCAAATTGGTTTAGTACATGAATGCCGTAGCTGATAAATGCAATAATCAAGAAAACTAATAGAATCGAGGAGGGTATCTGTTTTATAATATTTCTTCCGCGTTTGAATGTGAGGCAGACTATAATTGTGCCGATAAATAGAAGTATACAATAATTGTATTTCAATACAAGATAGAACTTGGAAAGATACTCTAAGGTGGTATTGATTGATATCCTTTCAGAAAATCCTCCCGATGTCAATAAGAAAATGAGTCCGGGAAGGAGAGTAGCCGTAATAGCGATCTGCCACTTAGTGGTGGTGTGATGATTTAATGCTATATAAACCGATAGAGCGAGGAATATGGGAAGACTCATCCCTTCGTGGAAACCTCCGGCAAGAAAACTCACGATAAGTAGCAATACTTGCTTATACTTTTGCTTTGGCGGATTTGCGTGCTTAAAAAATATATATAAGACTGCAACTGATAGACACGTAGCCCATATATAATTGATGACAAAGCAAGTGAAAAACATCTCATCGTACCATGGCATTACGATGACAAACATGGCAATAAGTGTGATGAACATTCCGGATGAATTTCGATAGACAGAAATCAACTTGTTGCATAGGATGAGTGTAATCGCTACCGCACATCCGGAGATAAATGCGGGTATCCATTTAGGACCCATTAAAATGAAGGGAAAAATCACGTTGCCGAATCGCGAATTGTCGTAATTGTATCTATATATCCAATGCTCTTTCAGTTCAGCCCATGGAAATTTGTCGGAAATACCACTTAGAAAGTCGCGTATTGGATATGAATACATGAGGTCATCGCTGGCGATGGGCATCATAAGATTCATAAATGCAAATGCGATGCTCACGAATATAATCAGCGCCCAAACCGATGATTTGGATATTTGAGATAAAGTGTTCTTTATTGCCATGGATACTTGTGAAAAAAGAATAGACATTTAGGGACTTGCATACGTTCCCTAAATGCCTATTTATGAAATGGTGGATTATCGCTGTGCGAATTGTTGAGCAGTGGCGATCTGTTGGTATGCGTAGACGCCGGCTTGAGAAAGTTCTACTACTTGATAGTCGCCTTCTGGGGTGATCATCTTAACGTGAGTATCGTCGATAAACGACATGAATTTGATTGACTCGCCTCCATCTACATTAATGCTCCATGACTTGTCGGTTTCTTCAAAGTCAAGGCGTACGACGCTCTTGTCGTTTTCGCTGGTGATGGTATAGCCTTTGCCATCGCATTCTACCAAGTAACGACCATCTTGACCATCGATAACCTTTGTGCCACAAGCTACGGGGTTATTTCCGCTCCAGAACTCGATACTATTGAGTACGAGAACATCGGCAAGGATTGATACTTCATAGACGGGAAGAATCCAGAATGCAAAAAATACGAGTTCGTTGACAAACTTACTGCCAACTTGCTTGTTCCATGCAAGCAACTTGTTGGAAAGCGCAAAGCTACCGATACATGAGGTAGACATAATCGAGCCTGCAAGTAAAAGAACAAGGGCTACTGAAAGATACTTTTTCTTCATAATAGTGAAATTTAATAAGGGTTATAAAATACATATTAAAGTGGAATATGACGTTTGCTTTTGTTGTAGAAATCGAATACTTTGGCAACGTATGCCACCGTTTGTCGACCACGGAAATAGCCATATTTACATACTGAGTCGTTGTAATATTCGGGCTTCGACTTAAGTAAAATGGTCTCGCCAACGTTTCCATCCCATTTCTGAGGGTCTTTGCCATATTTCTTAGCAAGAGCGATAGCGTCATATATGTGCGCTATGCCGGAATTGTAAGCAGCGACGATAAATTTCTTTCTCTCTTCAGGGTCTTCAACGCGCGAAGATAGAGATTTGTTTAAGCTGGCGATGATGCGAGTAGCCGTTTTGATATTTTCTTCCGGATTGGTAATCTTTTCCATCGGGAGGTCGAATGCTCTTGCTGTGCCCGGCATGATTTGCATGATGCCCCGGGCGCCTGCCCACGATACGACTGTGGTGTCGTATTTGCTTTCGGCATATCCTTGAGCGGCGAGAAGGCGCCAGTCCCAGTCGATGTCTTTGGCATATCGTTTGAATAGATTGTCGTAGGGTGAAATGTGCCCTTTAGAGAAATCGATATTGAATGATGAGGCATCATTTTTGCTTCGTTCAAAATATCGTTTAAGTAGCTGTGCTTGGGTGCGCTTGGGTGTCTCTTGGTCAAACCACGTATCGATGGAGTCGGCAATCCATGGCTTAGAGGGACTGACGCCCCATGCCGAGCGTTGAGGAAAACTCACTTCGAGGGTGATGTCCAAGTCGTTGTAGTATGTCTTGTTGAGGCGAGCGATATCGCTATCGACAATGGTAAGAGGAATACTGCCTTCCGACACCATGGCGATGAGATCTTCTGTGATAAGAGTGTCGCGGTCGATCGGGTGTATGTTGATGCCGCCCCCGAGTTCGTCGTTAAGATTGTTGAGACGATATTGGTATTTAGAGTCTTTTTCTACATATACATCGCGCCCAACAAGTTGAGTGACATCAGAAATTCTACTCCCATCAGCGACTTTCGGTTGCACAAGCACTTGGTGGGTGATGTTTTCGTATCCGCAAGGTAATACTCTGTTTTTGTATTCAGCCGTGATAGGGACTTCAAAAGCGATTAAGTCGATTTTCCCGGAATCGAGCATCTCAACCATTGAGGCGAGATTGTTGGCGACAACCAAATCGACAACAAATCCTTTTTCTGCAGCCAGACGAGTGATTAGATCGTAGTCATAGCCCATCTGTTCCTGTCGATAGATGAAATAGGACTGAGGACTGTAGAGTGTTCCCACACGAAGGGTGTCGGGAAATGTGCGTAAAGAGTCGGTCAAAGGTGCGCTATCGGTGCTATGACCTCCGCAACTTATGACCGACATCGTTATGGCGATGGCAATGATACAAGCAGAGATTATCTGTCTCATGCCAATGATTTTGTTAGTATTCGAAAGTGCCCTTTTCAGAGATAATAGTTAAGCGATTGGCAGGAGCATCTTCCACGCGTCCTACAATTTGAGCCTCGATGCCCATCGATTGTGCGAT
Organism: uncultured Muribaculum sp.; assembly: GCA_964637445.1. Classification (GTDB taxonomy): domain Bacteria; phylum Bacteroidota; class Bacteroidia; order Bacteroidales; family Muribaculaceae; genus M3. The sequence continues at coordinate 14,475 of CAZWWS010000020.1, forward strand.
CTCAATGATACGTGGTGCATCGGCAGGGGCAACATATAGCTCCATACGATGACCCATATTGAACACTTTATACATCTCAGCCCAATCGGTACCGCTCTCATGTTGAATCATGTCGAATAGCGGTGGAACGGGGAACAGATTGTCTTTGATGACGTGCTTGTTGGTGACGAAATGGAGTATCTTGGTTTGTGCACCTCCCGAACAATGTACCATGCCATGAATGCGATGACGCATCTCGTCGAGGATTTTCTTGATGATAGGTGCATACGTGCGTGTAGGAGAAAGCACAAGCTTTCCGGCATTCAGAGGTGCTCCTTCAACGGCGTCGGTGAGCTTCATCGAACCGGAATATACCAATTCTTCCGGGACAGCCGCATCATAGCTCTCGGGATATTTCTTGGCGAGAGACTTGTCGAATACATCGTGACGAGCTGAGGTCAAACCATTGCTACCCATGCCACCATTGTATTCTGTCTCGTATGCAGCCTTACCATACGATGCGAGACCGACAATCACATCACCGGCTGCGATATTCGCATTGTCGATTACGTCTGAACGCTTCATACGAGCGGTGACTGTGCTGTCGACTATGATAGTGCGTACCAAGTCGCCAACGTCGGCAGTCTCTCCTCCTGTTGAGTATATCGACACTCCCATTTGGCGGAGTTCGGTAAGCAATTCTTCTGTTCCATTAATGATAGCCGCAATAACTTCTCCGGGTATCAAAAGCTTGTTGCGTCCGATTGTCGACGAAAGAAGAATATTGTCGGTAGCTCCTACACATAGGAGGTCGTCGATATTCATTATAAGCGAATCTTGTGCGATGCCTTTCCAAACACTGATGTCGCCGGTTTCTTTCCAATACATATATGCGAGCGAAGATTTTGTGCCTGCTCCATCGGCATGCATAATGTTGCAATATTCGGGGTCGCCACCGAGAATGTCGGGTATTATTTTACAAAATGCTTTTGGATACAAACCTTTGTCTACGTTCTTGATGGCGTTGTGTACGTCTTCTTTTGACGCCGACACGCCTCGCATATTATATCGTTGGTCGCTCATGATCTAATTTGTTTTGAAGAAATTTATGGTGCAAAGATAGTGAATTATGCCGTGATTAGCAACCGAAGCAGTCGATAATTAGCATATAGCATAGCATCGCCGGAATGACAAGCAATAGCGAGTCGATGCGGTCGAGCATTCCTCCGTGACCGGGCATCATTTTTCCTGAATCTTTAACGCCCAGCGAGCGTTTGATAAGCGATTCAAACAAGTCGCCCCATGTGGAGAATCCTGTGACTATTACTGCCAACCCAACCATTTCGCAATAAGATATTTCGGAATAATAATCAGCGAAGAAATGTCTGAAAACAAATGCTGAAGCAATCGTGAAAAGCAATCCTCCGAAAAATCCTTCCCACGATTTCTTCGGAGATACGCGAGGAAATAGTCGATGCTTGCCGATAGAGCAACCTACGAGATATGCTCCGGTGTCGTTAAGCCATATCATGATAAACATGGCGAGCAGCAATGCCGGAGTGGCATGCACGAAATATAGCAGCTGAATTAGTCCGAATGGGAGTGCTACGTATAGGTGTCCCATAATGGAGTTGGCGAAGTTTGAGATTGGTGAGTCGCAGTGAGAATAAATCTGCAAGATGATGCGAATGAGCAAATACAGCAGATAGGGCAATGCGTATAAGATATGCGGTAGCTCGCCAGTCGTGCAACCGGAGTGAGAAGCAAAAAATCCGAGTATCATAACCACTCCACCGAGCAGGTCGAGAGGAAATGTGATGTTTCGATGGCGCTCTCTATCTACTAATTTGTAAAATTCAATCATGCCAAGTACGGCAAAAAGCAGACACATACTCAGAAATACCCAAGGATTGCTACAAGTCAAAGCAAATACGATGATAGCTACATATATAGCACCTGTTGCTGTACGTAAAAGCAGATTTTTCACTGTGATAATTTCGTTATGGTTTTAATTGGAGGCAAATATACGGCAAAAAAATGTGTTATCCTACGGAAGAAAACTTAATCTTAACTTTGTCTTGATAAAAATGTAAATATAGGATAGCATCAGCGAAATGATAAAGATAAAAATAGTAGTTGGGAAACTAAATGGATAAGAGATAAACTCGGTCAATGTCCAAATAACTAAGATGTGAACCAAGTATATATTCGTCGCATGTTGTCGCCCGATATTATTTAGGATTTTGCATCCTCCTAATTTCTCGAAGTGAAGAAATGAGAGAAAAACAGCCACGGAGAGTGGTATTGTGGTGATAACAATGTCGCCATAGCGCATTATATAAGGTCTGATGCAATAAAAGCATTCAAAATATGTAGCCCCAAGCAACACCAAGGTGGTAATGATTAATGCCGCAGAGGATAATTTAAGTCGGTGCTGATATTTGCGAATTAGCATACCGATGGCTACGCATGGCAGTCCGATGGTAAAAACATTCCGATTATAAAATCCATTGAACATGGTATCGGTGTGTAAATGGCTATATGTACCCCAAAAAAGGTTGACAGATAATCCGATAGGAATGAGCCAATATAGAACGGATAGCGCTCGGAGTTTTGAGAATAGCCATATTATCAATAATGCTTGTATGTAAGCGGTCAGATACCATAGCCCGAAGCAAAATGTGTCGCCGTAAAGAATTAATTGAATCAGACTGTTGGGATTGGTGAATACTCCTAAATATTGCAGATTTTCTATGACAGCAATTACCCAATATAAAATATATAGAATATTGATCCAAAAGGTAATCTTCAGAATCTTGAGTAGTGAACGTTTTAGTTTGTCGGAGGTAATTTGTCCGGAGGAGTTAAACATGAAGTATCCCGAAATCATAAAAAAGATTGGGACGGCGATGCGACAAATCGGTATTACATATTCTTTATAGTCGCTGAGTATGTGTAGCTGGATTACAAGAAATGCGCAGATGGCTTTCAGAGCCATTAGTGATGAAATTTCGTAACCTCCCGGGTAGGCGAGAGGCGAATATTGTAGCGCTTGATTATTTAGCTGAGATTGCATTGTCATTGGATTGGCGTCGACGATATAGATTCATTACTTTAGTATGCACAGCAAGTCGATAGTTGGAGAGCATTGACGATAGGAGAGAGTCGGACGAGGAGGGTTGGACTGCAATCCACAATGGACGTTGAGAGGTCATATAGCGATGGATGTCATTACGAACTATGGTGTCGACAAGCGAAATTTCATCGTGCATGTATGAGTATTTCATTGTCGGGATTGTGTTCATCTGTAGAAATATATCGTTTTGAATCAAACTGAGGTTATAGCCGAAAACACTATCGCGTTCCTCCTTAGGGATTTTAGCAACAATTTGACTATAAGGGTGGTCGTTGATTGCGGAGTTGGTAAATAGGGTGTTATGCAGCTTGATGAGTGCGGCGTTGGTCTCAATGCGATCGGCGTATAATGGATTGATTATCACGCATGCGATGGCTATGGGGGCAACCCATCGCGACAATTCGAGAGAAAGCGAGAGCGCCAAAAAGAAAATTGGTATTACCAAAACGAAATAGTGATAGAATCCACTACTATTGAAGAATGCTGCAAACGTTATTGCTGCAGCAGGTATGATGATAAAAGAGAGTAATGTCTTATGGCGATAATCGTAAAGCAATGAGATTATGGCTACGAATGCACACGGAAGCAGTCGAATTACGTTTTGCCAAGTGGGGGTATCCACGATTGTAGGCCACACTTCTGAATATTTGATATTGTAAAGAATCGTGGCATAAAACATATCATCCAACGCTCCGATGGCGCTGAAATATATTATCATCGGAATCGTTGCTGTTAGTAATCCTATGATAAATATAATGGCTTGATATGCGAGTGTTTTGAATTGATGTCTTACGATGTAGATTGCGGCAAGTCCGAGTATGATACCGCATATAATGGCAGTGTTGTTTATGCGAATCATACTGATGATGCCAATGCATACACCATAGACGAATGTTGCTGAATAGGGGTGAGACGTGTGTGGCGATTTGATGAGCCACTTTAATGATAGATAAAGTGGTAAAAGAATGAAGCTAAGACTCCAGTCTTCAGTGAGATTGCCCCCCTCAAATATTGAAAGACATAGGATTACGGATAGTCCGATAGTGGTGATGCGTTTCCAAATGTTGGCGGTGAAAAGCGTTGTTATTCTATATAGCAACTCGAAAATGCAAGCGAAGTTGAGCGTTTGCAATAGGAAAATGCCCCATCGCTCGGGCGAAATGCCTATCCCTAACATTTGGATAAGGTAAAGGTATGGTCCTTTATTGTCAAACAGGTCGACATACACAGTGTCACCATTGTACCAACATTGTCCCATAAGGCGATACATTATACTATCCGAACCAAGGAAGTTGGATAGTGGCGAAGTGCTATGCGCAGCGATGAGAAGAGGTGCCGTAGCGGCGACCAACCATATTATGAAACGGACTATGATACGTTGCATTGTGATGATTTTGTGAGTGCAAAGTTACGTATCTTTTGGTAATAAACAAAAAGCAGCGATGATATGAATACCATCACTGCTTCATGAATATTGTCTATAAATGGATTATTTATTGACTTGGAATTTGTTGATGCCGTCGCGTAGGAATGCCACAGTCTGATGTGCGGCTGCGATGCCGGCGTTGATGTTGGCTTCGGCGGTTTGTGCACCCATTTTCTTTGGAGTGAAGAATACGCGGTCGCCAAACTTGGCTTTCAATTCATCGGCCGATTCGGGCTTAACGTCGGCTACATACTTGATGTCGGCACGTTCGTCGAGAGCCTTAGCCAATCCTTCTTCATCGATTACCTCTTTGCGAGCAGTGTTGATGAGAACGCCATTCTTCGGTAGACGCATGATGAGGTCGTAATTTACCGATTTCTTGGTTTCGGCAGTAGCCGGAATATGAAGAGATACATATTGGTTTTGGCTGTAAAGCTCTTCAACAGAGTGTACGGGTGTCACACCCGCTGCTGCGATAGCTTCGTCGGGGCAATAGGGATCGAGAGCAGAAACTTCCATCTCAAAACCCTTGGCTATGCGAGCTACATTGCGACCTACCTGACCGAATGCGTGGATACCTAATTTCTTGCCTTTGAGTTCGGTGCCTGATGTTCCGTTATACATATTACGGATAGCCATTACAGTCATGCCAAACACGAGCTCGGCTACAGCGTTGGAGTTTTGTCCCGGAGTGTTCTCAACACATACATTGTGAGCTGTAGCAGCGGCAAGATCAACGTTGTCGTATCCTGCACCGGCGCGTACCACGATTTTGAGGTTCTTGGCTGCGTCGAGCACTTCGTTATCGATGATGTCGCTACGGATGATGATACCATCGGCATCGGCAACTGCATCAAGGAGTTCTTGCTTGGAAGAATATTTTTCGAGAAGAGCAAGCTCATAGCCGGCTTCTTCTATCACTTCGCGAATGCCATTGACAGCGACTGCTGCAAAAGGTTTTTCGGTAGCTACTAATACTTTCATGTGGTAAATATATTAGTGTTTTGCTTCAAATTCTTTCATACAAGCCACAAGAGCATCTACACTTTCCATGGGGAGCGCGTTGTAAAGAGATGCGCGGAACCCACCTACCGAACGGTGTCCCTTGATGCCCACCATACCTTGTGATGCTGCAAACTCGCTGAATTCTTTTTCGAGTTCTGCATATTCGGGTTTCATTACGAAGCAAACGTTCATGATTGAGCGGTCTTCAACAGCGGCTGTACCTACAAACATTTTGCTTGAGTCGATTGCATCGTAGAGTTTAGCGGCCTTTGCTATGTCGATCTTTTCGATTTCGCGGATGCCTCCGAGGCTCTTGTAGTATTTGAGGGTCTGAAGAGCTGAGTAGATGGGAAGTACCGGAGGTGTGTTGAACATCGAGCCTTTCTTCACGTGAGTGCGATAGTCGAGCATCGTTGGGATTGGACGATCTACATGACCGAGAGCGTCTTCCTTTACGATAACGATTGTCACACCGGCAGGAGCAAGATTCTTTTGCGCTCCGGCATAGATGGCATCATATTTAGATACATCGATGGGACGAGAGAAAATGTCGCTCGACATATCAGCTACCAAAGGCACGGGAGAGTCGATATCCTTACGAACTTCTGTACCATAGATGGTATTGTTGGTGGTGAAGTGGAAATAGTCGGCATCTGTCGGAATCACAAAATCTTTGGGGATAAATGTGAAATTGGCATCTTTCGATGATGCGACTACGTCAACTTCGCCAAAAAGTTTTGCTTCTTTGATGGCATTGACAGCCCATGTCCCTGTTTCCAAGTAAGCGGCTTTTTTCTTAAGAAGGTTGAATGGAACCATACAGAACTGCATGCTTGCACCTCCCCCGAGGAAAAGTACTTGATATCCATCGGGTACTTCGAGTAATTCTTTTACCAAGGCGGCTGCCTCGTCGATTACTGCTTGGAACTCTTTGCTGCGGTGAGACACCTCAAGAATCGACAATCCGGTGCCGGCAAAGTCGAGAACTGCCTCTGCGGTATTCTTAATCGTATAAGGACTAAGAATGGAGGGGCCTGCATAGAAGTTATGCTTCTTCATATCACTTTTGTTTGTTAATTGTAATTTTAGGCTGCAAATTTAGTAAAAAATCTGTATTAAATACCACCAAAATGAAAGAAAAAACACGAATTTATAGAAAATTTTCTACAAATTCGTGCTAACTATGTATAACTATGCAGTTTTACTCATGTTGTCAGTCGGTAAGTGCGCTGATGCTTTTGAGCGAAATATTTCCGGTAAGCACTATAAATTCGAATCTTTCCGTTTTTTAAGATTTCCAACGGCGCTCGTTCAAATCTTGCATTTTGGCTTCTGCGGGATTGTCGCATGGATGCCATAGTGATGGGTGATTCAGTTCTTCCGGCATAAACTCTTGACGTACGAAATTGCCCGGATAGGAATGGGCATATTTGTAGTCTTTGGCATATCCAAGATCTTTCATCAGCTTTGTGGGTGCATTGCGCAGATGAAGAGGAACCGGTAGATTACCGGTCTGCTCCACGAGCGAAAGAGCATCGTTGATGGCCATATATGCCGAGTTGCTTTTTGCTGATGTGGCAAGATATATCGTGCACTCTGAGAGAAGAATGCGACTTTCCGGCCAGCCGATTTTCTTGACTGCATCGAATGTTGCATTGGCAAGTAATAGAGCGTTGGGGTTGGCAAGCCCGATGTCTTCGGCGGCAAGAATGAGCAGACGGCGTGCGATAAACTCCGGATCCTCGCCTCCGGCAACCATGCGAGCAAGCCAATAGACCGCAGCATCGGGATCGCTTCCGCGAACACTTTTGATAAATGCTGAGATAATATCATAGTGCATCTCTCCATTCTTATCGTAGGCGGCAGGATTCTCTTGCAAGCGTTCGGTGACAAGAGCATCGTTGATTATCATTTGCTCTCCAATGACTGTCGACTGCTCAAGGAGGTCGAGTATGTTGAGTAGCTTGCGGGCATCGCCACCCGAAAATCGGAATAGAGCGTCAGTGCTCTCTACCTTAATATTGCGTTTGCTTAATATTTCATCGGTGGTAAGAGCACGTTGGAGCAATGTTTGCAAATCGTCTTTGTCTAACGGCTTTAGCACATACACCTGTGCTCGCGAAAGCAAAGGTCGTATCACCTCGAATGACGGATTTTCGGTCGTTGCTCCAATCAGAGTGACTGTGCCGCTTTCTACCGATCCCAATAGACTGTCTTGCTGTGATTTGTTGAAGCGGTGGATTTCGTCGATAAACAATATCGGTCGCCCGGTGCTGAACATACTCGAAGCGTCCGCGCGACATTGCTCAAGGACATCGCGTACCTCCTTCACTCCCGAATGTACGGCACTCAATGTGTAGAACGGCACTTTGATGGTGTGGGATATGATGCGGGCAAGTGTGGTTTTTCCTACTCCGGGTGGTCCCCAAAGGATAAAAGATGAAACGTGACCGGAGTCGATCATACGTCGAAGTATGCAATCCGGGCCGACTAAATGTGTCTGTCCGATGTATTCATCCAACGAGCGAGGACGTAGGCGTTCGGCAAGAGGTGCGAGCATATATTATAATATGTGTATATAAGGTGAATTTTAGTGCAAAATTATCGATTAAAGGCTTAGAGAGGATATTGATAGGTGTTAATAAGTTATAATATGTGGAAAAATCATTGTTAGGGTATTTCTTTTTTGTTTATCTTTACATTCGCAATGTAATAGGGTCGCTATATGTGCTATAAATAAAGAGCAAAGATAAACTATTCATTCGCATCGGTGTTAAGCAATAAAGCTGTGAATTACATTTGGTATATTGTTTAATGCATTAATTATTGAGTAAATGAGTGAACAGAAAAAGACAACTGCAACACCGCAAATGGCGCGAAACATCTTCGGCATTATTATGATATTGATATATGTCGGGATGGGTATCTTATTGCTTTGCGATTACTTTTTATGGATGAATGAAGGATGGACTTGGCTCAAATGGACGGGCGGTATCCTCTTTATAGTCTATGGCTTGTGGCGTGGCTACAGGCAATTTAAGGGAATGGATAAATCTATAGCCGATAGAGATGAATAAATTGAAGTATATATTGTGTGTGGCTAAAGTGGCTTTGTCGGTATTGTTTATATCGATGATGATTTCGTGTGGAAAGACTCCGACCAATACGAGTACTTCCGGCATGGCTACGATAGTATGCGATGACACGTTTGAAAATATAATGAATCAAGAGATAGATGTGTTTGAATATATCTATCCGAAAGCGAGTATCATACCTTATTATGTGCCTGAAAAGGCAGCAGTCGACTCGTTGCTTGCTCAAGCCACTAAAAGCATTGTCATCACTCGTGAACTGACCGAGCAAGAAAAAAATTATCTGAAAAATCGCAAGTTGAACGTGAAGCAACGACGCATTGCGGTCGATGCTATTGCTCTTATCGTCAATAAGGATAATCCTATAGAGATATTGTCGAAAAAGGAAATCTCGGAAATCCTATCGGGTGAACTTGCTCATTGGAACGATATCGAGCCGAGCAAATTAGACTCTATTAAGGTTGTATTTGACCATCAAAGTTCGAGTACGGTGCAATATATGCGCGACTCGTTGATAAACGGCAAGCCGTTTGGCAAAAATGTGTATGCGCAAGGCTCGAATGCCGCAGTCTTTAAGGCTGTACAAGCTAATAAGAACGCTATCGGTGTGATAGGTGTAAGCTGGGTTAGTTCCGATATGAGAGCCGCCGAGATGTCGCGCGAAGAACGTGCTAAGTCGTTGAATCGCAACGACACGACCTCCACGTCGTTTAATGCTGAAATCAAAGTGCTGAAAGTGCGTCCCGACGATAGCATCATAGCTCGTCAGCCATATCAAGCATATATCTACGACGGAAGCTATCCGCTATTCCGCTCTATTTATATGATTACTACTGCTGCAAATGGCAGCATCGCTCACGGATTTTATTCGTTTGTCACCGGATTTAACGGACAAAAAATAATGCAGATGACAGGAATCTTACCGGCATCAGTGCAACCTCGAATGGTGCAATTAAATTAGGAAAATTAGTAATTAATGCATAAATAAAACCAAAACATGAAATTTAAATTTTTGTTAGCTTCGCTTCTTGCGAGCGCGTTGACAGTGTCGGCGCAAGGTTACAAGGACGGCGTGGAATATTACAAAGCCGATCAATTTAAGGAAGCCAAAACTCTTTTGGAACGTAATCTCAATGATCCTTCAACCGATAAGTCTGTAGCTCATTTCTATTTGGGCGCCATTGATGTGGCAAATAAGGATTATGCTTCGGCTAAGGCTAATTTTGATAAAGGTCTTGCTACTAATCCCGAGTATGCTATGAATTATGTCGGTCTCGGACGTTTGGCGTTGGTGAATGGCGACGAAAAGACAGCTGAAGAATACTTCAAGCAAGCTACATCTATCAACAAAAAAGATGCTAAGGTGTTTGTTGCTGTAGCTCGCAATTACTATAAGGTAAATGCAGTGAAGTATGCTAAAGAAATCGAGAAGAACTTGGAAAAGGCTATGAAGGCCAACAAGAAAGAACCTGAAATCTTCATGTATCGCGGTGATGTGAAGACCGACGAAAAGGATTGGGGTGGTGCTGCTGCCGAATATGAAAATGCAATCCTCTATCAAGAAGACCTTCCCGAGGCATACGTGAAATATGCTCGCACTTATTTCAATGTGACTCCCGAATTTGCTATTAAGAAACTTGAAGAGTATCTTGCTAAATATCCCGATTCGGCTCTCGCTCAACGTGAATTGGCTGAAAAATATTACGAAAACGACCAACTTACTATGGCAGCTGAGCAATATGGTAAGTATATGCAAAATCCCAACCACTTCAAGTCGGATGAGATTCGGTATGTAGCTCTTCTCTATTTCGGTAAGAAATACAACGAATCGTATGAACTTGCTAATAAGATTCTCGCTGAAGACCCTACCAACTTTTATATGCAGCGTATGACATTCCTCAACCAAGCAGCTCTCGGTAACAACGAAGATGCTAAGGTTTTGGCTGAAAAGTTCTTTGCTAATGGCAAGGGCGAATATGTGGCAAACGACTATTCTACTTATGGTGAAGTGCTTCAAGCTCTTGGTCAAGACTCAATCGCTGTGGCTCAATACGAAAAGGCTGTAGAAATCAATCCCGACAAGGCTGAGTTGCTTAAGAATCTCTCAAGCGCTTACAACAAGGCTAAAATGTATGACAAGAGTGCAGAGGCATATCAAAAATTTGTAGATAAAGGCGACTATGTGACCAACGACCTTTTCGTACTTTCAGGTCGCTATATGACTGCTGCCGCAACTTCGACCGACTCGATTGCACGTGCAGCTGCCGTCGACAACGCATTGAAATATGTGGATGCTGTGCTTGAAAAAGTTCCCGACAATTTCCGCATTCAGCAGCGTAAGGCTCGTATCCTTTTGACCAAGAACAATAATCAACATGTTCAGGAGGTATCTGATACTTACATTACAACTGTTGCTGTACTCGACCAAAATCCTGAAAATAAGACTTCTCAAGTCGATGCTTATAAAGAAGCATATAATAGTATAGGAAACTACTATCTCTCGCAGAATGATTTTGCAAATGCATTGATCTATTTCGACAAGTTCCTTGAAGTAGAGCCGACAAACGATGCTCTCCGCGCATTCACCGATAAATTGAGAGAACGTGTAGAAAAAGGACAATAAAAAATAGTATAATCCTTAACTCATATTGGGCGACGACTTTCTTGGCGAAGGTCGTCGCTTTTATGTTGATTGACGTGAAAATGTTTGGAATTCTATGCTTTATGCACTAAATTTGTAGTCAAAATTGACAAACGCTACATGAAAAAGCTATATCTCATAATACTTCTTGCTGCTACTTGTTTTATGTCTGATGCGAAGGCTGTGCTTGATTTTTTTGCCAATCGCTGTCTCATCGAATATCAGCAAAATATTTCTCCGGCAACGGCTACGCAAGATTCGATTTCTGTGATTATTTCTGTCGCTCCCGATGCTGATATGTCGTCGATTGAAGAGTCGTGTGATGTGCTTCGCCGTCGTGGGGATATGTGCATGGTGTCGCTTCCGGTGTCGAATCTTGAGGCTTTGAGCAAGACCGATGGTGTGCGTCGTATATCTCTCGGCGACAAGATGAGGGTGCAGATGTACGAGTCGCGCATCGATACTCAGGTGGATGATGCACATCTCGGATTGGGCACATTGAATGGTCGGAAATTCACCGGAGAGGGTGTGGTTGTTGGGTTAATGGATGTGGGATTAGATCCTAATCACATTAATTTTTACGACAATGCAGGAGTATATAGCCGCGTGAAGCGATTGGCTAAGTACACGAATCCGAGCGGTGTGCCGACGCTATACGAAACACCTTCTGCCATAAGCGAATTTACTACCGATAAGTCGAGTGAAACGCATGGAACTCATGTGCTTGGCATCATGGCCGGAGCTTATTCCAATCATCTTTACGATGGCGTTGCTCATGGATTTCAAGGTGTAGCTCCCGGTGCCGACATCGTGGTGGGTTGCGGCGAACTATATTCTGTGAATATTCTTGACGCTATAGAACGCATTATAGCCTATGCAGAAAGCGTAGGCAAGCCGGCGGTGGTGAATCTGTCGTTAGGTACAAGCATCGGACCTCATGATGGAACGGATGATATATGCCGCTATCTCGACGAACTTGGCGAGCAGGCTATAATCTGCATATCGTCAGGCAATGAGGCCGGCGATGCTATTGCTCTGACAAAGACGTTTGTCGATTCTGATTGTTCGTTGAAGACTTTCGTCGGAAATAGCGGATATGATGGCGCGATAGACATTTGGAGTAGTAATCAATCTCCATTGACGATTTCAATAGGTATGTATGATGAGGCAGGCAACCTTAAGACCGAATTGATAAATTCCTCTTCGCTTGTCGATGGCAAAACATATACGGTGACGACTCAGAGTTCGAGTTCGGGTGAGTTTAATTTGGACTTTGCAAAGGCTTTTTCGGGAAGTATCAAAATTAAATCGGTGGTAGATGAGTGGAACAATCGCTACAATGTGGTGCTTGATTGTGATTTCATGCCTGTCACATCGGCTGCTACTCGCTACTATATCGGGTTGGTCATTACGGGTGCAGATGGGACGCGCGTAGATGCTTACTGTGATAATACAACTAAGTTTACCAATGTGACCACTACCGAACTAAATGGATGGGCAGAGGGCGGTGCTGACGGCTCGATAAACAATATGGCGTGTGGCCAAAATGTGGTAGTGGTAGGCGCATACTCTTCGCATGACTCGTTTATCGGTGCCGATGGTCAGTCCCACGCTGCAAAGCAAGCCATAGTCGGAGATATTGCATATTTCTCCAGCTGGGGAAATCTTGTCGACGGACGGCAGTTGCCCGACGTGTGTGCACCGGGTTATCCTATAATATCTTCACTCAATAGCTACTATGCAGCGGCTCGTCCCGAAGCTAACTACGCTACGTCGTTCGAGCAGAATAGTCCGTTGTCTATTTCCGGTAACCAGTACTATTGGGGACCGCAATCAGGTACGTCAATGTCTGCTCCATTTGTGTCGGGCACTGTGGCTCTATGGCTTCAAGCTGATCCTACATTGACTGTTTCGGATGTTAAAAAGATTATCGCTGAAACGTCGACACGCGACAGCTATGTGACTTCATCATCGACTCCGGCGGCATGGGGAGCCGGCAAGATTAATGCTTATAATGGATTGCTCGCTGTGCTTGACCAGGCCGGCATTGATGGGGTTGAGTATGATAGTAGGCTGTTGGTCACTCCGATTGCCGACAATCAATACGAGGTGTTTGTGGCAGGGGAGACTGATTTAAGTGTCTCTGTCTACTCGATGACCGGCCGACGAGTAGCCATGGCATCTGTTAGCAATGACAGATTGACGATTGATGTGTCGGCTCTACCTGAAGGAGTCTATTTGCTTTCTGTATCCGGCAAAATGGGCGTATATTCCGAACGGATAGTGATAAAATAATATTTCTCTTGATGGTACGTTTGCTTCTCTCGTTGGTGCTGATAGTCAGTGTGATGTTTGATGCTGTTGCGACTCGCCTTGATGCTGCGGCTCGTCGATTGATGCATCAGCAGACCTCTTCAATAGTGGCTCACGAGAAGTCGCAACGTGTGGGCATGATAGTGCGATTTGCCGATGGCGCATCGACCGGTGAATTGGAGGCTGTCGGAGCAGAGGTGCGTTATCGGCGTGGCGATTTGGCTCTTGTATGGGTTCCTGTGAGTGAATTGGGTGCGCTGGAGCAAATGCCGACAATTGTTCGCGCTTCAATCGGTACGACGCATAGCCCATGTATGGATATGGCTCGTGTCGATGTCGGAGCTGATGCCGTTCACTCGGGACTTCAATTACCTCAGTCCTACGATGGCTCAGGGGTGATAGCATCGCTATGTGACATCGGATTTGACCCGAATCACATTAATTTTGTGGATGAGAAGACCGATGAGTTGCGCGTCAAGATGTATGTTGATTATAAGAACAGAGGAGAAGAACGCTATTATAGCGATTCTCCCGATGAAATTCGCGATTATATCACCGACAATCAAGAAAAAACTCACGCCACTCATGTGGCAGGAATTATGGCCGGAGGTCATAGTAAGTATAAAGGCATCGCTTCCGGTGCCGACATTGTGGTGGCGACAAGCGATCTTTCCGATGCCGGAATATTGGCGGGATTGGAGGATATAGTGGCGTATGCGCGCGAGCAAGGGCAACCGGCCGTGATAAATATGTCGCTCGCGTCCTTTATCGGACCGCATGATGGTTCCGACGATTTTTGCCAATATTTGGATGCTATCGGTGAGGAGGCTATAATAGTGCTGTCGGCGGGTAATTCGGGCGAAGGTCGCAACTATCGTGCCATTAATTTTACAGAAAGTTACACATCGGAAACTGTTGGCGTTTATGATATACCGCAATGGGCAGGGTGGAACTATTCCGGAGTAGTGGATCTTTGGAGTGCTGATAGTCAGCCGTTTTCGGTAGCGATTACGGTATATGATAAGCTGGACGAAACAACTCTCTATACATCTCCGGCAATCGGTGTTGAGGTTGGTCAAGAGATGTTGATAGCAAGCTCCGGCAGTGAATATGCCAAATGGGAAGATGTTACGATTCTCACCGACGCCGGATTCGACCAAGCTTTTGAAGGAGCGGTGTATGTTGTGTCGGATCTGGACGTAAACAATGGCCGCCATCGGGTAGTAGTACAGATGGACTTGAACTCATTGGGCAATATGCCTCAAGGGTGGGGCAGATATATTGTCGGCCTTAAGATAGAGGGTGTCGCGGGAACACATGTCGATGTGTATGCCGACGGGCAGTCTCTTCAGCTTCGCTCGGCAAGCGGGCCGGGATGGAGCAATGGGGGCAACACGATGTCGATAAGTAATTTGTGTTGCGGATTCAATACTATTTCGGTAGGTGCATACTCCACGCGCGACTCTTATCCTATGATAGATGGAAGCGAAAAATCAATAGGTAATGTGATTGGTGAGGTTTCGGCCTATTCAAGCTATGGCACTCTTGCCGATGGGCGTGAGATGCCGTTTGTGTGCGCACCGGGCACTCCAATCATATCCTCTATGTCGTCGCCCTATGCGGCAACTCTTACCGACGAGCAACTGAGTTCTCAGCAAGCAGTTGAGCAGATAGATGGTGAGAACTATTATTGGTATGGCGAGCAAGGCACATCGATGTCATCTCCCATAGTGGCAGGAGCTGTTGCATTGTGGCTTGAAGCCAATCCGGCTCTGACGGTCGACGACGTGCGCCGTATCATATCTGCTACTGCCCGACGTGACGAGCAGGTCAACTCCGACCCGCGGTGGGGTTGTGGCAAATTGGACATATATGCCGGCTTGAAAATGGCACTTGAAGATGCCGCAATAGAGTCGATTGATGCCGATTGTGTGCGTCCTCTGTTCACGCCTATGGGTGCAAACACATTTGAAATCTTCGTTCCAAACGAAGACGCATTTACCGCAACGCTGTACAACACCTCCGGCACTCTAATACTCTCCGAGATTGGAACAAATGGTATCGTAGCAATTGACGCGTCCCACCTCAGCTCAGGCATCTACCTCCTTCATATTTCCGGTTCTAACATCACCTACACCACTCGCATCGCTCTCCAATTCTAATGAATTTCGAGTAGCTTGACGCTATTGCGCAAATATCGCAATAAAAATATCGTAACAAAAACTCGATAATCAAAATCTATACACGAAAATTACCCAAATCTCACAATTTATATCTAAATTTGTGGATATAATTGAAGATTTATTATGATTGAATATATTCGTGGTGTGGTAGCGGAGTTGAATCCTGCGATAGCAGTGCTTGAGGCTGCCGGTGTGGGATATGAATTAAATATATCGCTGTCTACGTTTTCGGCTCTTGAAGGCGTGAGCGAAGCAAAGCTGCTTGTGCATGAGGTGATACGCGAAGATACGCATTTGCTTTATGGGTTTGCCGATGAGCGCGAGCGTTCGTTGTTTCGATTGCTTATTGGTGTGTCGGGCGTGGGAGCCAATACTGCGCGAATGATTCTATCATCGATTGCTACTCCGGAGCTTGAAGTCGTTATTACCTCCGGCGACCATGTCTGTCTTAAAAATATCAAGGGAATCGGGGTAAAAACAGCTCAACGTATAATTGTGGACCTTAAAGATAAAATAAAACCCACGGATGATACGTTAATACTACAGCCATCAACTCATAGCGAGGTATTCGATGAGGCTCTTGCTGCTCTTACGGCTTTAGGTTTTCAACGCTTGCAGTCGCAAAAAGTGCTTAAAAAGTTGTTTGACGCTGAGCCTATGTTGCGTGTAGAGGTTGCGATAAAGAAAGCTCTCGCCATGATGTAGCATGATGCTATCGGAGATTTGATGGGCTGAATAATTATTGGATGAGAAAAGCGAAACGAAATTATCATAATATAATATTGCTGGTGGTCGGGTGCGGCATATTGCTGTGCTCGGGCTTTGCTTTTTATGCTTTTGCACAGTATTATAACCCTACGGTCAATCCTCCTGCGTCAGTACCTTCTCCTCAGTCGGTAGCTCCGTCGGGCGATTCGATTGCTATGCCATATCCGGTGCAACCTACTTATCCCACCGATTATGAGCAACTTGCCGAGCAAGAGTTTGCTGCCGACCTCACTACACCATCAAATATTAAGACCATTGCCGATTTTGATCCCGCGACGGGATGCTATATAATTCGCACAAAGGTAGGGGATTATGACCTGATAACCCCCTTTATGCTCACCCCTGAACAATATAACGACCTGGAACTGCGCCGTTCGATGCAAGAATATTATCGTCAAAAAAATCGAGAATTATTTGAGACAAATGAAACTAAGGAGCCGTTTAACGTGCTTGATATGAACTTCGCTCTCGGTCCGTTGGAGAAAATATTCGGTCCCGGCGGTGTGCAACTCAAAACTCAAGGTTCGGTGCAAATCTCAATGGGGGTGAAGTCTAACAAAACCGACAATCCGGCTTTGTCGTTGACTTCTCGTCGCAAAACATATTTTGATTTCGAACAAAAAATCCAAGCCACAATAAATGCCTCGGTTGGTGATAAGATGAAATTTAATATGACTTACAACACCGATGCTACATTTGATTTTGACTCCAAAAACCTTAAACTTGCTTACGAAGGCAAAGAAGACGATATAATAAAAAGCATTGAAGCAGGTAATGTGTCGATGACCACCGGGTCGTCGTTGATTCGTGGTGGAACAGCTCTATTTGGTATCAAGACAAAGTTGCAATTCGGCAAATTGACTGCTACGGCTCTTGTGTCGCAACAAAACTCGGAGTCGAAAACCGTCAATACAAAAGGCGGCGTGCAGACAACCGACTTCTCCATCAATGCTGACAATTACGATCAAAATCGCCACTACTTTCTATCGCAATTTTTTCGCGACAATTATGACCAATTTGCCTCAAAGTTACCTTATGTCTCGTCGGGTGTAAATATCACTCGAATAGAAGTGTGGGTGACAAACAAATCCGGAAAATACGATGAGTCGCGAAATATAGTCGGGCTTATGGACCTGGGCGAAAACAAAGTTTTAGCTAACGATTATTGGGTGGGTAATCCTTCTCTCGACAATCCCGCCAATGCGTCTAATAACTTATTGTCGACTCTTAAGTCCGAATATCCCGATGCGCGCAACATCAACCTCGTGACTCAAGCGCTCGAACCATTGTCGGCCTATGGCTTCGAAGGTGGACGCGACTATGAGAAAGTGGAAAGCGCACGTCTGCTTACTTCATCGGAATATACATTAAACTCTACTCTTGGATATATCTCGATAAAGAGTGCTCTTAATGCCGATGAGGTGCTGGCGGTGGCCTACGAATACACATACAAAGGGCAAGTGTATCAAGTAGGTGAATTTTCGAGCGACATCACTTCCACCGATCAATCACTCTATGTGAAGATGCTCAAAGGCACCATCGTGTCGCCATACTTGCCGATGTGGGATCTTATGATGAAAAATGTGTATTCCCTCGGTGCTTACCAGATTCAAAAAAGCAACTTCAAACTGAATATCAAATATCTCAGCGACACGACCGGTACGGAGATTAATTATTTGCCGGTTCCGGGGCTAAACAATCAATCGTTGTTGCAGGTGATGAACCTCGACCGCATCGATTCTAATCAAGAGTCTAATCCCGATGGATTTTTCGACTATATTGAGGGATACACCGTATTGTCGTCTAATGGCAAGATTATTTTCCCAGTTGCTGAGCCGTTTGGCTCTCACTTAGCCAAGAAGATCAACAATCCTGCTATCGCCGAAAAATATGTATATCAAGAATTGTACGACTCTACTCTTGTGGTAGCACAACAATTTGCCGATAAGAATAAGTTTATCCTCAAGGGTGAATACCAAGCATCATCAGGCTCTCAGATACGCTTGAACGCTATGAACGTGCCGCGAGGATCGGTTGTAGTTACTGCCGGTGGTGTTACGCTTACAGAAAATAGTGACTATACCGTCGACTATTCGATGGGTATTGTGACTATTACGAATCAAAGTATTATCGACTCGGGGCAAAGCATCAGCGTCACACTCGAAAATCAATCGATGTTCAGCACTCAACGCAAAACTCTGTTGGGACTCGATTTGAACTATCAGTTCAATAAAAACTTCAATATAGGAGCTACACTGCTTCATTTCTCCGAGAAAGCCCTTACCGAGAAGGTTAACATCGGAGATGAGATTATCAACAACTCTATGTGGGGCGTAAATTTGGCGTATAACACCGAATTTATGTGGCTTACAAATCTAATAAACAAAATCCCTACCGTTAACGCTACGCAGCCCTCGACTTTCAGCGTTAATGCCGAGTTCGCACAACTCGTGCCTCACAAGCAGAAATCCGGCTCAAATGAGGGCAGCTCCTATGTCGACGACTTTGAATCGACGCAAACCGGGATCGATTTGCGCTCGCCTTATTCATGGTTCTTGGCGTCTACCCCCTACGATTCCGGAGTCGATGCACTATTCCCCGAAGCCGCACTATCCAACAATGTCAATTACGGAAAAAATCGTGCTTTGCTCTCATGGTATTATATTGATAGAATGTTCACACAGCGAAACTCAAGTCTTGCTCCGGGATATATCAAAAGCGACTTGAAGCAGCTGTCAAACCCTTATGTGCGCGAAGTTACATCGCGAGAGATATTCCCCGACCGCGAATTAAGCTATGGCGAGTCGTCAGTGATACAAACCCTCAACCTCTCATTCTATCCCGAAGAGCGTGGTCCTTATAACTTGGACGCTGAAAATATAGATGCCGATGGCAAGTTGCTCAACCCCGAAAAGCGTTGGGGAGGTATCATGCGTAAGATGGACAATACCAATTTTGAGCAATCCAACATCGAATATGTGCAATTCTGGATGATGAATCCCTTCCTCGATCCGGAAAATCCCAATTATGATGGTGGCGACCTGTATATCAACTTCGGCGAAATGAGTGAAGATATACTTAAAGACGGATTGAAATCGTATGAAAACGGTGTGCCTGCCGACGGAAGCAACCAATATATGAGCACTACCGAGTGGGGACGTGTTTCCACTCAAAATTCTTTGACCTATGCTTTCGACAACACAGCTGATACTCGTAAGGCTCAAGACGTAGGTCTCGATGGATTGAAGACCGACGACGAATTTGAGTTCGGCTCGTATAAGGATTATTTGGATCGCCTGCGTCAACGCTTGCCAGCATCTACGATCGAAGTAATGCAAACCGACAAATTTTCTCCATTCAACGATCCCGCAAGCGATAACTATCATTTCTATCGTGGTTATGACTATGACGAGCAGCGTCTCGGCGTTCTTGATCGCTATAAGCATTACAACGGAGTCGAGGGCAACTCTTTGTCGCCTGATGAAGCCGACGACCCTCTATATCAGAGTGCGCGCAGTGTGCCCGATGTGGAAGATATAAATCAGGACAATACTCTCAACGAATATGAGCGCTATTTCCAATATCGTGTCTCGATACGTCCCGAAGATTTGGTCGTTGGCAAAAACTATATTACCGACAAGCAAGTGTCGCTTGTGCGCACCCGCGATGGTAGCGACCAAGAGGTGGAGTGGTTCCAGTTCAAAATTCCGTTGAGTGATTATGAAAAAATAGTAGGCTCGATTTCCGATTTCTCCACCATCCGCTTTGCGCGCATGTTTATGACCGGATTCAAGCAGGTCACCCACTTGCGTTTCGCTACTCTGGAACTCGTGCGTGGCGAATGGCGCACCTACGATTTCAACCTTAACAATCGTGGCGACGCTCCGGCCGAAGGGCAGCTCGATGTGTCGGTCGTAAACATTGAAGAAAACGCCGGACGCGAACCTATCAACTACGTTTTGCCTCCGGGTGTCACTCGTATTGTCGATTCCGGACAGTCGCAAATCACCCAACTCAACGAGCAAGCAATGTCGATGAAAGTCGTAGGTCTCAACGCCGGCGATGCAAGAGGTGTATACCGAAACACTTCGCTCGACCTACGCAACTATAAGCGTCTGCAAATGTGGGTACACGCCGAAGCTCTTATCGACAATGTCACTCATCTGCGCAATGGCGAAATGTCGGTGTTCGTACGACTCGGTTCCGACGTGAAAAACAACTATTACGAATACGAAATTCCTCTCTCGCTCACCGAGCCCGGAAAATATAACACCTATCTTAGTTCCGACCGCTATGAAGTTTGGCCCGAAAGCAACTATTTGAATTTCGAACTTCAAAGCCTTGTCGACCTCAAAAAGGAGCGCAACGCCAAGAAGCGCGAGGAGCAGAGTGGGGTAGGCTATGGCATCTTATACACCGGTAGAGACCCCAACAACGAAAACAATCGCATGGCTGTGATTGGCAATCCGTCGTTGAGCGATATCCGTGTCGTGCTCGTCGGTGTGAGAAACAATTCTAATGTTACGAAAGATGGTATTGTTTGGGTTAACGAACTGAAAGTGACCGATTTCGATGAGAGCGGAGGTTGGGCTGCCAAAACAAATATGAACTTGGGCATTTCCGACATCGCTACGCTTAATTTCGGTGCGCACATCGAAACCGCCGGATTCGGTAGTGTTGACCAATCGCTCAACTCTCGCCGCATGGATGATTATGAGCAATATCACTTTGCCGTGCAAGCCGACCTCGGTCGCTTTCTTCCCGAAAAAGCTAAATTGCGCGCGCCCATCTACTATTCTTACTCAAAGGAAAAGACATCGCCCAAATACAATCCTCTCGACCAGGACGTGCTGTTGCAAGATGCTTTGGACGAAGCCGGCTCGCAAGCCGAGCGAGACTCGATAAGCGACTATGCAATTGAACACACCACTGTGCAAAGTTTCAGTTTGTCGGGATTGAAATTCGATGTCAAGAGCGACACCCCGATGCCGTGGGATCCGGCTAACTTTACATTTAATTTCTCATTCAATAAGCAGTCGCATCAAGACCCCAACACCGAATATGAGAACACCAACGATTATCGCGGTAGTTTCCAATACTCTTATTCGCCCTATGTCAAGGGACTCAAACCTTTCGGTTGGATTAAGAGCAAATCGAAGCATCTGAAATTCTTCAAAGAGTGGGAAATAAACTATCTGCCCAATACCATCAGCTTCTTGACTACGATGTCGCGTTATTACTACGAACAGCAGACTCGCAGTGAGACCGATGTGATGTTCCAACTCCCGGTGTCGGTAAGCAAAAACTTCCTTTGGGATCGACAATTCTCTCTGTCGTGGAATCTTACCAAGTCGTTGAGCCTGACGTTCAATTCCAACACCTCGGCTACTATCGATGAGCCTGTTGGAGCTGTGAATAAGAAACTATTCCCCGATGAATACAAGCAATGGAAAGATTCGGTGTGGAGCAGCATCCTTCACATGGGTACTCCGCAAGCCTACAATCAGTCGTTTGTAGCCACATATAAGGCGCCGTTTAATAAGATTCCGGTGCTCGACTTCTTAACAGCTTCGGCTACCTACAACGCTACTTATCGTTGGGACCGAGGTGCTAAAGTTGAGGATGTGAACCTTGGAAATACTATCAGCAATCAAGCATCTTGGAATATAGATGGTCGCATCAACTTTGAAACTCTCTACAACAAAGTTCCGTATCTCAAAGAGGTCAACAAGCGCTTTGCCAACTCTCGCAGACAGTCGTCGCGTGAGAAGAAAGCCAAGAAGTTTGAACGTACCTTTATGCTCAAGCCCGACACTACGATAGTGATTAAGCACAATCTTCGCAACAAGAAAGTAAAGGTCGTGGCTAAAACCACCGATGGGCAGCCTTTTGCGGTTAAAACTCGTCCTATCGACGCCAATTCGGTCGAGGTGCTCACTCGCGGAGACAAGAATATTAAGTTTACCATCACCGAAATTCTGAAAGAAGAAAAGTCAATTTGGAAAGAAATAGGCGACCACGCTGCGCGCGCTGCCATGATGGTGCGCAACGCAAGCATCCGTTATCGCAACACTCAGTCGCTATCGTTGCCACTTTATAATCCCGAAGTGGGTAATATTTTCGGTCAAAGCAACAGCTATGGACCAATGGCCCCGGGACTTGATTTTGCATTCGGATTTGTCGATGAAAGCTACATTGATAAGGCAAAAGAACGTGGTTGGCTTATAATCGACGATGAACAGACATCGCCTGCTGTGTGGTCTAAAACAAATGAACTCAATATCGAGTTGACGCTCGAACCTCTGCGTGGATTGAAGATTCAGTTGACCTCCAACCGCACCGACAATCGTACCAACCAAATTCAGTTTATGTACGACGATGTGCCGGTGACTCGTTCCGGCAGCTACACCAAGACTCACTGCGCTATTGCTACAGCTCTCCGCGGAAGCAGTGCCGACGATGGCTATGCGAGCGAGACGTTCAATAAATTCCTTGAAAATATTCCTGTAGTGGCCGACCGTATTCAGTCACAATACGTAGGGGAGTCTTACCCGACAACCGGTTTTATGCGTGATAATGCTAATGCAGGTCAGCCTTTCAATCCCGAAGTGGGGGGCGTAAACTCGGCAAGTAGCGATGTGCTTATCCCGGCATTTATCGCAGCATACACCGGCGTCGACGCTAAAAATATATATCTGACCCCGTTCCCCTCATTTGCCGACGTGATGCCCAATTGGCGCGTCACCTACGATGGGTTGACTCGCATTGGCAATATGGGCAATATCTTTAAAGCCTTTACGCTCAATCATGCTTATCAGTGTACCTACACAGTCGGCTCCTACTCGTCATATCTCAACTGGATTGGTGTAGATGGCGAAATGGGATTTGCGATGGATGAATTGACCGGTCAACCCATCCCCTCATCGCCCTACAATATCTCATCGGTATCGATAACCGAAAAGTTCGCTCCTCTCATCGGCTTTACAGCTACACTCAAAAACGATATGAAGTTCAACGCCGAATATCGCGACAGCCGCACATTGACACTCAACTCTGCTGCCGGACAAGTCGTCGAAGCTACCACCAAAGGCATTGTGGTAGGTATGGGCTACAAAATCGTAGGATTCAACTCGGTATTGAAGATGAAAGGTTCGGGCAAAGGCATCAGCAACGACTTGACGCTTAATGCCGACTTCTCTTATCAGCAAAGCCAAGCGTTGATACGCCGCATCGAAGGCAACTATGCTCAAGCCACCAACGGCACTCGTTCTATCGCTATCAATTTTACAGCAAGCTATGTGATGAGCAAGCGACTCACCGTGTCGGCCTACTTCGACCATCAGATCAACACTCCTCTTATCTCGTCGAGTGCGTTCCCCACTACCAATAGTAGCTATGGCTTGTCGTTCAACCTCTCATTAGCTCGATAACTATCTTGTATAAAACGACATCAGCCACGGACTGCATACACCGACAGTCCGTGGCTGATGTGATTCTATTCGTTGGCGTTACAACTTGAAGCCGCGCAGAAACTCGGCGGCAGTCATGCGCCGTTTGCCTGCGAGTTGCAGCTCTTTTATCTCTATCATATAGTCAGCAGTAGCTGCAAGTATCTTGTCGCCATCAGCCTTTATAGTGCCGGGCGCGTCGTTGGATGGCGTGTCGGTAACGGCTGTAGTAAATACTTTAGCCGTGAGCTCCTCTCCGTCGCGCTCTATTGTCATCCAAGCCGCCGGATATGGCGACAACCCACGCACGAGATTATGCACCTCTTCTGCCGGTTTGTTCCAATCTATGCGGCAAGTCTCTTTGAATATTTTGGGCGCCGGTGTAGGCTCTATATCTGTGATCAGTTCTTCTTGCGGGATTGGACGAAGATCTCCGGCAAGAATATGCTCTACAGTGTCGAGTGTGAGGTCAGCTCCGAGCATCATCAATCGATCGTGCACATCGCCCACATTGTCCTCCGGATTGATAGCGATGCGCTCTTGGCGTAGGATGTCGCCGGTATCGATTTCGTGCTTGAGGAAGAATGTTGTGACGCCGGTCTCACTGTCGCCATTGATTACCGCCCAGTTGATGGGGGCTGCCCCGCGATATTTTGGAAGCAACGAGGCGTGCAGGTTAAATGTACCCATGGGGGGCATCGACCATACCACTTCGGGAAGCATGCGGAATGCGATGACTATAAACAGGTCGGCATTCAGCGATCGCAACTCGTCGACAAATACCGGGTCTTTGAGCTTGACGGGCTGCATCAGGTGCAGATTGTTGGCTGCGGCATATTGCTTCACCGGCGAGTGGAGCAATTTATGTCCGCGTCCTGCCGGCTTGTCGGGCATGGTGACTACTCCTACTATATTATAGCCCCCTTGGTGGAGACGTCGCAGGCTCTCCACTGCGAAGTCGGGAGTGCCAAGAAATACTATTTTGAGATCTTTCTTTTCCATATCGATGTTTTTGTATGATTAAACCGCAAGCACCCATTCGAGTACCAATCGGCATACAAATTTACGCAATTATTGGCGAATACCATTACTCACCATCTATTTAATTGCCACTATCCCAAATATCATTCCTTACGACTGTTCTGTGTCATTGAAGCATTTGCAACTGTCTTCAACCTCCACTATCTTATCTTATTAATCATTAGATAGCCAAAATGATTCACTTAACGAGTAATCGCGAATTAAAGAAATACCAATCAAAGGTAATGAAAACAAGTAATCGCAACATGGAGATGCGATATTGGCTAATTTGTTGTATCGTTGCATTCTAAAATGCAATAACGCCATGAGCAACAACGATATTGTTATAAACCGACAGTTTGTCAATGACATACGAAAAATTATCGATAATGGAATAGCTACGGCATCTACAGCTGTAGCAAAGCCGCTATTTTTACTTATTGGAATATCGGCAAACGTATCGTTGAAGAAGAACAAGCCGGTTCTGCTCGTGCTCAATATGGAAAGAAGATTATTCCTGCTTTGGCGGAAGAACTTCGGTTAAGCTATGGCGGAGGGTATGGAAAACGCAACCTTGCATATTATCGTAAATTCTACTTGGCATTCCCTAATAGCGGAGGGTGTCTCAAAACGAGGCATCCTCTTTTTTATGTTGGAGAGAATGTGAATT
>CAZWWS010000021.1:0-39733 GCA_964637445.1 uncultured Muribaculum sp.
CGGTCACAATCACACCGAGAAATCAAATCTGAAAGATTTGTTTACCATTAACGAATCCATTCGGATTCGTCATCCATCTCCTCCGTTCCGGGCATAGGCTCGCTCTGCTCGCCAATACCCGGCTATTCAAAAAAAAACGAATGCTCCGCAATCCTCACCCATCGGGCGGATATTACAATCCGCCCCTACAGCCCCGCCGCATCAGCCAATTCCTAATTCCTAATTCAGCCCATCACATGGGCAAATTTTACCCCCCCCCATAAACTTTCCTAAACACTTCTCATGTGCCACGACTTTGCTTACCTTTGTACACAATTTTATTATTGATTCTTTTTTACTACCTAATTGTTTTCACCATTATGCACACTGCATTCACAGGATTTATTGCAGCCCTCATGGTTGCACTAACATCCGTTACAATTTCGGCACAGAGTCTCACATTCACCAAAGATTCCAACGTAGCCGTCGACGACATTTCGAGCTACGACTTCTACCACCAATTCACCTACACTTGGGGCGATGGCAACACAAGCTACATCACCGATGAAGCCACCGACCCGGAGCAGATCATGGCTCTCCTCGCCGGAATCTACACCACTCGCGCCATTCCCGGTATCAAGCAGATTGTCGAATCAGTTGACGAGAACGGAAATCCGGCCGAATACCACACCGTCGAATACGCATTCACCGCCGACAACAAAAATCTCTATAACAATTGGGGCATCAATCAAGAAGATTATACTCCCGACCATCACGGACTCACCGCATTTGTAGTCAAACTCAAAGAC
Source organism: uncultured Muribaculum sp. (assembly GCA_964637445.1). GTDB lineage: Bacteria > Bacteroidota > Bacteroidia > Bacteroidales > Muribaculaceae > M3. The sequence continues at coordinate 789 of CAZWWS010000021.1, forward strand.
GACTTCACCGGTTTTGATATAGACCTACTGAATTCAGTTACTTCCACCGACATCATCACAAACTATATCAAATCGGTTCAACTCATCACCGAACGCGCCTATGTGTCGGGGAATGGCAACCCCGGCTACATCTATAACTGCGCCGGCTACTACAATAAATATTTCGTCATCTCAAAAGGGAAATGCCGTCAGAATGTAGCAAAACCTTTTTCCGGAATGTTTGAAGAATACGGACCGGGGAACATTGCCTCCGGGATGGGACTAATATTCGAGAAGGACGAAGTTCGTACCGTGATGCACGATTGTGCTTCAGCCATCGTAGCATCACACTTCCTCGCTCTCGGTGAGGTAGAAGACCTCAGTTCCGAATATTTCGATATGTGTATCTATATCCCTGATTATCGACTTGCTTATTACGATAATCGCGACCAAGAGTCAATTAAATATCGCAACTACAACCCCGGCTACCGACCCATGTTTTTTGAGCGTCGACTCTCTTTCGACAGCGCCACAGCGTCGCGCTCCGACAATAAAGTAGAGGGCTCGGACGACGCATTTGTCTACAATGTCAATCTCACGTTCGATGCCGTCCATGGTAGTCTTTCCGACCAATACATTCCTCAGACCTATGAGATATACATCTTGGACGAGGCCGGCAACGAAACTCTTCTCGCCACAACCCCCAACATCCAGGAGTACACTTATCAGGTCAACCAAACCGAAGCGCCACAGACGTTCACCTATCTCATCAAGTCATACCCCGAAGCGACCAACAACTACGACGACTTCTCCAAAATGGTATCTGAGACTCGTACGATCACCATCCCAGGCTACAACCACGAGTCGATATATATCGAGGTTGGAGAAACATCCGTCTACGACAAAAAAAGCGACGAAGAGGTCAACAATTACAAAAATCCTATCCGCGTATTCAACTACGACACCGACGACACCGCATATCTTGCCGCCGAAGATCTCGCATCAAACCCCACTATCTACATCAAGCGCCACCTTTCTCCCGACTGCTCCGACCAAGGCACTATCGTGGCTCAGATATCGACCTCGGCTTTTTCTACTCCGGTAGAAGCCGACAATACATGGACTCAGACACAGCCATACACCATCACCAACTTCACCACCAATGAGACCTCTACCGGCTCATTCATTTACACAGCCTCATCCGAAAGCGCACTGGCGGCGGCAAGAGTTCCCCTCGACGGCCTCACCATCATCGACCAATTCCAAGAATCGACCAAGACAAACGAGCAACCATCGGGCTACTACTACCAACTCACTTACACAATCAACGAATATAATGAGAACGTCACCTACACCAGCAACATCGAGCATGTGAAAGTATATAAGCTCGACTATACCGCCGTGATCGACAACACTTACACTGCCGAGCAGATTGCCGGTGACAATCTCACATTGCCCCTTTCCAATTCAGCCACTATCACCTACATTATCGAAAACGACATCCTCATTAAGGCTGTCACCATATATCGACTGACCGAAGGCGGCAATGCTACAAGTATCAACGAACAAGTTCCCTCGATGACCACTCCGGGCTACAATGCCACTCGCACCGACAACGGCGACGGCACTGTCACCTACACCATCACCGACGATCTGTCGAGCCTCACCAACGCCTCATCAAGCGGCTTGCTCGACTTCAGATACGTCATCGTGATCTCTACCACCAACAGCGAGACAACAATCAACAGCAAGTCGACCAACACCTACGGCACCATCCGCACTCCCAAATCGCTTCCACGAGTGGCATTTACCGATTTGCAATTGGGCTACAACACTCACGACCACGATGGCAAATATCACTTCGTGGGACATAAATATTGGGAAAGCATTCTTGGCGAAGGGCTTACATTGACCGACATTTCTCAATATCGCATTTGGAGAAACATCAACAACGAAGGATATACCCAAATATCGCTCACCACTCCGGCCGACAGCTACGAAATGCTCGACAATACCGAAGTCCTGTCTCCCTATCACAAAGACTCGTTCCTCGGGCCTAAAGATTTGACTGCCGTAGCATCATATACCGTTCGCTCTTATTCTTACGACGAAAAGACCGATCGTTACCTTATCGCGCAGGACGTCATCGACTCCAGTGCCAACATTATCACAACCGAACTGACCGAGTTGACGCAATCCGACCGACAGTTGCGCGTATATCCCAACCCGGCCACTACCACCACTACGATATACGCCACCGGGACTATTCGCATCTACAACTCCACCGGAGCGCTCATTGACATCATCGACGACAATTCCGACTGCCGCACTATCGACATATCCTCCTACCCTATAGGATATTACATAATAAATAATCACACTTATTCAGAACCGCTTATCAAATACTGATCACACCAAGAGGGCCGCACACCGGTCCTCTTTTTTATTCCCTCACCCATCAACACATACCGACTGTTTTCGCCATGATTGCGAAGCAATCATTAATTCATAGCCGGTGGTAGCCTCGCCTCAGCGAGGTCACCACCGGTCACAATCACACCGAGAAATCAAATCTGAAAGATTTGTTTACCATTAACGAATCCATTCGGATTCGTCATCCATCTCCTCCGTTCCGGGCATAGGCTCGCTCTGCTCGCCAATACCCGGCTATTCAAAAAAAAACGAATGCTCCGCAATCCTCACCCATCGGGCGGATATTACAATCCGCCCCTACAGCCCCGCCGCGTAGCCTTATGTCTTTATGTTCTTTTGTCTTCAAAAAAAACTTCTGTGCTATTCCGCGCAATCTGTGAGCAGGCTTTCAATTTTTTTTGCTTGATGTGACATAATGACATAATAGCACTATGTTTTTCGTTGTAACTTTGTAGCGTAAAACAAATATTATCAATCATTAAATTAACTTTTATCTATTATGAAACGTAGAAAAACCACAAATTTCAGCACAAAAATGCCTATCTTTGTGCTTAGTATGAAAACATTCGAACAACTCGGAGTGCGCCCCGACATTTTGCGCGCCATCAGCGAACTGGGCTTTGAAATGCCAATGCCCGTACAAGAGAAAGTAATCCCCCATCTTCTCAACGAAGATGGCGACGTAGTAGCCCTTGCCCAGACCGGCACCGGCAAGACAGCTGCATTCGGTCTGCCACTACTGCAACGCATCGACACCTCCCGACGTGTCACCCAAGCTCTTATTCTGTCTCCCACACGCGAACTCTGTCTGCAAATTGCCTCCGACCTTGCCGACTTCTCCAAATATATCCCCAAGCTCGAAGTACTTCCTGTCTACGGCGGATCGAGTATTGAGAGCCAGATACGCGCGCTACGTCGCGGTGTCCACATCATTGTGGCCACTCCGGGACGTCTGCTCGATCTTATATGTCGCAAGGTGGTAGACCTCGACGCCGTACACACCGTTGTGCTCGACGAAGCCGACGAGATGCTCAACATGGGCTTTCTCGACTCTATCAACGACATCCTTGCCAACGTGCCCGACGAGCGCAAAATGCTGATGTTCTCAGCCACTATGCCAAAGGAAATCGCATCGATAGCCAAAGACTATATGCACGATCCGGTGGAGATTGTAATCGGTTCGCGCAACGAAGGCGCCGAAAACGTCCGACACATCTACTACTTGGTCAACGCTCGCGACAAATATCTCGCTCTCAAGCGTATAGCCGACTATACGCCCAACATCTACGGCATCATCTTCTGTCGCACACGTCGCGAGACGCAAGAGATAGCCGACCTGCTCATACGCGACGGCTACAACGCCGACTCGCTCCATGGAGAGCTGTCGCAAGTGCAGCGCGACACCGTGATGAAAAAGTTTCGCGAGCGGATGCTCAGTCTGCTCGTAGCCACCGATGTAGCCGCTCGCGGGCTCGATGTCGACAACCTCACCCACGTCATCAACTACGGGTTGCCCGACGACGTAGCCACCTACACCCATAGGTCGGGACGCACCGGACGTGCCGGAAAGACCGGCGTATCGGTAGCCATCATCCACACACGCGAACGCTCTCGAATGCGCGACATCGAGAAGCGCATCGCCAAGCAGTTTGCGCGCGAAGAGGTGCCATCGCCTCGCAGCATCATCGAAAAGCAGCTCTACAACCTCGCCGACCGCATCGAGAGAGTGCAAGTCGACGAAGACGAAATCACGAAATATCTCCCCGGCATCAGCCGCAAGCTCGGCTGGCTCTCCGAGGAAGACCTGCTCAAACGTGTGCTCTCGCTTGAGTTCAATCGACTGCTCGAATACTACAAAGATGCCCCTGTCATCGAATATATCGACGACAAGCCAAAGAGCAAAAAAGAGCGCAAAGAGATTGCCCGACCGAAAAACGACGCCGAGAAAGATCGTCGCACCGCCGAGCGTGGCATGGCTCGCATCTACATCAACGTAGGCAAGGGCGACGGATTTTTTGCCGGCAACCTCATCGATATGCTCAACCACAACATAGCCGGCGGACGTATCGACGTGGGTCGCATCGACCTGATGCCTCGCTACTCGCTGTTCGACGTCAAAAAAGGCGACGCAAAGCGCGTGGTCAACGGACTTAAAGGCAACGACTTCTTCGGCAAGCGAATATTTGCCGAGATAGCCGACCCCGACAAAGACTATAGCCGTCTATCACGTCGCAAAGACCCGCACCCGGCTCCCGACGACACTTCCACACCGCCTGCCGACCACTTCTCGGCCAAGCGCAAAGGTGGCATTAAAAAATCAAAAAAACGCAGATAATCATGAGACGCACCATCATATCAATATTCACTCTGATAGCGACCATAAGCTCTATGAATGCGCAGCTCACCGCTGCCGACGCCTTTGCTTCGGCACCGTTGCCGACATTCCCTCTTGTCGACAAGACCACACGTCTTGACATGATCGACTACTTCAACAGCGGCTCGTCGACAGCATCCAACAACACTCTGCGAGGCTCATCGCGCATCACCGCTATCTCTCCGATGAAGGTGTGTGTAGAGATGTCCGCATCGTCGACCTACCAGATAGCAATACTGCCGACCAAAGGCGACTCCGTGATAGCCGTGGTGGAAACCCTTCGGCTGCCGGCTGCCGACAGTCGCATCACTCTCTACGACCGCCATTGGACGCCGCTCGACGCAAAGAAACAGTTCACACCACCGTCATTATCCGACTGGCTCACCGATGAGGGGCGTCGCAACCGCGGCGAGGTGGAAAGCATCGTACCGTTTCTCATCGTCGACTACGACTACGACCCGACAACTGCTACGCTGACGCTCACCAACAGCCTCAGCGAATTTGTAGCCGAGGCCGACCGCGATGCCATATCGCGCTATCTGCACCCCACGCTCGCCTACAAATGGGATGGAAAGAAATTCTCCTCAAGGAAGTAGCCATGGATTCAGCCATCACCCTCTCTGCCCTGCTCCAACGCATCGCCAGGCTCATCACCACCGGCGACACACAAGGCGTGTGGGTCACAGCCGAGCTCAGCGACGTGGCTCTCCGCGGCGGACACTGCTACATGGAGCTGCTGCAAAAAAATCCCGACACCGGTGCCACCGAGGCCAAAGTGAGAGCCACCATCTGGTCGTCGGCTTATCAACGCATCGCTTGCGATTTTCTCAACGCCACAGGGCAGCAATTTGCCACCGGTATCAAAGTGATGGTGCGCGCATCGGCACAGATGCACCCTGTATTCGGACTGTCGCTCAACATCTCAGCCGTCAATCCCGAATATACGATGGGCGACCTTCTTCGCCGACGTCGCGAGATAATCATGCGACTGCAACGAGAAGGCATCCTTGAAGCCAATCGCAACCTCAATTGGCCCGAAATACCGCAACGCATCGCCATCATATCGGCACCCGGAGCAGCCGGCTATGGCGACTTTATCAACCAGCTCTACACCAATCCTCATCGATTGCGTTTCACAGCACGACTCTTTCCGGCAGTGATGCAGGGCGAGAAAGCTCCACAAAGCATCATCGACGCCCTTACGGCGATAGTCGCCGAGCGCGACAGTTGGGACGGAGTGGTGCTGATACGCGGCGGTGGAGCCACCTCCGACCTTCAGGCATTCGACGACTACAATCTTGCTGCCACCATAGCTCGCTATCCGATTCCGGTGGTGATAGGCATCGGGCATGAACGCGATGTGACAGTGCTCGATTATGTGGCAAATATGCGCGTCAAGACCCCCACTGCCGCCGCCGAATGGCTCATAGCCCGCGGAGTCAAAGCACTCGACCGCTTGCAACGCCTTGCCACCGACATACATCGCTACGTGGCCGACCGCATCAGCGGTCTGGCTCAGCAGCTTGCCCACCTGCAAGGGCAACTGCCGGTATTGCCACGTGCCGCGATAGAGCGCGCCGGCAACCGCCTGCAGAATGCCACCATCGAACTGCGACAAGTGAGCTCACGTCATATCGCACCGGCACAGCTCGCACTGACTCATCGTCAAGAGCAAATCGCTTCTGCGATAGCCACACTCATCGACCGCCAAAGCCGACGACTGGAGTCGATGGCACAGCTTGTCGACGCACTCTCACCTCAAGCCACCTTGCGGAGAGGCTACACCATAACGCGCTACGACGGGCGCGCCATCAGCCACGCAGATCAAGTGCCCTCGGGCGCCACGATAGAGACACAGACATCGCAAGGCAGCATCATATCAGTAACCAAATAATCATCAATATAATGGAAGAAACGACACCTAAATTCGCCCCTGTAAAGGATCTGAGCTACGCTCAAGCAGTAGCCGAGTTAGAAGCCATACTGCGCAAGATGCAGAGCGACGAGACCGACATAGACCATCTGACGGCCTACACCCGTCGCGCCTCGGAACTTCTCGCCGAATGTCGCTCGCGCCTCACCGCCACCGACGCCGAGCTGCGAGCCATCCTCTCCGACCTCGAAAAATAAACCGACAAAGAAAGAGGTTGAAGCAGAAACTCATTGCCGACTGCGTTAGCAGATTAATAAATGTAACAGAATAATGTATATACCACCATTTGAAATATCATCAAAGAGTATCAATCTGATTGCAGATATTTCTGCTCAAATTGAACGTTATGCTATACGCCTTGAGAATGAGGGTTTGAAATTGCGTAAAGCCAATCGCATACGCACCATTCATTCGTCTCTCGCCATAGAGGGTAATAATTTGAGCGAAAATCAAGTGCGTGATATTATAAACGGTAAGAATGTAATCGCTCCTTTACGAGAGATTCAAGAGGTAAAAAATGCTATTAACACTTACGAGATGTATAGCACATTAAACCCTTTCAGCATTGATGATCTATTGAAAGCTCATGGTTCAATGATGCAAGCATTGACCAATGATGCCGGACGTTTCCGCCGTGGGGGTGTAGGTGTATTTTCTGAAACAGGTTTGGTTCACATGGCACCACCTGCCGACCGCGTTCCTCAATTGATTGCCGACCTCATGGGGTGGCTTGCATCAGCGTCCGACCACTTGCTTATTCGTTCGTGCGTATTTCACTATGAATTTGAATTTATACACCCATTCAGCGACGGGAACGGCAGAATTGGACGATTGTGGCAGTCGCTTATTCTTGGAAAACTTCACTCATTATTTGAACATTTACCGGTGGAAAATATGGTGTATAGCAATCAACAAGAGTATTACGATGCCATTACCGAAAGTAGCCGCAAAGGACAATGCGGTCCTTTTATTGAATTTATGCTTGGCGAAATATTATCAACATTAAAATCTCATCAATGAGATGAGATAGCTGACGATGTCGGTAGAAATGTCGGTAGAAATGTCGGATCAAGCGATAATGAACGACAAATCATCAATCTTATTGCAAGAAACAATAGATTGACCATCAAGGAGGCTACCGAGGCTTTATCGCTATCTCAACGACAAGTAGAACGCTTATTTGCCTCACTCAAGGCAAAAGGCATACTATCTCGCCAAGGTAGTACGAAAAGTGGAATTTGGGTTATAAACAAATAATAGATTTTGACCATGGGAAAGAAAGTATTGATATTGTCGGGCAGTCCTCGCAAGGGGGGCAACTCCGACACACTATGCGACCAATTTATGCTCGGAGCGCGAGAAGCAGGTCACGAGGTAGAGAAAATATGGATTCATGGACGCAAAGTGTCGCCCTGCCTGGCTTGTTACTACTGCAAGGATCATTCGGGGCAGTGTGCCATCAAAGATGACATGAGCGAGATATTGTCGAAAATGTTAGAAGCCGACGTGCTTGTGCTGTCGTCGCCGGTATATTTCTACTCCGTATCGGCTCAGCTTAAGATGGTAATCGACAGAACCGTAGCTCGATGGTTGGAGATTAAGGACAAAGAATTTTACTATATCATGACCGCCGCTGAGGACACCGACACCGTAATGGATTGCACATTGGAATGTATGCGCGGCCTGGCCGAATGCTTGGAGGGCTCAATAGAGAAGGGCATCATCTACGGCAAAGGCGTGTATGAACGCGGTGAAATCGCCACCCACCCCGCCATGCAGCAAGCCTACGAAATGGGCAAAAACGTATAAGAGACCAGTGTAGTGATGTAGGGGCGGATTGCATTATCCGCCCGAAGTGTGGCAAATTGGTCTAATTAGTCTGATTGGAGGAGTGACGGCGTACCGACGGCTGAAGCCGCCGGTTACCTTAGACGATGCCTCGGTGGGGCGGTGGGGCACCGCTGCCGTAGCCCCCGGTGGGGCATTGCGAGGGCTATCGAGTGGCGGTTGGAGAGGGTGGATTTTTTGGGGAAATTGAGGGTGGAAAGTAAAAAAGTTGTGCAAATCGTTGATTATGTTGCAGATTATGCCTAACTTTGCGGCGGTTTTAACAGAAAATATTGTGGGAAAGTTCTCGGATTTTAAGCTCCCATTAAAGGCTATGCCCATTGGTAGAGAGGAATTTAGCTACCAATTGAATAAGCAGTTTTTCATAGATATGGAAAGCTCGGATATTCATGACGCCGACCTAAAAGTAAGCCTTACGGTGGTAAATCGTGGCGGAATGTATGAGTTGACGTTTGGGATAAGCGGCACGATTACGCTGATTTGCGATCGTTGCCTTGACGACTTGGGATATGGTGTCGACACGGACTATCGCATCACTGTGAAATATGGCGACAGATATAACGATGACTCAGACGAGGTGCTTGAAATACCTGAGAGCGATAACTACTTGAATGTGGCTTATATGATATATGACACGGTGGAACTCGCAATACCGTTGAAACACGTTCATGAGGCGGGTAAATGTAACCGCGCAATGAGCGCCAAGCTCAACAAGCATAGAGCTTCGGTGAAAGAAGACGCCGAAGGCTATGGCGATGAGACCGAGGATGGAAGCGAAGTTGAAGAGAGCCAGCCGATAGATCCTCGTTGGAATGAATTGAAAAAATTGATCGATAACGATAATAATTAAAAACGTAAATATAAAAGTAAAATGGCACATCCTAAACGCAAACAATCAAAGACAAGAACAGCAAAGCGTAGAACTCACGATAAGGCTGTAGCACCCACACTTGCACTCTGCCCTAACTGCGGAGCATGGCATGTATATCACACCGTATGTGGCGAATGTGGCTACTACCGTGGAAAAATTGCAATCGAAAAGGCTGCAACCGTATAATCGGGAAGTAGAAAATCATGCTAAATGCGAGAATTTCAGGCATAGCATCTTATGCCCCTGAAGATATACTCGACAACGACATGCTGTCGAAGATGGTTGATACGAACGATGAGTGGATTACCACTCGCGTTGGTATCAAGCAGCGTCGCATCCTCAAGAAAGAGGGCGAAGGCTCATCTTATTTAGGGATACAAGCAGTGGGATGTCTACTCGAAGAAACAGGCACGAAGGCCGAAGAGGTCGACTTACTCATCTGTGCCACTTCGAATCCCGACTATCGTTTTCCGTCGACCGGCTCGGTGATAGCTCACAAGCTCGGATTGACACACGCATACGCCTACGATATCCAGGCAGCTTGCGCAGGCTTCCTTGTAGCTCTGCAAGATGGCGCGGCTTATATCCGTTCGGGTATGTATAAGAAAGTGGTGGTAGTGGCAGCCGAGAAGATGTCGTCGATGGTCAATTATGCCGACCGCACCACATGCCCACTCTTTGGCGACGGAGCAGGAGCAATGTTGCTCGAACCGAGCGAAGATAAGGTGGGTATCATCGATGGTGTGTTCCATATCGATGGCGAGGGTCGCGATCATCTGTTGATGAAAGCGGGTGGCTCAGTGAAGCCTGCATCGCACGAAACGATTGATGCCGCCGAGCACTTTGTGTATCAAGAAGGTCGAGCCGTGTATAAACACGCAGTGACCGACATGTTGACATCGAGTTTGGACGTTGCAAGCCGCAATGGCTTGACGATGGACGATGTAGACTGGTTTGTGCCTCATCAGGCCAACCTACGTATCATCGAAGCAGTAGCCGAACGTTCGGGTATCGCACCGGAGAAGGTGTTGGTAAACATCGAACATTATGGCAACACAAGTGCCGCATCGATACCTTTGTGTCTTGACGAGTACAAGAGCCGCATCAAGAAGGGAGACAAGCTCATCCTGACAGCTTTTGGCGCCGGATTTACATGGGGCGCGCTCTATGTGATATGGGATCTTTAAGTGGCGCCACTTGAAGATTAGAAATAATACACGGAAATAGCATCTAAACAAATGGGGTGCTATTTTCGTTTTTTGTATGAAACGATTTTAATATCAAGTCATTAGAATGGCAGAAAAGGAACATAAAGCAGGGTTTGTCAATATAGTAGGCAATCCGAATGTAGGAAAGTCGACGCTCATGAACTATCTTGTGGGTGAGCGTCTGAGTATCATCACCGCCAAGGCGCAGACTACGCGACACCGAATCACGGGTATCGTGAACACCGATGATTATCAGATTGTGTTTTCCGACACTCCCGGAGTGCTAAAGCCCAAGTATAAGCTACAGGAGAGCATGCTTGAGTTTTCGAAAAGCGCGTTGACCGATGCCGATGTGTTGCTTTATGTGACCGATGTAGTGGAAGACCCGACTAAAAATGCCGACTTCATCGCGAAGGTTGCAAAAGAAAAATTCCCAATTCTATTGGTAATCAACAAGATCGACCTACTAAAAGGGAATGACGACTTGGAGAAAATCGTAAGCAAATGGAAAGAGCTGTTGCCTCAGGCAGAGGTGTTTCCGACAAGCGCGATGCTGAGATTTAATGTAGAGAGCATTATGAAGCGAATCGTGGAGTTGCTTCCGGTGTCGCCGCCATTCTTTGGCAAGGATGCACTGACGGATAAGCCGGCACGTTTTTTTGTAACGGAGATAATCAGAGAGAAGATATTGCTAAACTATGACAAAGAGGTGCCCTACTCTACGGAGGTAATCGTGGAGAAGTTTGACGAGAAAGATGACTCGATCCATATCATGGCAGTGATCTATGTGGAGCGCGACAGCCAAAAAGGCATCTTAATAGGCAAAGGCGGCTCGATGCTCAAGCGCACCGGCTCGGATGCACGAAAGGACATTGAGAAGTTCTTCGACAAGCGAGTGTATCTGGAGCTGTTTGTGAAGGTAGAGAAGGACTGGCGCAATCGCGAGAACAAGCTTCGGTCGTTTGGCTACATCGAATAGTGCCTATAGTAGATATAGGATAATTGGGTGAAAATTCGTAACTTTGCACTTTCAGAAGAAAGAATATATATGGGAAGACTTGTAGCTATAGTAGGACGCCCTAATGTGGGTAAATCTACACTATTCAATAGATTGACACAAACGCGCACGGCTATCGTAGACGACACAGCCGGCACAACACGCGACCGCCAATATGGAAAGGTGGATTGGTGTGGCAGAGAATTTTCGATAGTAGACACCGGAGGTTGGGTAGTCAACTCAGAGGACATCTTTGAAGGCGAAATCAACAAGCAGGTGCACCTCGCCATCGAGCAGGCCGACGTGATATTGTTTGTGGTCGATGCGATGAATGGAGTGACCGACTTGGACGACCATGTAGCGGAGATATTGCGTAAATCGAAGAAGCCGGTTGTACTTGTGGCCAACAAGGTAGACTCGAACGACTGGCTATATAATGTGGCAGAGTTTTACAGCCTCGGCTTAGGCGATCCGTATCCCATCTCGGCCGTTAGCGGCTATGGCACCGGCGACTTGCTCGATGAGGTGGTGAAAGATCTTCCCGACAAGGATGAAGAGGAGGAACAACTCGATGATATACCGAAGTTTGCCATCGTGGGCAGACCGAATGCGGGCAAATCGTCGATAGTAAACTCATTTATCGGCGAAGAGCGAAATATCGTGACCAACATAGCCGGAACGACTCGCGACTCGATATATACGCGCTACAATAAGTTTGGCTTCGACTTCTACTTGGTAGACACTGCGGGAATCCGCAAGAAAACGAAGGTGAACGAGGACATCGAATATTATTCGGTGATACGCTCGATACGCGCCATCGAGGCGTCGGATGTGTGCATACTGATGATTGATGCTACTCGCGGTATCGAGAGCCAGGATGTGAACATCTTCTCGCTGATACAGAAGAATAAGAAGGGGCTTGTGGTGTGTGTGAACAAATGGGACTTGGTGACTGACAAGTCGCAGGAGGCAATACGCCACTTCGAGCAGACTATACGCGAGCGCTTTGCTCCGTTTACCGACTTTCCTATCATATTCGGGTCGGCACTGACTAAGCAGCGCATCCTCAAGGTGCTTGAGACGGCGGTGAATGTGTATCAAAATCGCAAGCGCGTGATACCGACGTCGCAGCTTAACAATGTGATGCTTGAGGCAATCGGCGCCTATCCCCCACCCGCCAACAAGGGCAAATATATCAAGATTAAATATGTGACGATGCTTAAGGGGTCGCCAATACCGACGTTTATCTTCTTCTGCAACTTGCCACAGTGGGTGAAAGAGCCCTACAGAAGGTATCTTGAAAATAAGATACGCGAGACGTGGGAGTTCTCGGGCACACCGCTGAATGTGTTTATGCGCGAGAAGTAAGAGACGAGAGAAAAGAGCAAAGATGAAAGATGAGCCAATACGAGAAGCGTCTTTCATCTTTCGGCTTTATAGATGATACAATATTTTGAGGGGGGGATACGTTTTTAAGGTATGGCAAATATCTATGACATACGCCGATATGGCACGATACTGTTTTTGGTGGTGTCGGCCGGATTGGTGTTGCTGTTTCTATATGTGTCGAACAATTTGGTGCGGGACTTGTCGGAACAGGAGCGTGGGCGTATGCAGATATGGGCTGATGCGACCCGTGAGCTTATCAAGAGTGCCGATGCGATGGATGGCGGCACGAACGTTGACTTCCTCCTGAGTATCATTGAGGGAAATACGAATATTCCGGTGCTACTGACCGATGATGAAGGTAACATATTGGACAGTCGCAATTTTGATTTACCTAAAGAGGGGGACACGGAGGGAAATCAGAAGTTTTTGGAGAAGAAAGTTGCGAAGCTGAAGACGACGCAAAATGTGATACATATCGAGATCTCGCCTGAAATGTCGCAATACCTGTATTATGAGGACTCGAAACTGCTCCGCAGTCTGAGCTACTATCCATACGTGCAACTGCTTGTGATGCTGGTGTTTGTGGGGGTGGTGTATTGGGCTGTAATCTCGACGAAAAAGGCAGAGCAGAACAAGGTGTGGGTGGGACTTTCGAAGGAGACTGCTCACCAACTTGGGACACCCATATCGTCGCTGATGGCGTGGATGGAACTGCTTGATGCCGAGGGTGTGGACCCGGCAACGACGGCTGAGATGAACAAGGATGTGAAGCGCCTGAGCACGATAGCGGCACGATTTTCGAAGATAGGCTCGCGTCCGCAGATGGAATCGGAGGAGCTTAACGCTGTGGTGAGGCGCTCGGCGTCGTATATGGCGTCGCGCATATCATCGCGCATCGCTCTGACGATCGACACTTCTGAGAGGGATCTGATGGTTGAAATGTCGACTCCGCTCTTCGAGTGGGTGATGGAAAATCTGATCAAAAATGCTGTCGATGCGATGGAGGGCTCGGGGGCAATAACGGTGACTACGGGCGAGGAGCGCGGCAAGGCTTTTATCGAGGTGACTGATACGGGTAAGGGTATCGCAAGGAAGAATTTTAAGACGGTGTTTAACCCGGGATTTACGACAAAAAAGCGCGGCTGGGGTCTCGGCTTGACGTTGGCTAAACGCATCGTGGAGCAATATCACGATGGCCGAATATATGTGAAATGGTCGGAACCGGGCGTGGGGACGACGTTTAGGATAGAATTAGGAGTGAGGAATTATGAATTAGGAATAGGCTGACGCACAGCTGGGATGTAGGGGCGGATTGGAATATCCGCTCAGAGTGGGGATTGCGGAGCATTCGTTTTTTTTTGAATAGCCGGGTATTGGCGAACGGAGCGAACCTGTGCCCGGAACGGAGGAGATGGGTTCGTTAATGGTAAACAAATCTTTCAGATTTGATTTCTCGGTGTGATTGTGACCGGTGGTGACCTCGCTGAGGCGAGGCTACCACCGGCTATGAATTAATGATTGCTTCGCAATCGGGGCTAACTATGAGAGGAGGGTGTAGCCGGCGGCGGTGATGCCGTTGCGGATCAGAGCGATGTGGTCGGCGTTGCGGGTTTCCATTACGATGCGGAGTGTGCAACCATTGATTTGGGTAGATGCACTGGTGCGTTCGTGGGTCACTGAGATGATGTTGGCACCGAGTTGGGCTATGACGTGACATATATCAGACAGCTGTCCGGGCTTGTCGAGGAGGTCGATTGTGACTGCATAGTTGCGTCCGCTCTTGGTGAGTCCGCGAGTGATGACACGACTGAGGATTGTCACGTCGATGTTGCCACCCGACACGAGGCAAACCGTTTTCTTTCCTTCGATGGGGAGCTTTCCAAACATTGCGGCAGCGACGGAAACGGCTCCTGCACCTTCAGAAACGAGCTTTTGCTGCTCGATGAGGGTAAGGATTGCTGCGGCGATCTCGTCGTCGGTGACGGTGACGATGTCGTCGACATATCTGTTGCAGAAGTCGAACGTGTTGACTCCCGGCTCTTTGACAGCGATGCCGTCGGCGATAGTCTGCACCGAAGGGAGGCAGCAAATGTGTCCGTCGTGGACAGATGCCGCCATCGAAGCCGCACCGGCAGCTTGCACACCATAGACTTTGATGTGGGGACAGAGTGTTTTAATGGCGAAAGCTACGCCGGAGATGAGTCCTCCCCCACCGATGGGCACGATAACTGCTTGGACATCGGAGAACTCTTCGATGATTTCAAGACCGATGGTACCTTGTCCGGCGATAACCTTAAGGTCGTCGAAGGGATGGACGAAAGTGTAGCCATATTGGTCGCGCAATTGCAAGGCTCGTTGATAGGCATCGTCGTAAACTCCGGGGACGAGACACACCTCGGCTCCATAACCTTTAGTGGCTTCGACTTTGGAGATGGGTGCACCGGCAGGCAAGCAGATGAGCGAGCGAATGCCATTGTGGGTAGCGCCAAAGGCTACTCCTTGAGCATGATTGCCGGCAGAGCAAGCGATAACACCGTGCGACTTTTCGTCGGGAGAAAGTTGTGATATTTTGTAGTAGGCTCCACGAAGTTTGAAAGAGCCTGTGTATTGCAAACATTCGGGCTTCAGATAGATTTCGGAAGCGGGATTGATTTTTGGTGCGGCGATGAGATGAGGATGACGCACTACATCTTTGAGTACACTTGCCGCGTTGTAGATCTCGTTGATTTCGAGCATAAGTGTAGATATTATTTCGTGGCACAAATGTAGTAATAAGGTTGATGGTAAGCAAGAAAAATTTTGTAAATTTGCGAAGATATGAGTACACTTTATGTATCGGATATGGACGGGACGCTTCTTGCGCCCGATGGCAAGGTGTCGGCAACGACATCGCAACTGATTACAGAGCTTACCGAACGAGGAGCGATGGTGACTGTGGCAACGGCTCGCACCCCGGCAACGGTGGAGCCGCTATTGGCAGAAACGGCGACTCGGCTTCCGGCGGTGGTGATGACCGGTGCAGCGCTGTGGAACAGAACGCAGCGTTGCTATGAGCACACTTGCCCGATGACCGGGTATGCTTGCGAGGCGATAGAGATATTGTTTGAGAAATATGGCGTGTCGCCGATGGTATACCGATTGGGCGGCGATGAGTTGCTGAGAGTGTACTACCGCGGAGAGCTTACCGACAAGCTACGACAATTTGTAGCAGAGCGCGAGCGAGCGTCGCTGAAGCATTTCTATATCAATGAGGATGCGGCAGTAGAGGGCGAGGCTGTGCTGTATTTTGCTATGGGAGAACGCGAGCGTATATTCTCGCTTGCCGAAGCACTTCGCCGCACGGGAGGCTGCTCGGTGTCGTGTTATGTAGATATATTCGGAGTCGATACGGGAATACTTGAGGTGTTTGCCCCGGGGGTGTCGAAAGCGGCAGCCATCAGGCGACTTAAGCAAAAGGTTGGAGCCGACAAGCTTGTGGTGTTTGGCGACAATCTTAACGACTTGCCAATGATGGAGATAGCCGATGTGGCAGTGGCCGTAGGGAATGCACTTGACGAAGTGAAAGCCGCAGCCGATGAGGTGATCGGACGAAACGATGAGGATGCCGTGGCAAGATTTATCGCAGAAGATTTTGATCTATAAAAGCGGAGCGATTTCATGAGAGACCGCTCCGCTTTCTTATTTATAGCTTAGGAATATCAGAACTTGTAACCGATGCCGATGAGTCCGTTGACGGGGGCTGTTGCGACACCGAAATTGTCTTGCCAGTTTTCGCCGAGAAGGTTATTGACTTCGGCAAATGCACTTAATTGCTCAGTAATGGCATAAGAAGCAGAGATGTTGAGCAAATTGACATCGCCGAGGTCGATGCGGTCAGACCAATTGAATGTAGAGAATGATGCCACCGGGAATGGCAACATAGCGTAAACAGCGCGGTCGCTACGCAAGCTATAATCGACAGATACGCTCAGTTTCCGGATAGGACGAATCGATAACGAGGCGGAGAACACGCGCTTGGCACGGTCGCGCCATGCGTAGTAGCCTTTGGAGTCGTCGGACGGAGCCATTTCGTAGGACAATTCAAGAGCGGCAATACCCTTATAGTCGTAGCCGAGCGAGGCTCCAAGATGCCATCCTTTGAGATCGACCGGAGCATATAGATGGCAACGATAGCCGTTGGCATTATAAATATTTGTGGAGTATTTGTCGTTGATCATCACAGATGGCATCAACCAATTGTCGGTAGCGGCATATCCGCCAAACAATCGAGCAGAGAAGCCTTTAATCGGACCGACATTGATGCCGACTTGGAGGTCGTAGTTGATGTCGGAATTGAGGTTTGCCATCGAAGAGTTCATATACCAATTGTCGTTGAACAATGAACGATAGCTGTTGAGCACTTGTCCTCCTGTCGCTTTAGCCCACAAGGCGAAAATCGGAGCCGGCTTCCATGAAACTTCCACATCGGGAGCAATATTGAATGTGTCGCCCGACTTCACCGCCAAAGCTACATCCACACCGACACGAGCCGAGAAATCGTCGTTGCTTACACTATAATAGGGAGTGAGCGAGACAGCTCCGCGAGTGTAGCCGTCGACAGCAGTGGCATAAGTAATCGGAGTGCCTAAGGGATTGAGAAAATAATTCCACACAATGTCGTTGCTATAGTTTAAGAACGATGCATCAAGGTCTATCCCGGCTTTTGATGTGTCGCCCATCGGCAGAGAAACACCGCCAAAAAGCGAGAAAGAATTTTCGTGATTGGCTTGAGGATACTCTTCATATTCGGGATCGAGAGAATTATCATTGTCGAACAGCATCCCCGACAGATGAGCGAACCCGAAATAGCCATATTTCACTCCGATTTGATAGTCGAGATTAGAGTAGCGTGAGCGCCACAAGGCGGAAATATTCATGCTGTTGACGCGCTGGTTGCGAGTGTGGTCAAACAGCGGAGTATTGAAGTTGTAGAGTTGATAATCGACGTCGGCCGAAATAGATGAATAGTCGTTGACTTTATGGTTGACCAAAGCGCCGAGAACGAGAGCCGACTTGCGATTTTTCAATTCGTAACCCCACGGGTTTTCACGTTCGTAGCTGAGATAATTGTATTGACCATAGACATCGAGCGTGGTCGACGAGTCTGCTATAACTCTATATCCGGCAGAAGCGCCGAAAATAGGATGCGGGAAATAGCCTATGCCGGCATATCCGCGATAGGGAGAGTTGCCGATAGTCGATTCGCCTTGAGCCGGTTCGAGTGCGGTGAGCAATCCGGGGACTTGCACGGCGGATGAATTTTCGCTCATACCGAGAGGCTTGGTGGTCACTTGCGGCAACGAAACCGCCGGAGCGACATTGTGGCGGGAGGCTTGACGCTCTTGAGGTACAATGTCTTTTTCAATCGTGATTTCCTTCGACAGATCCTGCGCCGATAGCATCGACGAGGCAGCGAGAAACAAAGCGGTGCTAAAGATATGTAGTTTCATACGTTTGATTGCGATTGCTGAGTGTTGGGAGAAATTTATTTAAGACGTTGATTAATCATATCCTGAATGTCGGTTTCCGAGCCTGGATAGTTGGACTTCAAGCTCTTGAGATATTCGCGAGCTTCGTAGTCTTTGCCTTGTGCCGAATAGATGTCGCTGAGAAGAATAAATCCGCGAGCGAGCCAATATTGATGAGGAGTGTTGGCATCGATAAAGGCATTGATGGTCTTTTCTGCCTTGCCATACTGCTTGGCATCATAGTGATGCTGCGCAAGGTAGAAAGCTGATTTTGCGCCATAAAGGTCGTCGGGATTGGACGCGAGGTCGGTCCATATCTCTACAGCCTCATCGGTCTTATCGAGGGCGTGGAGGGCGTAGGCGCGCGAGAAGCGAATTTCGGTGATTTCGGCGCTTGAAGAAGCCGACGAAGCGAGCAATCGGTCGGCAGCAGCGACAACAGAAGCGTACTGACCAAGGTCGCGCGACACACGCATTATACCCAAGCGAGCGGCATGGATGTTGGCCGTAGCCGAGGCACGACGTTCGAGCTGACGGAACGTAGCCAAAGCATCTTCACCTTTGCCTTGGCGGAACTCAACATCACCCTTAATGGCAAGAATATCTTCGGCAGCTTCGGCATCGGGATATTTCTCAACCAAGTGAGAGGAGTAGCGCAACGCATCATCATCGTTGCCCTTAGCGGCAGCGTCGGAGGCAAGATAGTAGAGAGCTTGCGATTCGTTGGCGCCATTGGGATATTTTTCGATATATTGAACCAACTTGGCGGTGCCGTTGTCGGCGAGATAAGCCTTCTCAGCCGCCTCGAAAGTGAGGTTGTCGATTTCGGAGGCGTCAAGGCGTGGCGCATTAGGCACCGAGGCAATGAAGCGCGCATACTCGTCGAGGTTGCCATCGTCGGCATAAATGCGCTTTAGGTCGTCGGAGGCCACACGAGCTTCTTCGCTGGTGGGATAAGACGAAATCACTTGACGATAGGCCTCTATGGCGGCTTTGCGATTGCCGACGCTGAGGTTGGTGATAGCCAACTGGAGGTATCCGTTGCGTCCTTGCGCGGTGGAGGGATATTGCTCTACGAGTTGCTTGTAGACAGCGATGGCTTTCTGATGATTGTCGAGCGCCACGTAGCTTTCGGCTTTTTCGAGCAAAGCAGAGGGAACCAATCCCGAAGATGGGTAGCTCTCGATCATATGGTCGATGATTTCAATCTTGCCGCTATAGTCGCGAGCGAGTCCGCGCATCATACCTTTCTGGAAAAGTGCATAGTCGCCGGCCGACGGATTGAGTTCGTAGGCCTTGTCGTAGTTGGCGGCGGCGTTGGAGAATCGATTGGAGTAGTAGTAGCAGTCGCCTACACGATTGTAGGCATCGGCAATGGTGGCTTTAGATAGGTTGCCGGGCGACTTGATTGCCTTGTCGAATGCCGACAGAGCGTCGTCGTAGCGTTTTTCGCCAAATCGGCTATATCCGAGGTCGTAGTAGGCCAGTGGGCGATTGACTGTAGAGGCCGAAGAAGCAGAGATATATGCCGAGTATGAAGAAGATGCTTGAGAGTATTTGCCTTGGCGATAGTAGCAGCCGCCAATCCAAAGGTCGCACTCGCGAGCTATGTCCTTGTCTTGAGCCGCAAGCAATTTGGCTTCCTTAAAACGAGAGAGAGCCTGAGAGGCATTGCCCGAGGCGAGGTCGCGCGAGCCGAGAGTGAACAGCACACGCTGCTTGGCTTTGAGAATCGAAGCGGATGGCGATGAGATATTCTCGATGCTGCGCAGAGCGCTTTCGTAGTTATTGTCGGTCATATATCCGGTGACGATGTATTCCTGCACAGAAGAGGCATAACGTGAGCGCGGATATTGACGGAGGAAGTCTTCGAACAATTCGACGGAGCTGCCAAAAGGCACACGTCCGCCATGAGTCTTTGCCACAGCGTAGTTGTAGAGCGCGGTCTCTTTGAGGTCGGAATCATAGTCCATCTTGCAGGCTTTGTCAAATGCCATCAGAGCCAAGTCGGACTGCGCCAGTTTCAAAGCCGATTGACCGATGTAGAGATAGGCACTTTGCGCTATCCGGTCGTCGACTTCGGTCACCGGCCCTAAACTTTCGATAGCTGCTTGATAGTCGCCATCATTGTATTGGCTCACACCGAGGATGTAGAGTGTAGAGGGCAATGGAGAGTCGACCGCATCGGCATACTGACGCAGATAAGTCACCGCTTCACTGCCGGAGTCGAGATTGTAGAGCGACTCGCCGGCTATACGGAGCATTTCGGGTCGGAAGTCGGGGTCGATGTTGTCTTTGAGCATCTTGCGCGAAAGCGACAAGGCTTTGGAGTAGTCGCCTTTGGCAAAATAGATTTGTGCGATGTAGTAGTCTGTACGATTTGCCGGAGCAGAGTCTTTCACTGTTTTACGAAACAGGTCAAGAGCCTTATCATAGTCCTTGCGGCAATAAGCGATATATCCGCGATAGAAACAAGACTCGTTGCTGTATCGGCTCGATGAAGCGAGAGCGAGAAAGCCTTGCTCGGCGGCATCATACTCGCCAATCTTGATGTTGGCAAATGCTTTGCGGTAAATAAAATCTTCGTAGACAGAGCCTGATAGAGAGCCATCGGGCACTTTATGATACTCGACAAGAGCCTCACCATAGCGTCCTTGTGAGAAATAGTAGTCGCCGATAGCGGCTTGAATGCGCGGACGCATCAGCGATCGGGGGTAGTGGTCGAGGAATGCGCGTAGCAGATCCAACGCATCGGCTTGCCCTTGAGCCACGGCGGCGAGAGCTATATAAGCGTCGGATGTCTCCGATGCGCCATGCTGCTTGGCAGCCTGAGTCATCTGATCGATACATCCGATGTAGTTATGGTCATGATACATCTCGATGCCACGCGCCAAATATCCGTCGGGGTCGGGACTATTTAATCGGGCAAAAGCATTACTTCCGGAGATGGCAACAGCAATGGTTGTTGCAAGGATATACTTTTTGTTCATTATCGTATAAATAGAAGGACTTTTGTTGAATATACAAAGGTACAAAAATATTTAGGGTATATCTATAGGGAACTACTATAAATCTCTACCTATGAGAAAATATTGTGCTATTTCGGGATAAATCAATTTGAATATATTAATATAAATGGATATATTTGCAGTACCTATTGTAAATATAATACCAAAAAGATTATGAAACGAAGAGCAAACATTCTATGCTTAATGCTATTAATGCTTGTATCAGGAGCCATCAATAAGTCGACGGCTCAAACCACGGAGGAAGACATAAAACGCTATGTAATACAGTTGCAGATAAAGTTAGATAGCCCCGATGAGGCGGGCGATGTGAGTGCGTATGCCGATTCGCTTTACCGATGCTACTATGTGGATTCGGTGAAGACATCGCTCACACTGGAAATGAGTTGCAAATTGCGCCTGCAGTGCTATTATTTGCTATACGACGGAACGAAAGCAGATTACGAGGATATATATCGTACACTATATATCACACGTGTAGCCAAAGCATTTCATAATATCTATTTCTTGGTATGCTCCAATGCTTTAGGAGATTACTGCGAAAAAACGGGCGACTACAAACGAGCAGCAGAAGCATACGAATATAATTTGGAAGCACATAACACCATCTTTAACGACTCTCCAACGCTTGATCGCGCCACGATTCATGCCCGACTGGCATTGCTCTATAAAAATAAGCTGTCGGATGCCGACAAATTTACCGCACACTCAGAAGCGGCGAAAAGCGACTTATCAGCCATCTATCCGACAGGAAGTGCCGAGTGGCAAACCGCAGTAGACACATTACTGAGTGAAAATGCCAAGCCCACCCCCGAAGAGTTGCTTGCTCAAGCCGAAGAGATGAGCCGTTTGGGACGCTTTGATGAGGCGAATGCGCTATTTGAGCAGTACTTTGCAATAGTCGACAGCAATAGCGAAGGATACCTATATGCCTTGTCGTCCTATATAAACTATTTGGTGTCGCAAGAAGCATTTGATAAATGTCCCGAAGCATTCGACCGCATACTCGAATGGATAAAAGCACACCCGGAAATCGATATTATTAAAGCAAGTTCTTTTATTGGATACCTGACGATCCCCACAATCGGAGTAGATAGAGTCCAACAATTAGCCACACTACTCACCGAGCGGCACGACCCAGATAATGTGGGACACTTAGCATTGCTCGCCCACATTCATGTGTACGAAGGCAATAGCGATGAATTAATGCGATTGTACCCAATAATAGTAGAAAAGGCAGATGCATTCTATCGGGCAAATAATCGGGAAATGTTTGCTCAATGTATTGAAAATTTGATACATTTCTTCTTGGCAATATATGATTGGGACAATGCAATAAAATATCAAACAATATATGTTGAGTACTTGACGCAGATGCGTAATCCACGTTTTGCGCCACTTGTTATACCCAGCAAATGCTTACTTGCCTCTTTCTATAGTATGAATGAGGATTATCCAAAAGCAATCGAAGTGCTTGAAGAATGCTTGAATGACAAGAACATTGATGAGGTCACAAGGCGAGAGATAATGACCAATATAGCATCTGCAGAGTTTACTATCGGAAATTTCGGAAGAGCAATTACATTAGCGGAAGAAGTATATCCTCAAGCAAACAATGTTCCCGAACAATGGAATCTACTCCAAATTATTGTAACTTCGCTTATATCAGAGTTTGACTTAATCGATAAAGAGGAAAGAGAATTGCATCAAGCGTATCTCGATAAATTGCAAAAATATATCACACTTGCATACGAATTGACTTACACAAATTATCCTGAAGAACATCTCAACCACATATATGCCCATCTTTTTAAGGCTTCATATTTCCTTTTGTCCGAGCAAACCAACGAGATGCTCCAAGAAGCTGGCACGGCAGAAAATCTTATCAGAGCAAATATTGCAAACATTGACACTCGAAATAAACTACTTGAAAGCCTAACAATCTTTTATATTGAGACAAAGCAATATGAAAAAGCACTCGCTTTGGCAACAGAAGCGTCCGTTGATAACAAGACCAATATTGATAGAGTTTTTACTTTTGCCACACTATCTGATATATATTTGGGGTTAGGGCGAATCGAAGACGCTCGCCAGCAATATCTATTGCAAGCCGAGTGCATAAAGGGAATGATACAACGTAACTTTGCTGTATTGACCGATGAAAACAGAGGTGCGTATTGGCAGATGTATCGCGGTCAGATATACAATGCCGGGCGATATGCTTCCGGTGCCGACGACAACTTCGCACGAACGCTCTACGACTTGGCATTGTATTCAAAAGGATTGTTGCTAAACACTTCGAAAGAGTTTGAACGCATTATCATGGAATATGGCGATGAAAACGCTCAAACGCTCTACCGACAGATGAGCGAGATTCGCAATATGGCAGAAAATGACCCATCGCTTTCAGCAGCCGACCGCGAAGCATTGACACGTCAGGCCGAGGAGATGGAGTTGACACTTATGGAGGGTAACAGTCAATTCAAAGCGTACATAGAAGAGAGAGAAATCAACTGGAGCATGGTGAAACAAGCGATGAAACCAAATAGTGCCGCCATTGAGTTTATACACTATAAAGATATATCCGAGACGGAATGTTACGGAGCCGTTGTGGTGTACGATGGTTGGGAACTGCCTAAATTTATCGAATTGGGCGATATAGAACTTGTCGACCTCGACACAAAAGAGGCTATCTCGCTGTCGGAAAACATATGGGGGAAAATATCGCGCGAGATGGACGATGTGGATAATGTGTATTTCTCGCCCGATGCCTTGCTGCATGTGTACCCAATCGAATTGCTTCCTGACTGGGAACTGCCGTCACAAACGATAAGCGATCGGTGGAATATGTATCGGTTGTCGTCGACACGCGAGCTTGTAATGAACACTAAGAAGTCGGATACGCCACGCAAGGCTGCGATATATGGTGGATTGGATTACGACATGAAGAGCGATGAATTGGTCAACGATGGTAAACAATATGGGGCGAAAAACTGCACTCGTGCAAGTGCAGACATAAAAGGCAAAGTATCGACGCTGTCCGAGACCAAAGTTGAAGCTAACATGATTGGCAAAATCTTGACCAAGGTTTCGATTAAAGCAGCTATCTATACCGACAAAAAAGGCACGGAATCGGCGTTTAAGAGCAGCACAAACGAGGATATAGACATAATCCATCTTGCCACCCACGGATTCTACTACGAAGAGAGCGAAAGCGAGAAACAACGCCGAATGCAGATTGCATCATCGAAAAACCTCGACATACTGAAAGCCCAAGAGGACTATTCGCTCACTCATTCGGGGTTGATGATGGCCGGTGTCAATATTACTCTGAGCGGAGATTCACTTCCTGACAATGTCGATGATGGGATACTGACAGCCAACGAAATCTCACAACTCAATTTCAAAGGGCTTGATCTTGTGGTGCTGTCGGCTTGCGACACCGGACTGGGCGACATAAGCGGCGAAGGAGTGTTCGGACTGCAACGCGGATTCAAAATGGCAGGAGCGCAATCGCTGTTGATGAGTCTATGGAAAGTGAGCGACAAAGCAACACAAGAAATGATGACCCTTTTCTACAGCAACATAGCTAACGGCATGACAAAGCACGAAGCACTGAACGACGCTCGACGCAATATCCGCAATAAATACTCTGATGCAAGACATTGGGCATCGTTCGTACTCCTCGATGCCATAGACTAACGATAACTAAACTAAAGCAATAGTGGGCTCCACTCGATTGAAGTGCAGCCCACTATTATTTTGGAAATATCGTAATGGATTATTTGGCGACACGTTCGAGCCACTTGACCATGCAGAACATCGCAGCCATCGAGATGAAGCAAACGCCTGCAAATACGCTCCAAGTAGCGGTAAGCGATATGTTTTCGTACATCACCGCACCGAGGAACAAGCATCCGTTGCCTACGGCAGTGGCACCAAGCCAACAGCCTTGCATGAGTCCTTGCAAGTGAGCCGGAGCAACTTTTGAAACGAATGACAATCCTAATGGAGAGATGAACAATTCAGCCACAGTGAGGATGAAGTAAACAGAGAATAGCACTAACGGACGCACACGATCTACGTCGGCAAGCGGAGCATTCTTGATGTCGGCAAACAAAGGCAAATCAAGCGAAGCGACAGCCATAACTACATAAGCCAAAGCTGCGATACCCATACCGATACCAATCTTGCGAGGGGTTGAGGGCTCTTTGCCTTTCTTGGCCATGGAGCTAAAAATCCACATAACAACCGGAGTGAGGAATACCACGATGAATGGATTGATCGACTGGAATATTTCGGCACTGATGTGTAGAGAGCCTATGCGAAGAAGCGTGTAGTCTTTAGCAAACATGGTGAGAGTCAAACCATTCTGGTGGAATGAGAACCAGAAGAAAATCACAACGCCAAACACAGCAAAGAGGGCGAGGATGCGTTGCTTGATTTCTTTTGCGTCTTGACGTATTTCGTCTTTCGACACAGCAGATTCTTTTACTTTGCTCTTTTCAGCGGGATTTGGAAGACGCTTTTTAGCTACCAAGAAAATAACCAAAGAGATGAGCATAGCTACGATAGCAGCAGAGAATGCGTAGTGGAATCCGGTGTTGAACGCATTGAGATATTCGTTGGCAAAAGTAGCGAGATCGGTGACAGGAGTGCCGCCGGAAACTTCTTGTGCGAGTTGAGCAAACTGAGTAGTGTCGACCAACTTACCATCATTGAAGTTGTGGCAAAGCCCGGGTAGATCGGCATTGTAGGCGAAACCTTGTGCGCGCACGAGAGCATTGCGTACTTGAACAGCGATGAACGGAGCGATACAAGCACCGATGTTGATAAACATATAGAATATTTGGAAACCGGCATCACGACGCGAGCTATACTTCGGGTCGTCGTAAAGCTGGCCAACCACAGCTTGCAAGTTGCCTTTGAAAAGACCATTACCAAAAGCAATTACCAACAACGCAGCGAGAGCAATGCCGGTAGAGGTAATCAATGACGGGATAGCAAGCAAAGCATATCCGAGTGTCATAATCAACAGACCGGCGATGATAGTGGCTTTGTACTTTTTGGTGCGGTCGGCAATAAAACCACCGACGAGAGCCAAGATGTAGATCGCACAATAGAATGTAGAGTAAAGATAACCGGCTTCTTTACCATCGAGGTTGAATTTTGACATCAAGAACAGAGTCAAAATCGCCATCATGATGTAGAAACCGAAGCGTTCGCCCATGTTGGCAAGCGCAGCAGGGATTAACCCTTTAGGATGATTTTTAAACATAGTAGAATGTATTTAGGGATTATTAATTTCAATGGCAAGAACGAATACGGTTAACGCAATATTCATTCCAAATGCGAATATACAATCTTTTTTTTGTTATTCGGCAATTTTGGCCTTGAAAAATACCCTAAAAGCCAAACAGCAACTATCAGAGAGCTTCGGAGCGGAGCTTCGTTTGGAAAGCGAGGGCATAGAGGCGCATTTGCTTCACCATGGCTGTGAGTCCGTTGCTTCGCGTGGGCGAGAGATGTTCGGAGAGTCCTACGCGGTCGATGAAGTAGAGATCGGAGGCAAGAATATCGTCGGGAGTCTGGTCGTTGAGCACCTTTACAAGCATTGATATGATACCTTTAACGATTATCGCGTCGGAGTCGGCAGTGAAATGTACTTTACCGTCGATGAGTTCGGCATTAACCCACACCCGACTTTGGCAGCCTTCGATAAGGTGAGCCGGAGTTTTATATTTCTCATCGATTGCGGGCAACGCATTGCCGAGATCGATGATATAGGCATATCGATCCATCCAGTCATCGAAGTCGCTGAACTCGTCGATGATTTCGTCTTGTATTTCGTTGATTGTCATAAAGTTTCAGTATAAATAGTATTGATAACCGTTTGTCCCACTTCGGTGAGAGAACGGCGGTCGATGATACTCATGTTGTCGTTGACAGTGTGCCACGCCGGGTGGAAATTTTGGGTAATAGGGTTGTCACATTCTATGATGTCGATGCATGGAATACCGGCTTGATTGACGTAGTAGTGGTCGTCCATGATAGCACCTGAGGCAATATTGCGGAAGCGGTCGGCATAGCCCGAGCGAGCTGCTATCGACCAAACCTTATCGAGAACGGCCGAAGCATATTCGTTGGAGTAGTATTCGCGATGGAACTTCGCATCTTCGCCCCCTACCATATCGAGCAGAATACCATAAACCGGGCGGTCAGAGATGGAATAAGGCATATTTTCTACCCAATATTGAGTACCGAGCGCCCAAGAGTTGCCACCATCGCCCCAGCCTTCGCTATTTCCGGAGTCTTCGGCATCGACAAACAGGATGTCGACACCAATCTGTGGGGCTTTCAATCCAAGTTGCCGAGCCACTTCGAGAAGCACTCCTACTCCACTTCCGCCATCATTGGCCCCGGGTACCGGCTTATCGCGATTTTCCCGGGTGTCATTGTCGGCCCAAGGACGAGTGTCCCAGTGAGCAAGGAGGAGTACACGCTTTGAGGCTGATGGGTTGTAGCGCCCCATGATGTTGCATATAGGATATAGGTCGCCACGATAGTTTTTGAGCGTAGTGCGTTGCTCAATCACCGAGTCGGCACCGAATTGATGCAACTTGGCGATGAGATATTGTTGGCATTTGCGGTGTCCCTCGGTGCCCGGAATGCGAGGGCCGCAATCCACTTGAGCTTTGACATAGCTGTAAGCGCTATCGCCATTGAACACCACATCGGTAAGCTTTTCCGTAGCCGACTCTGCATCAGAAGCCGCCTGCTTTGCCGTACCGCCACACGACACGACGCCAAAACAGAGCAAAGCCAATGCAAAATGGAAGCATTTCATCTTCAATCTATTTAGAATCATTATTTTTCTGCAAATTTACATATCCGTAGGCACAGCCAACCAGCAACGCTCCCCCGATAATATTGCCTATAGTAGCAGGAATGAGATTGTCGACAATCATTTGTCCTACCGTCACATCAGCCCCCGCCATCATACCGGTGGGAATGAAGAACATATTGGCAATGGAGTGTTCGTAGCCCAAAGCGACAAAAGCCATCACGGGAAGCCAACAGCCGGCCATTTTGGAAATGAGATCGGTGCCGGACATTGCCAACCAAACGGCAAGACACACACACCAATTGGCGCCAATGCCTTTAAGCAACACAGTGATCCACGTCATCGACACCTTTGCCTCGGCAATGCCTACGATGGCCGACCGATAAGGGTCGGAAGCCGTCAGCGAGCAACAGTCGACAAGCAGATATGCCACGGCGATAGCTCCGATGAAGTTGCCCAAATATACGAGCGTCCAATTTTTGAGGACAGCGCCGAAGGATATGCG
Organism: uncultured Muribaculum sp.; assembly: GCA_964637445.1. Taxonomy (GTDB): domain Bacteria; phylum Bacteroidota; class Bacteroidia; order Bacteroidales; family Muribaculaceae; genus M3. The sequence goes on from CAZWWS010000021.1 coordinate 29,703, forward strand.
ACGCTGCATACAAGCAGGTATAAGCATCGCATTATTGCCGGTAAACAATTCAGCGCCAAGCACCACAACGAGAATCAATCCGATGGGGAACATACATCCGCTGAGCAATCTCTGTAGCGATGGATTTTCAGCAGTCAAGCCCGGGAAACCATATCCCACGACGAGCGATAACACACCACCGAGGGCTATATAGGCTCCGGCAAGCGCCGATAGCACCAACAGATGCTTATATCCGCGTGAGCTGAGAGCCACCTTGTTGAGAGCGACAGCAACGGAGGCTTCGATGACTTCTTTGGGGGATTTCACTGCCATAGACCTACTATTGGAGACCTTCGAGGATGCGTTTAAGAACTACTGTTGCCGAAATCTCACGGTTGGCAGCTTCGGGAATCACAATAGAGCGCGGCGACTCAATGACATCGTCGGACACAATCATATTGCGACGCACCGGCAAGCAGTGCATGAAATAGGCATTGTTGGTGAGAGCCATCTTTTCGGTAGTAATGGTCCATGAGCGATCGAGATTTAGCACCTGCCCATAGTGAGGGTCGCGGTAGGCACTCCAGTTTTTGGCATAGACGAAGTCGGCACCTTCCAGCGCCTTGTCTTGGTCGTATTCCACACGAGCATTACCCACAAAAGCCGGGTCAAGTTCATAGCCTTCGGGGTGAGTAATCACGAAGTCGTAGCCGGCAGCATTCATCCACTCGGCAAACGAGTTGGGCACGGCTTGTGGCAACGCCTTGGGGTGAGGCGCCCATGTCATCACCACTTTCGGACGTTCCATGGTCTTGTATTCCTCTATCGTAATCAAGTCGGCAAACGACTGCAACGGGTGGCGAGTAGCGGCTTCCATCGAGAATACCGGACGCCCCGAATAGCGGATGAACTGATTGAGAATCTTCTCCTCATAGTCGTCTTGCTTAGACTCGAAGCGAGCGAACGAGCGCACACCTATCACATCGCAATAGCATCCCATCACGGGAATAGCTTCGAGCAGATGTTCGGGCTTGTCGCCATCCATAATCACACCGCGCTCGGTTTCGAGCTTCCACGCCCCTTGATTTATATCGAGGACTATGACGTTCATCCCGAGGTTCATTGCCGCTTTCTGAGTACTCAAACGAGTGCGAAGCGACGAGTTGAAGAATATCATGAGCAGGGTCTTGTTTTCGCCCAAATGCTTGTAGGCATAACGATTAGCCTTCACTTCGAGGGCTTCTTTGACCGCTTCCCGAATATTGCCAATATCATTGACAGTAATGAAATTTCTCATCTTATAGATATATATTTGTAGATTTCGCCTGCAAGTTAGTCAAAAATCCGCTTATGACAAAATTGGTGACGAAAATAGATTGGTTATGATGGTCGAGCCTTGGCGGGTTTCGCCTTGGTAGGTGCGTTGCGAAGGGTAAAGCGAATCACCAATCCTCCTGTAGGTTGATTGTCGATTTCTATGCTTCCACCGAACGACTCGATGGTGCTTTTGACAATGGGCAAGCCCAATCCCGTGCCACCATTGCGACGCGAGCGTTCCTTATCGATGCGGAAGAAGCGGTCGAACAAAAGAGGCAGATATTGCTCCTCAACGCCAACGCCATTGTCCCAAAACTCAAACAGATAAATGCCATCCGAATAGTCCAAGCATCGGATGCCCATCGCTGTGCCACGAGAATAGACCTCTGCGTTGCGCACCAAGTTCATCACAGCACCATAGAGCAAACCATTGTTGCCCACAACGGCGCAATCTTTCGGAATATCGAACTCAAACGCCATCTCACTATCGCGAAAGATAATGGAAATCTCGTTTGAAATACCGTAAATCAACGCATAAAAATCGACAGACTCGGTAATAATACTCCCGGCTCCTTCGTCAAGGCGGGTAATCGTAGACAAGTCGTTGAGCAACGCACAAAGGCGAGTCATCTGCTCGCAAGATCGATTAATAAACAACACGCGCTGGGCCTTCTCCATATCGGGATATTCAGCCATCGTGTCGAGATAGCCTTTGATAGCACCGACAGGAGTCTTAAGCTCGTGCGACACATCATTGTCCATCTGCCGCTTAATCTTCATCTTATCACCATGAGCAGAGACGGCTCTCATGTGCTGAGCAACACTATCCTTAATAGCCTTTTTCTTACCACAATAGAGTTCCAAGATACGTCGAGAAATCTCCCCTAATTCGTCGTGCGGAAATTCATCGATCACCCTAAACCCGATGTCGTATGTCGCATTTTGTGCAAAGTCGCGCAGCAAGCGGACGCTTTTGCTCAGCAATGAAGTGGTGATATAAGCGATAATCGTAACGGTGAGCGACATAATGATGATGATAATCCACATTCCGCCACCGGGCGACATAGCCTCAATCACCGGCATAGAGTAAGGCAGCGATGCAAACACAACCGTCTTGCCATCTTCGCTGCGCTGTGAAGCCACTAAAAATTCGCCTCCGGGCAAAGGCATTCCATCGGCCACTTTCGACCAAATCGAGCGTGAATGTTCCGAGCCGTCCTCATCGGCCATCTCCACTACCGCTTCAGACGATGCTGACATCATAGGCAGTGTGGCTCCGATGCAATATATCGGGACGCTGTCTTCGTTGAACACGGTGACGCGCATCCCGTCAAACAATTCTTTGCCATTGTAATACCGCGCGATAAACTGCATGAACACATTCAGATCCATGTCGGTCTCATAGGCATCGATGACGCGGTGAGTCACAAGACTCAGCTGCTCTTTAGTGTTGGTGATGCGAAATTGCCGTTCGCGATTGTATTGATAGACCGCAAGGGCAATTATCATCGTCCACATGACAAACGTCCAAGGGATAAACAGTCGCCAGCGATAGCTAATATGTTTCTTTAAAGCCATAGCCAAAGCCTAATCGGGTGACTATATTGTCGCCGTATTCACACAATTTTTTACGCAGACGAGTGATGTTGGTATCTATGGTACGATTGGTAATCACCACATCGCCCGGCCACACATGCCGTATGATTTCATCACGAGTATAGATGCGATTGCGGTGAGTGAGAAAAAACATCAATATCTCGTATTCGGTCTTAGTGAGCTTTATGGGCGCAGCGTTGATATAGCACACCCTTTCGTTGCGGTCGACACGCATAGTGCGGTAGGTAATATCGGGCTCACACAGAGCTTGCGAACGATTATAAGCCAACTGTTCGGAGATGTGGCTACGACGCAACACGGCACGCACACGAGCCAAGGCTTCGCCAATGGCAAAAGGCTTTCGGATATAATCGTCGCCACCGATATTAAGCCCCATCACAGTGTCTTCCTCGCCATCCAATGCCGAGCAAAATATGATAGGCGTGTTTTGGGTCGACGGATTATTTTTCAACCGTTTGGCAAAATCAAAACCGCTGATGTTGTCCATCATAATGTCGAGGATAAACATCGAATATGCCGACAAGTCGAGCTGCAAAGCCTCTGTGCCGCTCAAAGCATAGTCCACCTTATAACCGTCTTTCTCAAGGTTAAATTTCAAGATTTCGCACATCGGCTCTTCGTCGTCTACTATCAATATTTTAATTCTCATGGTCAAAAAATTTTTTTCGACGACTAAGTTACAAAGAAGTTACAAAGGTGCGACATTTTTAGGGTTAAATTCAGTTAAAACGCGAACAATTCCATGTGGCGGATGTTCTAAAGGCATAATTACTATATTTGCACTGTGTTTTTCATGGTATTAGATTTAAGGTTAAGGAAAATGTCGGTTGTCGGGAGACAGCCGATATTTTTGTGATTACTTTATTGCCGGAAAACGGCTTGTAGGAGACATCTGCAATCGACCGGTAGAATCGGCTGACACGAATAGAGCCGACACCCCATCCAATCGCTCAATCATAGCTTTGGCTCTATCGCCATCCATTGCCATACAAGCCGTGGCAAGAGCATCGGCAAGTGCACACGACGGAGCCACGACAGTGACACTCAGTGTCGAAGTCTCGACCGGATAGCCGGTAATCGGACTGAGCGTGTGGCTCACTTTTCCGCTATCGGTAAGTCGGTAATTACGATAGTTGCCGGAGGTGGCTACGGCACACGAATCGACAGCAATCATCGCCATCCGCTCGTGGACAATGGTATCTGCCGACTCTATCGGGGCATCGATAGCCACGTTCCATGAGCCGCCGCGTGGCGAACGACCTGCCACTACAATCTCACCGCCTATCTCCACCATATAGTCATGGCACCCATTGCGGCGCAATGCTTCAGCCACCACATCGCAGCCATATCCCTTGGCGATAGCACTGAAATTAAACTCAGTGTCATCGAAAGGTTTCACTATACAGCGATTAGCAATGATACAATTCTGAATACCTACCACGGCCAACGCACTATCGATTTGCTCTTGCAAGGGATTCCCCGGATCGTTTTTATAGCCAAAGCCCCATAGATTGACCAACGGAGAAACCGTAGGATCGAACATTCCACCGCTGAGAGAATTGACTTGCTTTGACATATTAAATATGTGGATAAACATATCGTCGACCTCGTCAGTCTCGTTACGATTGATTTGGCTTACCAAAGATGAGTCGCAAAACACCGATAGCGACATCTCTACCCGACGCATGGCATCTATTGCCGCATCGTCGAGCGACTTGTCGCTACGATAGACGATGTGATAGGTAGTGCCCCACACCACCCCGTCGCAACTACGATAAGCCTCGGCACTGCCACAGCTATATGACAAAATAGCAATCAGCACTGCGACACAACTCAACAATCGTATTTTTCGACACTTAGCATTCATAACAGATGGAATTATAAAAATTATTGTTCAAAATTAAGAAAATTTCGTGAACGATATTAGCGAAAGAGTGTTATATTTGCAATAAACATCATACTAACTCCAATTTTTATACCTTTATGAAACAGTCATTCATATTTCTTGCCAACGGCTTTGAAGAGATAGAAGCTCTATCGGTAGTAGACATCATGCGCCGTGCCGGCATGCCGGTGAAGACAGTATCCATCACCGATGAAGCCTTAGTGACCGGAGCGCATGGCATCTCCGTAGTGGCCGACACTCTTATCGCCGACATCAACACCAGTAATGCCGAATGGCTCATCTGCCCCGGAGGCATGCCCGGCTCGACCAATTTGTCGGAATGCAAAACCCTCTGTGAAATGCTTCGCGCCCATGCTCCCAATGGAAAAATTGCAGCCATCTGCGCGGCTCCCGCCGTGGTGTTAGCACCATTAGGAATCCTCGACGGCAAAGAGGCCACCTGCTATCCGGGCTTTGAAAAACTATGCGACAAAGCGACGATGCAAGACACCCCCGTAGTGGCACTCGACCGCGTCATCACCGCCAATGGTCCGGCCGCAGCCACAAAGTTTGCTCTTGCCATCGTAGCCAACTCGATGGGATGCAACATAGCTCACGATGTAGGTAGCGGAATGTTACATTACGACAAAGATGAAGAGTTTTATTTCTAAATTATTCATAATTAACCACATTAAGAGCGTCGGAAATACCATTTTCGGCGCTTTTTTTTGCTTTTACTATCCGTTTCAACTATCTTTGCAACAATAAAATCCATAATTTGCAAATATGAGACTAAACGGACGCAGAGAGAGTAGCAATGTCGACGACCGTCGACGTCGTGGCACCGCCACCAAAGCCGGCGGCCTCGGCATAGGCGGATTGATAATCGCCGGCCTTATCACATGGCTTATGGGAGGAAACCCTCTTGATGTGTTAAGTCAAGCCGACACATCTGCCATATTCACTGAGCAACAAGGCGAATACACCCCCACCGAAGAGGAGGAAGAACTCGCACGCTTCTCCAAGCAGATACTAGCCGGAACTGAGGATGTGTGGACAGAGCAATTTCGCAAGATGGGACTTGAATACGAGCCTCCGACACTCGTGCTATTTACCGGCGCTGTCAACTCAGGATGCGGCTATGCCTCATCGCAGACCGGTCCGTTCTACTGCTCAGGCGACCAATGTGTGTATATCGACCTATCGTTTTTCAGCAATATGCGCCGGACACTCGGTGCCGATGGCGACTTCGCCTATGCCTATGTGATAGCTCACGAAGTGGGGCACCATGTGCAATATCTGTTAGGCACACTCACCGATGCCCACTCAAAGATGCAACAAGTGAGCGAAGCTGAAAGCAACCGCATAAGTGTGCGTCTCGAACTGCAAGCCGACTTCTACGCCGGTTTGTGGGCTTATCACGACAACCGACTATTCGGCTCGCTCGAAGATGGCGATATCGATGAAGCCTTGAATGCAGCCCAAAAGATCGGCGACGACTATTTGCAGAAACAAGCGCAAGGCTACACCGTACCCGAATCGTTCAACCACGGCACATCGGCTCAACGTTCGCGCTGGCTGAAACTCGGCCTTAGCACCGGCGACATCACGCGAGGCGACACGTTCAGCCCCTCTTACAACAGCTTATAAGAAAAAAAATTGATATAGATTAAGATATGAAAAAAACGTTACTCCTTACAGCCCTCATGCTCTGTGGGGCTATTCAATTGCCGGCACGTCAGCTCACGCCGGAAGAAGCATTGCAACGCGCAAATGCAGGGCGCATCGTGCCTGCATCGGTAGCCGAGAAGCCCTCGTTTACGGCGACACACAACGCCAAGGCTCTCTACTATGTATTTGACAACAGCAACGGCAACGGCTTTACAATCGTATCGGCCGACGACGTAGCTGCTCCTATCCTCGGATATTCCGACACCGGAAAATTTGATGCAGAGAATATTCCCTCAAATATGAAGGCATTCCTTGCCGACTATGAGACTGAAATAGTCTGGGCTATCGAAAATGGCACATCTACTTACTCAACCATTACTCCGATGGCAGCCAAGTCGGAAATCAAGCCTTTGGTAACCACTCTTTGGGATCAAGGTTCGCCTTACAATGCCCTATGTCCTGAGGACAGCTACGGCAAAAGCTACACCGGATGTGTGGCTACAGCAATGGCTCAAATTATGAACTATCACGAGTGGCCCGTGAAGGGAACAGGCAGCAACAGCTATATCCCGACAAACATCAATGCTACCCAAACAGCCGATTTCGGTGCGACCACCTACGATTGGGCCAATATGGCTGACACCTATACCGGAAACGAAACCGAAGCTCAAAAAAAAGCAGTAGCAACGCTAATGTATCATTGCGGTGTCGCCTCATTTATGGAGTATAGCAGTAGTGCCAGTGGAGCCGGGACTACCGATGCCATGATGGCTCTTATCAACAATTTCGGTTATGACAAATCAATCTGTTACTATTTCCGCGACAACTATCACATTGCCGATTGGGAAAACATGATTTACGAGAACCTCGCCAATGTAGGCCCGGTGTATTATGACGGCGAAAACGACGAAGGAGGCCACGCATTTGTGTGCGATGGATACAAAGACGGCTATTTCCACATAAACTGGGGATGGAGCGGCGTAAGCAATGGTTACTTCCGTCTTTCGGCACTTAATCCAAACGAGCAAGGAGCTGGAGGAACATCAGCCGGATATAATGTAGGTCAAGGCATTTTGCTTAACATCAAGCCAAACGCAGGTGGTACAGCATCGCCCAACATTGTATGTCAAGGAAATTTCAATGCTTCGCCCAAAAACGTAACAAAGAGCGCAAGCCAATTAGTAAAATTCAGCGCCGATTTCTTCATCAACTATTCTTCATTCGATTTGACTATCACTCCCGGAGTTAAATTGGTATCAACAGGCGGCACAACAATGTATGTAGAGGCCAATAGTTCTATCCAGATAAAAGCCGCATCTTTAGGTTATCTTTATGGCTACAACAGCTACTCTGTTTTGTCAACCAAATTCACCAAAGACGGCACCTACACTGCCACTCCGGCTTATAAATACAATGAGACATGGTATGACGTACCAACGGGTATCAATTGTATCAACTATTTAACAATAGAAGTCACATCGACCAAAGTAAAAGTAACATCACCGACTCTTACATCAGGGTTGAAGGTGTCTAACGTGAAGATAAATTCACCATTCTATATCGATGGCTACTTCTCAATCGATGCTACCCTCACCTGCTCAGAGGAGGAATATTTAGGTAGTATTAAGGTGGCTCTCTATAATTCAACTACCGGCACGCTTACCACCGCAACCGATGGTATTCCGGTAAATGTAACAAAAGATGAGGCTCAAGAAATCAATGTATTGGAAATGTTTACCGGCACTACCATCAAGGCAGGCGACTACAATCTTGCATTTATTGATGCCTATAGTAATGTGATTAGTGAATATTATCCAATCACGCTCAATGCTGCTGTTGGAACTACCACTATCGACATCACCGACATGAAGATGGCTGATGGCAACACAACAGCCGTTAAACAAGACGACTTCACTGTCATCTCGACAATCACTTGTACCGAAGGTTATTTCACCGACTATCTATACTGCCTCATATTCCCATATGTATATGGCGAACAAGTATATAGTCTTGATGGATATATGTCGGCACCGCAATTTATTGAGGCAAATCAGTCGGTGGATGTATCGTTCGATTGCGATATGACGGCCACCGGAACAGCCGGCTCTGAGTACTTTGCCACCATTTTTAAGTACGACTCCACAAGCAATGGCCTCACTGCCATCAATCAGTATAAAATACTCAGATTCACACTTGCTGAGGATGCCGGTATCGATGCCGTAGTGGTTGATGCAGTCGAAGTGAAGATGTATCCCAATCCGGCTGACAACGAAATCAATATCGAAACTCAAAGCGACATTAAGAGCATCGATGTTTGGTCGTTGTCGGGCGCCAAGATGCTCGGCATAGGCGCCGTTGGCGACAACAACACAACTGTAGACGTAAGCTCTCTCGCAGCAGGCAACTATATCGTCACCATCCGCACCGCTGATGGCGTAGCCGCAAAACAACTCATCAAGAAATAATGATAAGACTGATTGTCATAGCACTTGCCGCAGTGGCTATCGCATGCACCACTACCAAGCCCGACGTTGCTACTCCCCAAGAGGGAGTGGCAATAGTGGCCGGCAAGTTGGTTAACAACACCGGCTCACATGTGCCACGTGCTCGCATCTACAAGACCTCGGGCGACTACCGCGAGAATGTGCCGGTAACCATCAGTCCGTCGACCGGTCAGATAGTATCATTTCCGGCTACCACCGACATCAATCCGGAGAATATGCCCATCGTGCTTGCCGACGGATATTTGCTCGACAGCCGTGGCATAAGCTCCACTTCGGTATTCACCACCTACACTTACGGCGAATATGCCAAGCTGAGTGATACACCATCGCTCACAGAGCTAAAAGCCGCCATAATCCCCGGTGCGACCATAACGGAAATCCATGAGCTGCCGATGACCATCACTGAGGCACGAGCCGACACAGCTCGCTGCAACGAGATAATACGCTCCGGACTTGCCGGCTGCAAGACCATCAAGCAGGGAGTCACAATCAAGTTATAAATATCTCTATAACAATATCAGCGAGGGGCACTTCACCGCGGTAAAGTGCCCCTCGCATTTTTACTATCATTGATTTCTGTGATGCTTAATATCCGGTGTAGCTATGCGGCGACAGACGACGAAGCTCGGCTTTCACCTCATCCGACACGTTGAGAGTGTCGATAAATGCAGCTATCGATTCGGCTGTGACGGTAGTGTTGGTGCGCGTAAGTTCCTTGAGAGTCTCGTAGGGCTTCGGATAGCCTTCGCGACGGAGGATAGTCTGAATACCCTCAGCCACCACATTCCACATAGCGTCAAGGTCGGCCGAGATAGCAGCCTCGTTGAGAAGCAACTTGTTCAAGCCTTTGAGAGTAGAAGAGATGGCAATGACAGTGTGCGCCAAAGGCACACCGATGTTGCGAAGCACCGTAGAGTCGGTCAAGTCGCGTTGCAAACGCGAGATAGGCAATTTGGCTGCCAAGTGTTGGAGAATGGCGTGGGCAATGCCGAGGGTACCCTCATACCCACAATACCCCAAACCAATCAATGCAAGTTTACCGCCAGTTCTGAATGGGA
>CAZWWS010000022.1:0-39599 GCA_964637445.1 uncultured Muribaculum sp.
GTAGGGGCGCATTAATATATGCGCCCGATAACGGCAGATTATCACACAAAAAAAAACACATACACAATGGGCGACACGTTTGACCACGCAGATTTTTACAAAACGGCATCGTCAGATTATTCCCCAAATAATATATGCACCTAATGATGTCAAATATTTCCCCAACGTATTGGATTAGTCATTATATAATCACAAATTGATTGATAAGATAACCCATTACGCACTATATGTTCATAATAGTTTCGTTGCCACAACTTACCACGAAAAGGCTTACATTTACCTGATTTAACCAGACCGATATATCCTCTTGTTGTCATAATCTTAAACCACCTTATCACGTCAGATAATGGCACATTCGATAACATTGGATTGATTCTACTTGACGTACCAAGATTTTGCAACATAAAGTGGATATGATTTGGCATTATTATCATCTCAAGGCAAGCATAATCCTTAAAACGTTTTTCGACCTCATAGTACCAATATTCAACCATCTTCCCTGCAGCATTTAAGCGAACCTCGCCGTCTGCACAAACGCCAAATAGGCATTCCTTGTCTTGCGTACATAAAGTAACATAGTATACGCCTTCTTGCGAATAATCATAGCCTTTAAGACGTATAGATTTTCTATGTTTTTGTTCAAGATTTTTCATAATATCCATTTGCACACAAAAATACGCCATTTCGTACAAGTAATCAAATTATATGCCAACGTTTTTGTTGGTTTTAGCGACATTGACATCTGATACCCGACCGGTGGTAGACACATCCGGGGCGTCACATCCGAGGCGTCACATTAGGGGCGTCACATTCGGGGCGTCACATTCGGGGCGACACATTCGGGGCGACACATTCGGGGCGTCACATTCGGGGCGTCACATTCGGGGCGGATATATTAATCCGCCCCTACAGGGACATTGCAAACATCATCACAACGGCAATCAGTTTCGGAATTATCCGTAGGGGCGCATTAATATATGCGCCCGATAACGGCAAATTATTTCACAGATAATATGCGCCCGATAACGGCAAATTATACCTCAAAAATGAAATACAACCGACCGGATGGGGGATATATGGAGCGAGCGCGGTGCCGTGAGGCATCGCGCTCGCTTTTAATGGGGAATATAATCGTGTGGATTATTTCTTTGTCATAGTGCAAGTGTTAGCCTTGAAGTCGAGGGTAATATCATAAGTACCGGCTTCGGGAACCACGATATTATCTCCGTTTGCAACAAGATTGTCCACTGTACCACCCCAGTTTACATCCCAACCATCGTTTGCACGGAACTTAACAGTACCTTCACCGAGAGCAATGTCAGTAATTGTCCAAACGATATTGTCGGTAGTGGTCATGTCTGTGTCTGAATCCCATCCGGTGGGAGTAGCGTCGCCAATAACACCAATTGAGTTGATAGCAATAGCTTCAAGCGTCAAACTGTTAATATTAAGAGTAGCCCACATCGGAACAATGCCTGAAAGACCGAAAACGATAGGATCCGGAGAGTTGTAAGCAACATCTATGATGTACTTGTTGCCATCTAATGCTGCTACTGCACCTGAAGCGGCGCCATAAGTGCGAGCGCGTGTAGTGGCGGCAGTATAAATACGGAAACTATCCTTAACTACGATATAACCGCTATATGTCACATAATCACTGGTCGGCATAGCAAGATTGTTACGTGCTATAGAATTACTACCAACAGCAACATACATTTCTTTAATAGCCTCAGAAAGTTGGAATTCTTTAGTTTCCATGTTGATAGTGATTACATAGTCGGTAGCAAGGGTCACAACACCTGAGCCACCTTCAACGAGAGTACCTGTTGTAGCATCTTCGGTTTCAGGACCATAGACTGCAGCATCACCATTGATAGCTGACTGAGGATAGATTTGCCAAGTGTCGTTTTCGTTTGCAGAGAAAATAACACGATAGTTGGGGGCGTCAAAGCGGTCAGTTTCAGGATTGAGACGATCGATGAGCTTGGCGTTAGCTTTGTCGCCGTTTACTACTACGTAGTAGGCTTCTTCGATCCATACTTCGGGGTTGAACGGAGTGACGTTGATGGCCGAAGCGTTGTAGTAAACGCCGGCCTTGGTTTCAGCGTCGTAGCCGAGGCGCACTTCAGAGTCGCCGTTGAGGGCATATAAAGCGTAGCGCACGTAAGAAGTGCGTTCCATGGGATTTTTGCCGTAGAGAGCGATGTGAGCAGCATTCCAATCAGCGGGAGCTACATAAGCCACGTTTTCGGCAACTTCGGTTTGAAGGAGTTGCACGTTGGAGAAGTCTTCAACGTCAGAAAGTTCCATCACTACTTTAACGCTTTGGCCGGCGGGAAGGTCTTTTACTTCCACGATGTTGAGAGCGGCAACCTTAGCAGCGTTGTCGTTGATCGACTGGAGGTTGACAGAGCCTGTAGCGAGAGATTCGCCTGTAGCAACTGTGACACCATCAGCAGCCATGATAGCCTCTTGAGGATTTGACTGCGGGATAGACACTACGTCTTGAACGTCGTCGCAAGCAGTGAATCCGAGAGCAAGAGCTGCCATCAAAAATATGCTATATTTTTTCATATCTATTTTTGTTGATTATTTGATGACTCCCGGCGGCCTCAGACCGCCGGAGGTCAAGAAATGATTAAATTCGATTATTCACTAACGACTTCAAAGTAAACAGTTTTGTCGTTGAGGTTGACGGTCATGTTGACAGTACCACCTTCGAAGTTAGGCACTTGCCATGAACCCTTACCGGGCACTGAAACTTTACCTGAGTAAGTGCCACCGATAAGCTCGATATCGATAGGATTGTCATCAGTTTGAGAACCGATAGAAGCGCCACCATCCCAACCGGTAAGTTCGGTGTAGAAACGGAATATGAACTCTTCGGGATTGATAGTGAATGTACCATAATAGATCTTAGAGTCGATACCATCGGCAGCTTCCGAAAGCACCCAACCATTATCGACATAGTGAGCAGCATTGCCGGCAGCAGGTTCTTGCCAACCGGAGGGTTTACCAACGAGGTAGATGATGCCCGGCTCGCGAACGGTAGCATAAGTTTGCACGTTCTTAAGTTCTACACCATTTGACTTGATAACGCTGCTTTCAACACCTGTGAGCGAAGCAATGGCACGAATATAGATCGAGCGAGGACCTTCGGGAGTGTAATCACCGATAGTCTTGATGCCGCGGAGGTCGTTGATAGCTTGAGCTACGCGCTTCATCGGAAGGACGAGAACAGTAGAAGTAGCATTTTGAGGTTCAAAAGTGTTTACTTCAGCGAAGTCGGGAGTTAGCGACACTTCTACAGAGTAGTTGGTCACAGCAGCAAAGCCGTAGTCGGGCTGAGAGCAAGTGAGGGTGATAGTTCCCTCGTCGTTAAGCTCATAAAACTGATTGGCGGTAGCCGGAGTATTGAGCACGAATTCTGTGGGTACTTGGTAAACAGGATCTTTATCGTCTTCGCAAGCTACGAAACCGAGAGCCGCCACAAAGCACGCAAACATTATTGAAAATTTCTTCATTTTAGATTCTCTGTTAATGTGATTAGACATCTACATCAATTAATAACCGGGGTTTTGACCTACGGTTGGAACATAGTTAGAGGGGATAGCATACAAATTGCGGTGAGCCGAAGTGGCTTGACCTTCGAGGACGCCACCCTTCCAAGACCAGAGGTAAGAACCGCCGGTAAACTTGCCGAAGCGGATCAAGTCGCTACGACGATGACCTTCCCAATAAAGCTCGCAGAGACGTTCTTTGAGGAGGTTGTCGGCAGTGAGGGTGATAGGAGTAAGACCGGCACGCTCGCGCACTTTGTCGAAGTAGGTTTGACCGTCGCAAGATACACCATTGAGCTGACATTCAGCAAGCATGAGGAATGTATCGGCAAGACGGAACAAGGGGAAGTCGGCATTGTTGAATCCGGTAGCGTTCAAGTAGAGGTCGCCTACGGTTTCGTCGTTGTAGTAGTTGTCTTCGCGGGTGTAGCGGAACTTCACACACATGTAGCCGCTACCATCCACCGTCCATTCAGAGAGATTTTCAAGATTGTTCTTGAAAGAACCTGCGTGGAAGAGAGCGCGAACGTCGCCGGGCGCAAAAGCGTTGACGAGCTCAGGGCGCAAACGAGGGCCACCCCAACCGGTCACGTTAAGACCGAATTGATTGTTTTCTTCAGCAGAGTAGTTGGCGTTGACAGCACCCAAACCGAGGTAAGTAGTACCACCGTAGGTCTGAGTAGTATTTTCGTCTTGCGGGATCACCCAAAGGAGCTCTCCACCACGAGCATACTTGTCGTTAGAACCGCAGAAGAGGTACTTATAGTCGGGGGCAAGAGTGTTGATAGTCTTGAGAATTTCTTGACAAGCGGCAGCACATTCAGCCCAAGCAGCAGTACCGGTGTAAACTTCAGCGTTGAGATATAGCTTAGCGAGAAGCATATAGCCGGCTTCGCGAGATACACGACCATAGATTTGAGAAGCGGCAGGAGTCAATTGAGGCACAGCTTCCTTGAGGTCGGCAACTACGTTGGCATAAAGATCAGCACGCTCCAAAGTAGGAGGAGTTACACCTACAGAGCTTGCTTCGGTGGTCCAAGGACCTTTACCGAAGAGGTCGATCATGTGATAGTAAGAAAGAGCGCGAAGAGTGCGAACTTCAGCCTTCATAGTAGCGATTTCGCTATCATCGATAAGACCTGCAGCGTTGTCGATAGAACGAAGGAACTCGTTGCACATCGCGATTTGGAAAGTGAAGCGAGAGTATGCTTCATAGAGCCAGTGGTTGTCGACAGCCCAAGTAGAGAAGTCGAGTTCATCGATACCGGCATCGTTCCAGTTTTTACCGATAAGAGCTTCGTCGGAACAAAGTTCTTGGAGGTTCCAGAGCTGACGAGAGTAGACACCGGCACCGCCGTCGTCTACAGTGATGTCGCTACCACCATTGATACCTGAAAGTACGAGACCGCTGTAGCATTGAGCCAAGAAGCCGTAGTATTCGTCGGCACCAACAAGCTCGGTAGCCTTGTTGGGGTCATCGGGGGTAAGATCGAGGTCGTTAACACACGAAGTGACGCTCATGCCCAATGCCACACAACCAATTGCCAAATATTTATATATTTTCATGTTATGCAATTTTAGAAATTAAGAAATTAGAATTGAGCAACTACACCGATTGAGTAAGTGGTAGCACGAGGATACGGGTTGTTGTCGATACCGGAGAATACTTCAGGATCGAGACCTTTGTATTTGGTGATAACGAATGGGTTTTGAACAGCACCGTATACGCGGAGGCGGAGTGCATCGTTCAAGAGGTTGTTCCAAGTGTAACCGAGAGTGATGTTGTCGCAACGTACGAAGCTTGCATTTTGAACGAAGTAGTCGCTCTGAGCTTGCTTGAGGTTAACTTCGTTGAAGAGGAATGTATCGGCCATGAGGTTGCTCAACGGAGTGGTAGCAGTGGCAGTCATCGAAGAGCTACCTGCTTGAACGTCGTTGTAAACGTAGTTGCCGATGTTAGAGCGGAGTACGATACCGAGGTCCCAGTTCTTGTAGTTGAATGTATTGCTCCAAGACATAGTCACCTTCGGGTCGCGGCTGTGGTAGAGATACTTGTCGGCCTCATTGATTTCACCGTCACCGTTGTGGTCAACAAATTGACCTTCGATGGGGTTACCGTCAGCGTCGTAAACTTGTTCGTAAACATAGAAGCTGTAAGCAGGATAGCCTACTTCGTGCTTTTGGATGGTAGAACCGGTACCAGCTGAGATACCACCGGTGGTGTAGTTAGAACCTTCGGCAAGACGAGTGATTTCGTTCTTGTTCCAAGCTACGTTGAAGTCAGAGTTCCAAGTGAAGTCCTTAGTAACGATAGGACGAGTAGAGATGGTAAATTCAACACCGGTATTTTCGAGGTCACCAATGTTCATGTTACCTGCGTTAGAGAGGTTAGAACCTGCAGCGTAGGTAGCCCAAGTCAAGAGGTCTTTGGTCTTACGCTTGTAGAAGTCAACGCTACCATTGATGCGGTTGTTGAGGATAGCGAAGTCAAGACCTACGTTCCAAGTAGTGGTTTCTTCCCACTTGATGTCAGTGTTGTAGCTGTTAGGACGAGTGGGGAGAGATACCGAACCTTGACCTGTCACAGAAGGATAGGTATATTGAGGACTTGTAGTCAACGAGTAGATAGGCAAGTAGGGGAAGAGGTCGTCGCCAAGGTCTTGTTGACCTGTGATACCCCAACCACCACGAATCTTAAGTTCGTTGAAGATGTCGCGAGCGGGTTCCATAAATGGCTCGTCGAGGAGCTTCCACGCGAGAGCTACAGAGGGGAATGTACCCCAGCGGTTGTCTTCGCTGAAACGGCTGGTACCATCATAACGTACGGTGAAGGTAACCAAGTAGCGATTCATGAAGCCGTAGTTGATACGACCGAAGAATGATACCAAGTTGTAGGGGTTGCTATAGTAGTAAGTAGGATTAGCTTGAATGCCCTTATTTTCACCTGAGTTAACGATGGTGTAGTTGTGACCGCGGTTGCGGAACTTCTGCCAAGAGTAACCGGCAGTAACATCAAGGTTAGACTTGATAGCGTCGAATTCCTTCTTGTAGTTCAAGTAGAAGTCGAGAAGGAGGTTGTACTTGTATTGATATTGCTTAGTGCGAGTACCGTTACCATCTTTGATAGTGGTAGGCACGATCTCACCCTTATCATTAGGAGCAAGGATCTGGTTACCATCTTTCCATGCTTGAGGCGAGCCGGCGTTAACAACATTGTAGCAGTTACCCTTTTGGATGTCGTAACCGAGGTTGAGGTTAGCCTTGAGTTCGCGCAAGAACGGCATGGTGAGGTCGAATTGGATGTTACCAACGCTTTGGTAAACATCGGCCTTCGAAGAGTATTCATTCAACAATGAAACCGGGTTGAGTTCCTTAAGAGTATTGATGTCGGCGCCTGAGTTTTCAGGAGTAGCAATACCTTGACCAACATAAGTGGTGTAGTTGTTGAATACGTTACCTTCAGCCGAGTAAACGGGAAGAGTAGGGTTGAAGCTGATTGAGTTGTTGATCTGGGCATAGTTGTTGCGAACGTAAGCTCCCTTAGCGTTAGCGTTAACGCTGAGCATACCGTTGAAGAACTTCGGAGAAAGGTTCATGCTTGCAACTACGCGATCCATAGAAGTGGTGCGAACGATACCATCGTTGGCAGTATAAGAAACCGAGAAGCGGTAGGGGAGGAAGTCTCCGGCAGTACCACCAACGCTCAAGCTATAGTCGTGAGATATGCTTGTGCGGAGGATTTCTTTTTGCCAATCGGTGTTAGCAGTACCAAGAGCCTTAGCTTGCTCAGAGTCTTCACCATATTTACCGAGAATGAAGTTGCGGAATTGGTCACCGTCCATCATGTCAACATACTTACGCGGAGTGTTGATGTACATATTAGCGGTGAAGTTTACTTGAGGCTTGCCGCTCTTACCTTTCTTAGTGGTGATGATGATCACACCATTAGATGCGCGCGAACCATAGATAGCGGTAGCAGAAGCATCCTTGAGAATGGTCATTGACTCCACGTTTTCGGGCGATACCATCGAAAGGGGGTCGGAAGAACCGGTAAGGCCCTTAGTATCCATGGGCACACCATCGATAACGATAAGAGGCTCGTTAGAAGCGTTAAGAGAAGCACCACCACGGATGAGGATGTTAGAGCCGCCAGAAGGTGAACCAGAAGTAGTTACAACCACACCGGGAGATGAACCCACAAGGAGGTCGGAAGCTGAAGTAGCAAGACCGGCGTCGATTTCACTGGGCTTGATAGTAGCCACAGAACCGGTAGCATCTTCTTTCTTAACGACACCGTAACCGATGGCTACGACTTCTTCAAGAACTACAGTGTTCTCTTGGAGAACGATTTTGATTGAGGTACGACCATCGACAGCAACTGTCTGAGTGTTGTAACCTACGTAACTAACTACGAGAGAAGCGTCAGGATTAACGTCAAGAGAAAAGTTACCGTCGAAGTCAGTAGCAGTACCGACAGCACTACCTTGAGCGAGAACGCTGGCTCCAATAAGAGGCTCACCGGCGGGGTCAACAACAGTACCTTGTACTGTGATCTTCTGCGCCAAAGCCGGGAAAGAAAGACAAAGCACCATCGCGATGGCGAGCCATGCTTTCCGATTCATTTGAAAACAAATGTTCTTCATGCAGGAATTTTTTAGTTTTACTTGGGTTTTACAATTAATTTATATTAGTCTCTGTTTTTTTGCAGTTTTTTGTTCACGACAGGACACGCGATAATGGGGAATAGTGCGTAGATAGTGTCCACCGGTGGCAGCTTCAGACCAATGGTTGCGGCGCTATCATGTTGCAGGTTAACTACTTAGTGCAGGCTATTCGTTTGCAGTTTTCGTATTATACTCTCGTAAACAACTGATAAGGTCTTGCTTATCGGGGACAAAATAAGTAATATTTTCCCAAATTATCACAATCTTATGCTTAAAAACATACTTTTTGCGAAAGATTTAACCAGTGTTAATTTGCGATTGGCCGAAATTTTAACATTTTCGACTTCGATTTTCGACAAAAACGGCGGTGACGTTGCGCGAGATTGCCACCATATTTATTATCGAAATTACGACTACGATTATCACTCCGCAGAGGATACCGGGAAGCGGCGAGGCAGAGGACAGTCCGAGCGATGCGAGCGGCGCCTGCCACAGCGAGCGAGCCACAAGCACTACAACAACAGAAGTCGCCAGGACTATAGCGTTGATGACCAAAACTATACGATAGTAATAGGCTGCGACTTGGCGAGGCGAATAGCCCAAGAGCATCAGGTCGCGAAGTGTGTCGCGATTTTTCTGCAACAGCAGGTAGATGCTCAGCAGCAATATAAACAGTGCGAGCAGCGAAATGACCGCCCCGACGGCAACGACTACCGATGTGACGATGGTGAGGAAATAAGCCGTGCGAGAGGATGAAGCCTTGTCGCCCGCCACCTCGTAGCCGTGGGACGACATATAGGCATCAATGGCCGGATCGCCAAACGACGACACTTCGATGATAAGGCGCGAGGGGTCGGCCGCCGGCTCGGAGGAGAAGCGAGAGTTGGCCCACTGCATAAACCCCTCGGGCACAGCTATCGTGTTGAGTCGCGATGAGAATCCTACGATACGCGCCGGGAAATATTGCTGACGGCCGTTTCCGCTGATGGATACCGTGAGCGGCACCATGCCGATCATAGCCTCGCTCAGCTGCGGAAGTCCGCGCGACGATGCGAAGCCGAAGTTATAGAGCGTCAGATAGTCTTTGGATATGATGATAGGGATTTCAGGCTCGGCGGGGTCAAATGCCCACCCCGCGGGCGAGAGGTCGAAAAATTCGTCGGGTATCGATTCAAAAAACAGGGCTGTCGACATGTGGCGACCGGCCATATCAATGGAGGCCGACACGTCGTAGCCCGACGAGGTGAAGCGCCCTACCCTCGCTGCCCACGGCTGAGCCTCTACGTCGGCCACCTCATCGGCAGCAAACGAAGCCTCGCCTCCAAGCAGTGACCCGAGCCCCTCGACACGCTTTGAGATGATGAGATAGTCGCGCGAGATATAGGCATCGTCGCCCGACTCAGCATTGGTGACGTCGCGATAGAATTGCAACGCAGTGAGCACGATGGCAAGCCCCACGAGGTTTGCTATCGCATATCCGAGCAACTGCCCTACCTTGATATTATGGCGCAACAATCGCCACACTATATTTTTGCCCATACTACATCTTTAATATATGGTCGAACGATAGAGCTATCTGATTGCCTACCGATGTGGCTATCACCCCGGCGCCTTGTCGGCGAGCCTCATCGGCAATGAGCGACGCCACCAAGCGATTGCACCGACTGTCGAGATGGCTCACAGGCTCGTCGAGCAAGAGAAAGCGCATCGGCTGGCAGAGTGCGCGCACAATAGCCACTCGTTGCTGCTGTCCGACCGACAGGCGCGCTACAGGTGTATCGATTTTGTCGTCGATCTCAAGACGTGAGAGCATCTCGACGATTTGCGAGGACGATTTGCAGGCAGTCAGGCGATTTTTGATTTCGATATTCTCCATCGCCGTAAGTTCGGGAAACAGGCGCATCTCTTGTGGGAGAAGGGCAATATATTCGCACCGGGTGCGACACCATTGGGAGATGGAGAGCGAGCGAATATCCGTGCCATCGAATAGGATGTCGCCTTGATAGTCGTTGCGATTGCCGTAGAGAAAGCTGCATAGCGACGACTTGCCGGCGCCGGAGACCGCCTCCACAAGATAGGTTGAGCCTTCGCTGAATGTCACATCCGACAACCACACTTGCGACTCGGCAATGCGCCGCTCGGCTTGCTGCACAGCAAACACTTCGGGCAGCACTCCATGCAACTCTATCGCCATCGTTATTCCTTTATATCATTAGCCACCTCGGCGATAAGAGCCTCTATAATACCGACGTTAGCTCCATTGAGCGACACACGCAACGACAACTCATTTTTCTCGGCCGACAGAGTGGCTGAGTAGCCATACTTAAGCGACTGTGCCTTCATAAGTTCGCTATTATAAGGCACATCAACACAAGCCACAGCTTTCTTGCCTTTGACTGCCGAAGCAAACTGATCGGCTCCCGAGCCATAAACGTCTCTCGTGGTGACTACCAAATAGCCGGCGCGCTCGCCGAAGCGAACATCTCTTTCGGGCAGCGATACGATAGTCATATCATCTTCCTCGCTCATAGGGATGCGGGCTTGAGTGATGAAATTTTTGATTTGCTCTACCATATTTGCAGCTTCGCCACGTTCAAGGTGAGCCACAAACGTGATTTTCCACCCGGCAATCGACGACATGAGCGAGCGAGCGCTACCCACCGGAGCTACCGCCATAGCCACCGTGCCATCGATCTTTTCGAGATAAGGGGTTATCATAGAGAGCATCATGGCATCGCCGCGCGACATCTGCGAAGCAATCTTAGCCACGAGAGCCGGCCAATCGGTATCGGCAGAGACACCGACTGCCAGCAGATTAGAATCGTCGTTATCGAGCAAGTCAAGCACATCGGCATCGATATCATCCAGCATCGAGGCGAAGTCGAGACGCTCGCCTTTCGACGAGATCAACGACATATCGGCCTCGGCAATGCTACCTTTGAGAGCAACATTGACAGCCGCCCATGCCCCTTGGTAAGTGGCATCGCCATACAGATCGGCAATACCCGAATCGGCAGTTGAAATCACCGCGCGCACATCTCCATCGGCCGTGAGGGCTTTTTCAATGCCGGCAAGTGCCACTATACTTTTTTGCTGAGCAGCAAGTTCGATGTCCTTTAGAATTTTCAGCGATCTTTCAGTCTCCAATATCCAACATTGCGTATCTCGGACTACAATATCTGCACCTTTATAGTTAACAATGCTGTAGTCACCATCTTCGCGCCATTCGCCGGAGAGCTTTGAGATATGCTCCTTAAACAAATCCGGGTCGTTGAGACGCAATGTATTGACCGGCAATTCGTCCTTGGTAACAAACGTCACCATCGAATTCAGGTCGATAGCCCCCGAAGCGAGCACCTCTTTCAAGGTTTTACCATACTCTTCGGCAGAAAGCACTTTGTCCAAATCTTTTGATACGACAACCTTATTGCCATCAAGTTGACATCCAGCCTCTTTCAGCAATCGGTCGGCATTGGTATTTACCACCGCGACCACATCGGCCGGCACCGTCGCAAGCAGCGAGCTATCACCGGATCCTGAACAGCCCGATACGAGAAGTATCGACACAACCACCACCGTAGCGACATACAAATCTAAAACAAGTTTTTTCATACTCATATATTTTTGCGCGAATATAGCACTAAAATTTCGTATTTCGATAAAAAAATCTCACATTTCAATCGCCGGTGGATTACGCCGACGCAACAAATAGACAGATTTATTTGCACTTCACTTTCATATTTCAATGAAATACGCTAACTTTGCAGCAAATTTATAAATCATAATAGAGGAAATGACTCACATATCTGATCGTGTTCAATCGCTCTCACCTTCGCAGACACTTGCGATGTCGCAGAAGAGCAACGAGCTCAAGGCTCAAGGTATCGATGTAATCAACTTGTCGGTAGGCGAACCTGACTTCAACACTCCCGACCATATAAAAGAGGCAGCCAAACGCGCTATCGACGAGAACTTCTCGTTTTATACGCCCGTTCCCGGCTATATGTCGCTCCGTAAAGCCATCGTCAAGAAACTCAAAGATGAAAATGGTCTTGACTACGCTCCCGAACAGATCGTAGTGTCAGGCGGTGCCAAGCAATCGCTCTGCAATGTGATCCTCAGCGTGGTAAACCCCGGCGACGAAGTGATTATCCCCACTCCGGCATGGGTGTCGTATGTAGAAATGGTGAAGCTCGCTGAAGGCAACAACGTATTGGTTCCCGCCACTATCGAGCAGGATTTCAAAATCACTCCTCAACAGCTTGAAGCCGCCATCACCCCGAAGAGCCGTTTGATTATACTCTGCTCTCCCTCCAACCCTACCGGCAGCGTCTACACTCGCGACGAACTCCAAGCGCTCGTCGATGTGCTTGCAAAATACCCCGACATCATGGTGCTTGCCGACGAAATCTACGAGCACATCAATTTCACCGGCTCGTTCACCTCATTGGCTTCATTCCCCGAAATCGCCGACCGAGTTATCATTGTGAATGGTGTATCGAAAGCTTACGCAATGACCGGATGGCGCATTGGTTTCATCGCGGCTCCACTTTGGGTTGCGAAAGCCACCAATAAGCTCCAAAGCCAATACACCTCGGGGGCATCATCAATCGCACAAAAGGCCGCAGAAGAGGCCTACAACGGCTCGCAAGAGTGTGTAGAAGAAATGCGCAAAGCATTTGAGCGCCGTCGCAACCTCGTGGTTTCGCTCGCCAAGCAAATCCCCGGGCTCAAAGTCAACGAGCCTCAAGGCGCATTCTACCTATTCCCCGAAGTGTCGAGCTTCTTCGGCAAAAGCTACAATGGTCACGTGATCAACAACGACGCCGACTTGGCTATGTATCTTCTCGAAGAGGGACACGTGGCTACCGTATCGGGCGACGCTTTCTGCTGCCCCGGCTACATCCGCTTGAGCTATGCCACTTCCGACGACAACATCCGCGAAGCTCTCGACCGCATGGCCAAGGCGCTTGCAAAACTTGCATAAACAATAATCCTTACCTAATCATACCGTCAGCGGGACTCTCACAATGGGTTGTCCCGCTATTTTTTTTGCGCAGTGGAAATAGTTAAATATACTTTTACGGACATCAACATTGGCGCGACAATTAACTTGAATCCTTTTCATTCAACTTACTCCATTAAATGACGGTTTACATAAAAAAATTGATAAAGTAACGGAATTTTTTGTCGTTGTTTCGCGGATTTTCGCTAAGTTTGTAGTTATATTGCAAAAAATAGTCATTAACGACAAACGTTACTGCATCATGGAGGATAAAAAACAACTTACAAACGAAGAAGAAAACCGCATGATTGAAGCGGCTTTCCAAGATGTGCTCAACGGCTATCTCAACAGCAACCACCGCAAGAAAGTCGAAATCATAGAGCGAGCATATCATTTTGCACGCGAAGCCCACAAAGGCATTCGTCGCCGCTCAGGCGAGCCGTATATTCTCCACCCCATTGCCGTAGCGAAAATTGCAAGCCAAGAAATCGGATTGGGATCCACCTCCATTTGCGCCGCCCTTCTCCACGACGTGGTTGAGGATACCGAATACACCGTTGAAGACATCGAGCAACATTTTGGGAAGAAGATAGCCCAACTCGTAGCCGGATTGACCAAAATATCCGGTGGTATATTCGGAGACAAAGCATCGGCTCAAGCCGAAAATTTCCGTAAACTGCTTCTTACGATGTCGGAAGATATCCGTGTGGTGCTCCTCAAAATGGCCGACCGCCTGCACAATATGCGCACCCTCGGCTCTATGGCTCCCAACAAGCAATATAAAATCGCCGGTGAGACTCTCTATATCTATGCACCATTGGCTCATCGTCTCGGCTTGTTTGCCATCAAGACTGAGCTTGAAGACCTCAGTTTCAAATATGAGCATCCCGCCGCTTATGAACGTATCCGTGAGCAAATCAAAGCATCGGAAGCCCGACGATCGAGCGTCTACAACGATTTTTCGCTTCCTATCAAAGAAAAGCTCAATGCCATGGGGCTTAAATATGAAGCCAAAGCCCGGCTCAAATCCATCTACTCCATTTGGAACAAAATGGAGACAAAACACATCCCCTTTGAAGAGGTCTACGACCTATATGCCTGTCGCATCATTTTCGAATGCGATGACCCAACGCAGGAAAAATCCATCTGCTGGAACATCTACTCTGCTATTACCGACCTGTATCGCCTGCACCCCGACCGCACTCGCGACTGGGTGAGCGTACCAAAAGCCAATGGATATCAAGCTCTACACCTCACGGTGATGGGACCCGATGGCAACTGGATTGAGGTGCAGATACGCTCTCGACGCATGGACGAAATAGCCGAAAAGGGGTTTGCCGCACATTGGAAATATAAAATCGGCGAAAGCGACGAAGAGTCGGAACTCAACGCTTGGCTCCATACCATCAAAGACATTCTCGAAGAGCCATCGCCCGACGCAATCGACTTCTTAGACACACTGAAGCTCAATCTGTTCTCGTCAGAAATAGTGGTATTCACCCCGAAAGGCGAGTTACTGACTCTTCCCAACAATGCCACAGTGCTCGACGTAGCGTTCGAACTGCACTCCCAGATAGGCACTCACTGCATCGCCGGAAAGGTCAACCATAAACTCGTACCACTATCGCACAAGCTAAAAAGCGGAGACCAAGTAGAGGTACTTACATCCCAATCGCAAACACCTCACCCCGAATGGGCTAACTTCCTCGCCACTGCAAAAGGGAAAACTCGCCTTCGTGCCGCCTTGCGTCGCAGCCAGCAGCCCACCATCGAGCGTGGCAAAGAGATATTCGAAGAGTTTCTCCGCGACCAAGATATTACCCTCTCCAACGAAGTACTCACCAAGATACTCGGCAATCTCCGCCTTGCCAACCGCGAGGAACTATATCTTGCCCTTGGCAACGATGAAGTGACACTCAACGAGTATTTGATAAAATCGCTCAAAAAATCCTCTCCTTCGCTTCTCGACAAACTATTCCGTCGCAATAAAAAAGAGCTAAAAGAGGAAGAGTCGACCGAACGCCTCAAAATCAACCCCAAAGAGACCTACATTCTTCGATACAGCGACAACGAAGCCAATTTCACGATTGCCGATTGTTGCAACCCCATACCCGGCGACGATGTGATGGGATTTATCGAAGACGACAACACCGTCACCGTCCATGCTCTCACCTGTCCCCGTGCGGCCATGCTCAAAGCCAGCTATGGCCCACGCATTGTAGCCACCAAGTGGGCTGTCCAAAGCGGCACGTTCCTCGCCAGCATTCGCATCGAAGGCATCGACCGCCTTGGCATACTTCAGGAATTGATATCGGTAATTTCTACCAATATGGAGCTCAACATCCGTCGTCTCGACATTGCTGCCGAGAAAGAAGTGTTCCATTGCGACTTGACAGTATTGGTCGAAGACACCGAGATCGTCACCAACCTATGCAACAAAGTAAAAAAAATAAACGGCGTGCAACGAGCCGCACGCGTCCATTAATCACTACGACAAGACTATGAAACTACCATCTCGCATCAACATCATTCGCACGGCACTATTCATTGCTGCTTCTTTGATACTATTCTATCTGTTCCCTCACCGCGACATCGACCACTACTCCTACGAGATGGGAAAGCCTTGGAACCACTCGCTTCTCACTGCACCTTCGGATATGCCTATCTACTTGGACTCTATCAGCGCTCAGAAAGCCAAAGACAGCATAGACAGCAATTTCATTCCGGTCTATAAGCGACTTACCGAAGAAACACAATCGACCATCGCAGCTCTTTCCTCTCGCCTCAACACTATGCCGGCATGTCCGCTCAACGCCGCCGAGCGAAGCCGGCTCATCGAAGTGCTCAACACCACTTTTGCTAATGGCATTGTAGACCATTCTGTCTATTCGCTTATCTCCGCCGGCAAGCTCCCCCACATCCGATTTATTAAAGGCAACACCGCCGTGACCGAGTCGACAGCCACATTGCGATCGCCACGCATGACCTACTCCTACATCGACAGTCTACTACCCGGCTCCGCCTATCGCAAGACATTCGAAGCAATCAGCCTTGCCGAAAGCCTCTCGCCCAATGTTGTGGTCGACTCCGTAGCATCCGACCGACTGCGCAACGACTCTTATCAGAAGGCTCTTGCTCCCATTGGCATCATCCAGAAAGGCGAGCGTATCATCGATCGCGGTGACATCGTCACTCCGCAACTCTACACTTTGCTCCGCACATATGAGCAAACCATCCGAGAGACATCGTCGTCGACCTCACGCGAAAACATCTACCGACTGCTCGGCCAACTGCTCTATGTGGTGACACTGCTCATAGTGCTCTACGCCTACCTGCGCTATTTCCGTCCGGCAATATTCGGCAACGCTCGGTCGATGCTGTTCATCATGGTACTGATCACTGCTTTTACGATATTCGCTTTTGCATTGGCATCAACGTTCCATAGTGGATTGTACTTAGCTCCGTTCGTGGTAGTCCCAATAATGATTCAGGTGTTTTTCGACTCGCGCACAGCTATTTTCTGCCACATTATCGTAGTATTGTTCTGTGCCATCATAGCCACAACGCCTCTCGAATTTTTATTTATGCAGATTATAGCCGGACAGCTCGCCGTCAACTCCCTCAAGGATCTATCGCGTCGCTCGCAGTTGCTCCAGACCGCCCTCGTGGTTTTCGCCACCTACAGCGTCGCATATATCGCCATCGACGTCGTTCTCACCGGCACAATCGACAAGCTGTCGATTCGCTCATTCTGCTACTTCGGCATCAACTCCGTGCTCATCTCGTTTGCCTACGTACTCATCTTTGTGTTTGAAAAACTGTTTGGCTTCACGTCGAAAGTGACACTCGTGGAGCTTTCCGACATCAACAATCCCCTGCTCCGCGAACTCTCCGAAGAATGCCCCGGTACATTTCAACACTCCATGCAAGTGAGCAATCTTGCCGCCGAAGCAGCCCACCGCATCGGTGCCGATGTGCTGTTGGTGCGCGCCGGAGCGCTATACCACGACATCGGCAAGATAAGCAATCCCGCATTTTTCACCGAAAACCAGCACGGAGTGAATCCTCACGATGCCCTTAACCCCACACAAAGCGCTCGCGTGGTCATCTCTCATGTGACCGACGGATTGAAACGCGCCGACCGTTTTAAGCTCCCGGCAGTAATCAAAGACTTCATTTCGCAACACCACGGTCGCGGAAAAGCCAAATATTTCTACAACACCTACTGCAACTCCCATCCGGGAGAAGATGTTGATGCCGAGCCGTTCACTTATCCCGGTCCGAACCCCACGTCGAAAGAGACATCTATCCTCATGATGGCCGATGCAGTAGAAGCCGCATCACGCTCTCTTTCCGATCACTCCCCGGAAGCGATAGCTTCGCTGGTCGACCGCATCATCGATAGTCAGATTGCCGACGGACTGTTTCAAAGTTCTCCGCTATCATTCCGCGACATCAGCGAGATAAAAGCCTCGTTCTGCGAACGACTTCGCACCATATACCACGCACGAGTTTCATACCCCGAAAATCTTCGCGAGAAAAAATCCGCAACCACCCCCTCAGCATGACTACACTCTTTCTGATACTCAGCATCTTGCTCGCCGGAGTGGCATTGTTTCTCACCCTGCGTCCGTTTGTACCATCTACGTTTATCGCCTACCTGTCGCTATGGATGGTAAAATGGAGCGGAGTGGTCGCCGTGCCGGAAGTGATGTTGATATTTTGGGGTATTGCCACGTTGCTGACTCTCGTCATCAATAATTCGCTCCCCCGACAAGCCTCCAAATCGATTGCCGGCGCAGCCTATATCTCCGGAGGCTCGCTCGCCGGAATGTTGGTCGGACTGATTTCCTCTTACCAACTGATGATTATCGGAGCCGCCGTCGGCGCTCTGTTCGGAGCCATGGCCTACAGCCGAACTCCTCAAGGCAGCACAATAAAAAAGCCCGCATCGCGTTTTATACAATATGTAGCCGCCAAAGGGCTGCCCACAATCATAACCATCAGTTTGATTGGCATTGTCATTCAACTACTGATTTTGTCTCGCTAAACCACCTATTACAACAATTATGACGCATCTACGTATCATCACATATACCATCGCTACACTCATCTCCATTTCGGCTTTTGCCGCCAAACCGGCTCAAAGCAAGAAAATCAAGATTCAAAAGCCCGACATGGAAGCAATCCAAAAAGCCGTAAGCGACCCCAACTCCAAATATTACTATCCGCGTCTGATGGAAATGTATATCGCCAACGACACGGTGATGGATCTCGAAGACTACCGACACCTCTATCTCGGCTACGTATTCCAAGAAGACTACAACCCCTATCGACGCTCCGAATTTTCACAAAAAATCGAGGAACAATACTACAAGACCAAGCACACCAAAGCAGAATGCGACACTATTATCAAATATGCCGAGCTATCGCTTCGTGACGAACCTTTCGACCTTCGTCAGATCAACTTCCTCATCTACGCTCTGAGAGAAAAGCAGAAAAACAACATAGCAAATATTTGGCAATTCCGCCTCAACCACATCCTTGAAGCCATAGCTTCCACCGGCACAGGACTCGACCAAGAAAATGCGTGGGTCATCATCAACCCTCAGCACGAATACAATCTCATCAACTTCCGCGGATATGTGGCCGAATCGCAAGAATACATCCAACCACACTACGACTACATCACGATCAAAAAGTCGACCGACAAAGATCCGGCCGGTTTCTACTTCAACATCCTATACATCCTCCAAGAATACTACCGCAAATTCCCCCAATTATAGTCTTCTCGCTCTATCGAGCTGAGAGTTGCTTGGCGTGGGTGACACACTCCGGCACCTCGGGTAGATAGTGAGTAACGTAGATGAGCGTTATCCCATAGCGAGCCACAAGTTGATTCACTATCGAGCGGATGGCACGTTTGCGCGCAGCGTCAAGTCCGTGCAGAGGCTCGTCGAGTATCAGCAATTGCGGATGCTTAATGAATGTGCGAGCCAATAGAGCGATGCGCTGTTCGCCTGCCGAGAGAGTCGAAAATCGGCGGTCGGCCAAATGCTCTATCTTCAACGCTCGAAGCCACTGCATCGCAAGCTCCATCTGATGTTCTTTTACCATCTTGAAGCACCCCACAGTGTCATTAAGTCCCTGCGCCACCACCGACGCCACATTCCCGGCATCGCTGAAATAGAGGTGCATCTCAGGCGACACATACCCGATGCGACGCTTTATATCCCAAATGCTCTCGCCTGTGCCTCGTCGGCGGTCAAAGAGCGTAATATCATTTGAATAGCCCTGCGGATTGTCGGCATACACCAAGCTGAGCAATGTCGACTTTCCCGAGCCGTTAGGTCCCGACAGCGACCAGCATTCCCCTTGACGCACCGTCCACGACACATCTTCGAGTATCACCCTCCGTCCATACTTCACTTGGCAATGATTGAGGCTGAACATCACATCAAATCGCTCATTAGCCGGTGTCATATCCGGCAGGTCGGCTATATCTATCGTGTAGTCAAACAACGGCGCGATCTCAGCTCTCACAGCATCCACATCGCCATCCACCGCTATAGGCTCGCCGATGGTCATATTCTCGATAGGGATCACAGCCGTAGTCTCAGCTATTATATCGATCGGATTGCAGAGCAACAGTATCACCGACACACCCTGCGCAGCTATCTCGCGAATAGTATCGTTGAGCAGTGTGCGCGAGTCGGCATCAAGACCGATATACGGATTATCGAGTATCAGCACATCCGGAAGCGAAAAAAGGAGATTGATTATCAGCAATTTGCGCAGCTCACCACTCGACAGAAAGTTGACTCGTTTGGTCTCTACATCGTGCAAATGCAATCGCTCGGTAAGTTCTCCCCAGCGCGGCGACTCAATCCTATCGCCCATCAATTCAGCCACCGTAGGCACCTCATCGTTCATCATCGCCTCAAAACGTTGCTGATAGTAGCTCACCTTAAATCCGGCAAGCGAATGAATGTCGCTAAACTCAATGCTGCGGATCGTCATATCCTCGCGACCGCCACGAATAGTGTTGGTACAGATATTCCACCCCTTTTCGATGATGTGACCGAGCGTTGATTTACCGGCTCCGTTAGGTCCGATAATAGCCGTAATCCCTTCGGGTATCTCAGCATGATGCGGATTGTACAGTTTCACTCCGCGATATTGGAGCGTATCGCTCACTAATCGTATGATTGATGCCATATTGGAAATTGTTTCAAAAATTTTGGTGCAAAATTAACCACAATTTCCCAATAATATCTATTTTTATCGCTACCTTTGCATACAAATGGATAAAAATAGTACAATCCGACGCAACGTCTATGCCATCCTTATGAGCATAGTTTCGCTCATATGGATACCCATCACGATAGCCCCATATGCGCAGACCCGGCTGTCATTTATTATAATATGTGCGTTCTGGCTCTTGATGTCGGGATGCTTATACTATGTAGTGACCGACATTGTGAGCAAAAGTGAGACAGTCGACACACGTCGGCGCAACACGGCCATAGCAATAGCGGCCACAGCATCCATCGCCCTACTTCTGCTCACTCGCTATGCCATCAACAATGTCTACGCCATAGCACTCGGAGCAGTAGTTTCCATATACTTGGCAAGGACGCTGACTCGGTGGTCGTGCAGCCAACACAAGAAGTAACCTACCGCGTGCATATACCATGCATAATTATAGCATAAACCGACTCAATAATTGAATATCCGCAAGTTTCTACGGTCGAAATTTGTCTGTATTGAACTTTTATTGTATCTTCGTCAATTAAATTAAAACTACACTTTTTATAATAAAATATAAAAAATGAATACTCAGGTATTGGATAGAGCGGCCGACAACATTCGCATCCTTGCTGCCGCAATGGTTGAAAAAGCCAAGTCAGGACACCCCGGTGGCGCCATGGGCGGTGCCGACTTTGTCAACGTACTATACTCCAAGTATCTCATCACCGATCCCGAAGATCCCACATGGATTGCCCGCGACAGATTTTTCCTCGATCCCGGACACATGTCGCCGATGCTCTACAGTGTGCTTGCTCTCACCGGCAAATATTCACTCGCCGAGCTTCGCGATTTCCGTCAGTGGGGCAGCGTGACCCCCGGTCACCCCGAGCTTGATGTGGCTCACGGCATCGAAAACACCTCCGGACCCCTCGGACAAGGCCACACAATGGCCGTCGGAGCTGCCATTGCCGAGCGCTTCTTTACCGCTCGCTACGGTCAGTGGGTTAGCCACAAGACATACGCTTTCATTTCCGATGGTGGTATTCAAGAAGAAATTTCTCAAGGTGCTGCCCGCATAGCAGGTTATTTAGGGCTCAGCAACCTCATCATGTTCTTCGACAGCAACAAAGTGCAACTTTCTACCGATGTCGACGCCGTAACCGACGAAGACACCGCAGCAAAATATCGTGCATGGCACTGGAACGTAATCGAAATCGACGGCAACAACCCCACAGAAATCGCTGCCGCTCTCGACCAAGCCATCGCCGAAAAAGAGCGTCCCACCCTCATCATCGGCAACACCGTGATGGGTCGCGGATGCGTCACTGCCGACGGCGACAACTTCGAAGGCAAGTGCAGCACCCACGGACAGCCCCTCTCTAAGTCGGGCGCAAGCTACGAAAAGACTGTCGAGAACCTCGGCGGCGACCCCAACGACCCATGGCAAATACGCGAAGACGTGGCTCAACTCTATGCCGACCGTCGCGCAGAGCTTCTCGCCATCGTCAAAGAACGCCGCGCCGAAGAAGCCGCTTGGCGTCAAGCCAACCCCGAGCTCGCAGCTCAGCTCGACGACCAACTCGCCGGCAAGCTCCCGCTCATCAACTACGCTTCGATAGCCCACAAGCCCAATATCGCCACTCGCACCGCATCGGCCAACGTGCTCTCTGAGCTCGCTGTCTATGTGAAAAACATGATCGTTTCGAGTGCCGACCTCGCCAACTCCGACAAGACCGAAGCATTCCTCAAGAAAACCGGTGCTTTAGCACCCAACGACTTCTCTGGCGCATTCCTCCACGCCGGTGTGGCAGAGCTTACCATGGCTTCAATTATGAACGGCATAGTGCTCCATGGCGGTATGCTCGCCGCTTGTGGCACATTCTTCGTATTCTCCGACTACATGAAGCCCGCCGTGCGCATGGCCGCATTGATGGAGCTTCCCGTCAAATACGTATGGACCCACGACGCATTCCGCGTTGGCGAAGATGGCCCTACCCACGAACCGGTAGAGCAAGAAGCCCAAATACGCCTCCTCGAAGAGCTTCGCAACCTCAGCGGACGTCCCTCGATGCTCGTGCTTCGTCCGGCCGACAGCGCCGAGACAACCATAGCTTGGGAAATGGCTATGAACAACGACAAGACACCTACCGGATTGATTCTAAGCCGTCAGGACGTAAGCGACATTCCATCGACCACAGGTGACCGCTATGCCGACGCTCAAGGCACTCGTCAAGGTGGCTACATCGTGCGCGACGCCGCCAATCCGCAAGTGATTCTCGTGGGCAACGGCTCCGAAGTATCGCTCCTTTGGGAAGTAGCGTGCAAGCTCGAAGAAGAAGGCATCGCCGCTCGCGTCGTTTCAGTACCATCGATCGGATTGTTCAACATGCAGCCTGCCGAATATCGCAACAGCGTAGTCACTCCGGGAGTCAAGACATTCGGCCTCACCGCCGGACTTCCCTCTACCCTACGCAGCATCGTAGGCAGCGAAGGAGAAATTTTCGGTCTCGACCACTTCGGAGCATCAGCCCCCTACAAAGTGCTCGATGAGAAATTTGGATTCACCGCTCCCGCTGTCATACAGCGCGTCAAAGAATTTTTGGCTCGCTAACCGACAATTTTAAGACGAGATTAGTTAAATAATGAGAATTTTACAAATAAAATTCTCATTATTTAACTAATTATCAAAAATTATTGTCTAACTTAGCGCCAAATTTCCAATAAAGTATTTATTATCAATAGTTATTCATATTCATCTATGAAAAAAATTACATTTTTAACATTACTCTGTGCAATCTTCTGCTTCCAAAGCTTGGCAGCTCAAGAGCAAGAGATTACGTATGTTGAAGACCCCGCTCAAGGATATCTCTTCAACAAGTTCAAAGACAACTGGTTCGTCACCGCTGAAGGTGGTGTCAACGTATTCTTCTCACCCAACGACGTTTACCGCGACGTTAAAGACCGTTTCGAACCCGCTGCAAGTATCTATGCCGGTAAGTGGTTCTCTCCGATCATCGGTCTTCGTGCAGGTGTAAACTGGCTCAAAGTAAAAGGTCTTTCTGACATAGGCGGCGCTAACGACCCGATGGTAAATGGCTTCTACAAGCAAGAATTCCACCATGTAGGTCCCGTGTTCGACGTTATGCTCAACTTGACCAACTGGATTTGCGGTTACAAGCCCGGTCGCAAGTACAATCTCTCTGTATATGCCGGAGGTGGTTGCTACTTCGCTTATGCTCCCGAATATGACGCTAACGGCGACATCGACAGCTGGCATCACATGGACGATGAAATCCTCACCGCTCGTGCCGGTATCATCAACTCTTTCAACGTTAGCAAGCAAGTACAACTCTCGCTCGACATCCGCTACAGCGCGCTCGATAACCACCGCGACGAAGTAGGAGAAGGTTGGAACAAGTCGGCAAGCAACCTTCAAGCATACCTCGGCGTTACTTACCTCTTCAAGAAACGCGAATGGAATGCTCCGATCGTTCCCGTTTGCCCCGAACCCGAAAACTGCGACGCTCTCCGTGCTCGCCTCCAAGCTGCCGATGCTAAGATCGCTGAGCTCGAACAGCAACTCAAGGCTTGCCTCGAACGCCCGGTTGAAACCATCGTTGAAGAAGCCGAAAAAGCTCCTCTCGCTACTATCTACTACCCCATCAACGTGTCTAAGCTCACTAAGAAAGACATCAACGTGCTTGAGGCTGTAGCTGAAGTAATGAAGAGCAACCCCGACCAAAAATACATCCTCACCGGTTGGGCTGACAACTACACAGGTAACGACCAAATCAACACTCGTCTCCGCAAAAACCGCGTAGCAGGCGTTGAAAAGCAACTCATCAAGATTGGTGTTCCTGCTGAACAACTCGAAAGCACCATCAGTGCTGAAAACCTCGTTGACCTTGGCGAAAAGTACCAAGCTCTCGGTCGCGCTGTAACTATCGAAGAAGCTGAATAACAAAATCATATCAAAAATTTTTACATATATAAGGAGTTGCTTCGTGATGAAGCGACTCCTTATTTTATACCCCTGCTCCACACAATACAACACACAAAAAAGGTGCTGTAATTTCACAACCACAGCACCTCGGAATTAAAATTGATATAGATTAATAATTAATATTCACTCAAGTCGATAGTCTCGACTCCGGTGAGATTTTCAAGTTCAAATCCGGTAGAGTTCCACGACTCTATAACCACCACATTGCTCGGCGACGAGTATGAATGAGCCACTCCGGGCGAATATGAATCATACGTACCATCGCCCCAAGAGATATTACAAAACGCAAATGCTCTGATTTCCAATATTTTAGTGTTTAGCAATTTTCGGATTTGCTAAACAATTCTTTCCACCATCGCGTTATTGCTAAAATTTTATATATCAACCGCTTGACTGAGCATCATCGTTGCTGCCAACTACACATTATTATATATAAGCGGCATTTTATTCGACTTTTTTTGGTTTGCAACTGCCTCATTTCGTTGCGAAAGCAGTTTGTTTAGCAATTTTCGATTAACATAAACGCATAATAATGCAATATTTTGTGATTTAGTGACATTTTGATTTGCATCATATTTTTACCCCTAACACCACTGAAACTCAATCCATAAACGGCTTCTCTCCGCCTCCGACGCGCCTAATTGCAAGACCACCCAAATGTTAAATCCTAAGAAATTCAGCCAACATTTGCTAATTATTCGAAGTTTTATGTTAACTTTGCGAGTTGTAATGTATCTCTTACCAAGAGAGCTACACTTTTTTCAAGCGAATCAACTTGTAAATTCTATAATTTCTATAATTCTATGTCTAATTTATTTTAAAGTATGAAAAAGCTGTTTCTATTACTTTTGACAGTCTTGACCATCTCGCTTAGTGCTGTCGCACAAAAGCCGGTTAAAGGTACTGTCGTGTATGCCGGAGACGGTGAGCCCCTCGCAGGTGCTACGATTCATCCGGTTGGCGGCGGTGTTCCTACTGCAACAGACCTCGACGGTAATTTTGCCATCGACGTCCCCGCCAAGGTGACTCACATCAAGGTGACTTACGTGGGTATGAACCCGCAGACGGTTGCCATCACTTCAGGCGACATGCTCATCCAGTTGACTAACTCTGAAAACAACCTCGACGAAGTCATGGTCGTTGCTTATGGGACTGCCAAGAAGTCGGCCTACACCGGTTCTGCTTCGCTCGTTAAGGCTGAAGACCTCGAAGACCGCTTGGTATCTAACGTGACCAACGCTCTATCCGGTACAGTTGCCGGTGTGCAAACCACCAGCTCTAACGGCCAGCCCGGTACTTCGGCTACCGTTCGCATCCGCGGTGTCGGATCGCTCTACGCTTCCAACGCGCCTCTCTACGTGCTCGACGGAACTCCCTACGATGGCGACATCTCTGCTATCAACCCTTCCGACATCGAGTCGATGACCGTGCTTAAGGACGCCGCTGCTGCTGCCCTCTACGGTTCGCGCGGTGCCAATGGTGTAATCCTTATCACCACTAAGAAAGGTAAAGAAGGTGACGCTAAAGTTACTGTTGATGCTCGCTGGGGTGCCAACTCTCGTGCTATCACTAACTACAACGTCATCGAAAGCCCTGAGCAATACATGGAGCTCGCTTATCAAGCTCAATACAACGCTGCTTTCTACAACCTCGGTTACTCTGCTGCTGCCGCTCACGCTTACGCCAACAACAACCTCGTTAAATCAATCGGATACCAAGTGTTCGACACTCACGGTCAGCACATGATCGGCACCAACGGCAAGTTCAACCCCAACGTCACTCGCGGCTACAGCGATGGTGAGTTCTACTACACTCCCGACAACTGGGCCGATGAAACTTTCCGCAATGGTCTCCGTCAAGAATATCAAGTCAGCGTTCAAGGTGGTACCGACCGCTTCACTTACTATGTGTCAGGTTCTTACCTCGAAGACGAAGGTGTAATCAGCAACTCTTCTTTCAATCGTCTCACCGCTCGCACCAACTTGGACTACCAAGTAAAGGACTGGTTGAAGATTGGTACTACAATGAACTACACCAACTACACCTCTAAGTATCCAAGCGATCAAACCTCATCGGCTTCTTCAGGCAACGCCTTCGCAATTGCCAACAGAATCGCTCCGGTTTATCCATTCTTCGTACGCGATGCTTCAGGCAACATCATGATCGACGACCGCTTCGGCCGTCCTATCATGGACTATGGTGATGGTAGCTCTACCAACTTCACTCGTCAATTCATGTCGATCTCTAACCCCGCTTCCGACCTCATCTACAACACCGACGAATATCTCTCTGACATATTCCACGGCAACTGGTATGCTCGCATCACCCCGATCGATGGTCTTACCCTCACCGGTACTGCAAGCGTCAACATCGACAACACTCGCAACCACTCTATCTCCAACCGCTACTACGGTCAAGGTGCTTCTTACGATGGTGCTGCTTTGCAAGTAGCTGAACGCACTAAGGGTCTCACCCTCCAAGCTCTTGCCAACTATGCCAAGACATTCAACAACGTTCACAACATCAACATCCTTCTCGGTTACGAAAGCTACGATTGGAACAACGAATGGGTAGAAGGATATGGTACAGGCATCTACTCTGATAGCAGCTGGGCTGTAAACAACACCCTTCTCGCCGAACGTAAGGGCTATGGTGCTTACGGCGAATACGCTACTCGCGCCTACCTCTCTCGTGCCGAATACAACTACGACAACAAGTACTACGCCGGTGTTTCTTTCCGTCGCGATGCTTCTTCTCGTTTCCATCCCGACAACCGCTGGGGTAACTTCTTCTCTGTCAGCGCCGGTTGGGACATCGCTAAAGAACGTTTCATGGACGAACTCGATTGGATTGACCAATTGAAACTCCGCGCTTCGTTCGGTCAACAAGGTAACGACAACCTCGGTAACTACTACCTCTACGTCGACCAATTCACCATCACCGGTACCGACTCTTGGTCAGATGGTACTCTCTCATTCAAGGGTAACAAGGACATTACTTGGGAAAAGTCTAACGCGTTCAACGTTGGTCTCGACTTCAGCCTCTGGCAAGGTAAGCTCGCCGGTACTCTCGAATACTTCAATCGTGAGACAAGCGACATGCTCTACTACAAGCCCGTGACCTCTACTCTCGGCTACTCTTCTATCCCGATGAACATCGGCTCGGTTCGCAACAATGGTTTCGAAGTTGAACTCAACTACCAAGCCATCACTACTCGCGACTTCACTTGGGACATCAACTTCAATGCTACATTCGTCAACAACAAGATCCTCGAACTCGCTCCTGAGCTCAAGGGCGAAATGATCGACGGATCGCGTATCTTCACCGAAGGCGAATCTATGTACAATTTCTACCTCGTGAAGTATGCCGGCGTTGACCAACTAAACGGTAAGGCTCTATACTGGGCTCGAAATCCGGAATACAACGAAGACGGCTCTATCAAGAAAGACGCAAACGGCAAGACTGTATACGGTGCTGAATACGCTACTTCCGACTGGAACGCGGCTTACAACACCAACCGCACTCCCACCGGCGACCTTCTCCCCACTGTATATGGTGGTATATCTACCTCTCTCAAGGCCTACGGCTTCGACCTCGCTATCCAATGCGCTTATCAGCTCGGCGGTAAGATGTTCGACAGCGGTTACCAAGGATTCATGCACGGCGGTATTTCTTCTTACTATGGTACCAACTGGCATGCCGACATCCTCAACGCTTGGACTCCTACCAACACCATCACCGATGTGCCGCGCATCAACGCCAACGACACCTACGCTTCGGCTACTTCCGACCGCTTCATCGTGTCGTCAAACTACTTTGCTATCAACAACATCACCCTCGGATATACCCTCCCCAACAAACTCACTAAGAAATGGGGTCTCGAAACTATCCGCTTCTATGGTTCGGCCGACAATCTCGCGCTCTGGGCTGCTCGCAAGGGTCTCGACCCACGTCAAAGCTACACCACTGCGACCACTTCGACCTATACCGCTATGCGTTGTATCTCCGGTGGTGTTAAGCTCGTATTCTAATCAACTAATTTAATCGACAAACAAAATGAAAGCATTAAATAAAATACTTGCAACTGCCTTTACCGGCCTCTTGCTCGTAGGTTGTAACGACCTTGACACCGAGCCGCTTGGCAGCACCATCACCTCCGACCAAAAGGATCAGGTGTACGGAAACGACCCTTCCATGATCGAAGCCGGCGTTAACTCTATCGCCACTTCTTTCAACACTTACATGAAGATCACAAGCAACCACAACGACTTCGGGTATCCTTCAATCATGCTACAACTCGACCATCGTGGCACAGACCTCCGAAGCATCCAAACCGGTTACAACTGGTTCACCAACCAGCTAATGTTCTGGGACAACACGCCTTCAAGCTTCGGTCCCTCTAACGTGTGGATCAACATGTACGACCAAATCTACACCGCCAACGCTGTGCTCAAAGGTATCGACCCCGAAACCGAAGACCCCACCGAGCAATTCTACTTGGCTCAGGCTCTCGCTTTCCGTGCCTACGACTACTTCGTGCTCGCTCAGCTCTTCCAATTCAACTATGTTGGCAACCAAGAAAAGCTCTGTGTGCCCATCGTTACCGACCTCAACGCTGAAGAAGTTGCCAACGCCGGTGGTATCAAACGTAGCACTGTCGAAGAAGTTTATACTCAGATCTACGCCGACATCGACAAGGCTATCAACCTCTTGAAAACTACTTCTGTGAAGCCCGAATCCGGCCGCGCAGGTAAGAAGTTCATCTCTCTCGCCACTGCCTACGGCATCCGCGCACGCATCAACCTAACCACTCAAAAGTGGACCGCTGCCGCCGACGACGCTGCTGCCGCTATCGCTAACACTACTGCCACGCCCTACGCTCGTGCCGAAGTGAGCAAACCCTCGTTTGCTTCTGCCGACGACAATTCTTGGATGTGGGCTATTGTTATCGAAGAGGGCGACCGCGTGGTTACTTCAGGTATCGTAAACTGGCCTTCTCACATGGGTTCGCTCAACTACGGCTACGCTTCTGTAGGCGCTTGGCGCTCTTGCAACAAGGCTCTTTACAAATCAATCCCCAACTCCGACGTTCGTAAAGGATGGTGGGTTGACGAAGATGGCAAGTCTGCCAACCTCAACACTGAGCAACAAACCTACATCGACGATGCCGGTGTTGACCCCTACACTCAAGTGAAGTTCGCGCCCTATAAGGACGAAATATACACCTCTACCAATGCCAACGACATTCCCCTTATGCGCGTTGAAGAGATGTATCTCATCCTCGCCGAAGCTCAAGCCATGGGCACAAGCGCTCCTACCGGCGCTGAAACGCTTGCCGCTTTCGTACAACGCTACCGCGACTCTCACTACACCGTCGAAGCTACCTCTGCCGAAGAGGTGCAAGCCGAAGTGTATCGTCAACGTCGCATCGAGCTTTGGGGTGAAGGTCTCTCTTACTTCGACATCCTACGTCTTGGCATCGGCGTAGACCGTCGTGGTGGTGGTTTCGAAGCTACTGCTGTGTTCAAGATCGCTGCAAACGATCCCGTACTCATCTATCCTATCCCCAACTCGGAAGTGGAGGCCAACGATCTCCTTGGCGAAAACAACCCCCTCGGTTCAGACCCCACTCCCGTACCCGATGCAGAATAAGAAGTTAATCACTTAAAAATTTATTTTACACAATGAAACTGAATAAATTTCCCGCTCTATTGCTTTTCGCTGTGCTGGCACTCGTGATGACTTCATGCGAAAAGGAATATTGGGATGAACACGATAAGTCAGGCGTGAAGGTCGCTTTCCTACACGAGACTGCATCTTTCGAAATCCCCTCTGATGACATCATCATCACCCTTAAGCGCAACAGCACCGAGGGTGAGTTGAACGTTCCCGTATATCCCGAAAACTTCGTTATTACCGTTGGTAAATATGTTTACGAAGACGAAGACATCACCGAATGGTTCTTCTGTCCCGAGACCGTGACATTTGCCGATGGCGAAGACACTGCTCAATACACTATGTCGGCAGTGGGTTCTTACCACGGCTCCGGCTACGAATACTCTTTGCTCCTCTCCATCGACGAAGAGAATCGCACTCCCGGCGATAATGGTTGCGTAGTTTACATCTCCGTTGAATAATTGTAACTCAAACATCATTCATTTAAGAAACAATTATGAAAAAGTTTAATCATATACTTCTCGCTGCAATCTGTGCGACTTCCCTCGCTTTTGTGGCGTGTGAGGACGAAGCTGAATATACCCCCGCCGGTGCCGCCACCGCTACGGGTGTGTACTTCTCTACCGAATCGCCCTCTACCATCAACCTCTCAAAAGAGGCTACATCTTTTGATGTAGAAGTATTCCGTGGCGATGACTCTGCCGACGCTGCCGTTGAACTCATTGTCAACATCGACGAAGAGAACGCCGCTAAGCTCACCATCCCCACCGTAGCCAACTTCGCCAAAGGTAGCAAGGTCACTAACGTTACTATCGGCTACGACCCAAATACCCTCGATTACGAAGAGTGGATCGACGTTCAGCTCGTCGTTAAGGACGAAGCGGCTCGCTCTCCTTATGCTGAATATTCTTACGCTTTCACTGCCGGTATCCCCGCTCCATACACTAAAGTTGTTGCTGAAAACGGTGATGAAACTGCCACCTACCGCGAAGACCTCCTTACGACTTTCTGGGGACTTGAAAACTTGGTATATGAACTCGAAATTCGTGAAAACGACATCACTCCGGGTATCTACCGCTTGATGAACCCTTACGGTGAAGCATACGAATATAATGTAGAAGGCGACTACGACGATAGCCGCGACTACTACCTCGAAATCGATGCGACCGACCCGACTGCCGTAGTGCTCAACTTCTCTATGCTCGGTTGCGATTGGGGCTATGGCGAATTTGGGGCATGGTCATTGGCCGGTTACTATATGACTCGTCAAGGTGCCACTAAAGAGCAAGTGAAAGAAGCCGGCTACACCGGTACTCTTGTTGATGGTATCATCACTTTCCCTGCCAAGACGTTGCTATTCGGTATGGAAAACTACAATAACTTCGGTCTTTACACCTCTAATCCAAGTGGTTTGTTTGCCATCGCTCTTCCCGGTTATGAAATCACCGACTACACTGCCGATGTTAAATACCTCGGTAAGTTTACCGACACTGACGACGCTGTTTTCGCTGTGGGTAGTGTAACTCTCGGCGAAGACGTTGAAGCTGCTCGCGTAGCTTTGGTAGCCGGCGACGACATCAACGCTGCAGCGGCCGGCATCATCGACGGCTCTATCGCGTCGACCGAAATCAGCGAAAGCTCTTCCGACATCCGTTTCGCTATCGAAGAAGCCGGTACCTACAGCATCGTAGCTGTCACCTATGCTGAAGGTGAAGCTAAAGAAATCGGCTCCGCTACATTCTACTACACCACAACTGCTTCTGCTTGGAACAAGCTCGGTACAGGTCTCTACACCGACGACATCCTCGTCTCTGCATTCCGCGATAGCGCAGGCAATCCACTTTCACCGGTTACCTATGAAGTTGAGATAGAAGAAAGCAGTGAGCAACCCGGATTGTACCGCCTCGTT
The DNA here is from genome assembly GCA_964637445.1 of uncultured Muribaculum sp. Taxonomy (GTDB): domain Bacteria; phylum Bacteroidota; class Bacteroidia; order Bacteroidales; family Muribaculaceae; genus M3. The sequence goes on from CAZWWS010000022.1 coordinate 32,069, forward strand.
TATCCCTACGGGCCTTCTCATCCTTATAACGAAGAAGGCGACTGGGACGCAAGCAAAACCTACTACATGGAAATCAATGCGAGTGATCCCAACATGGTTTACATCGAAGCTCAAGCTCAAGGCGTCAACTGGGGCTATGGTGAACTCATAGCTTATAGTTTTGCTGCATACTACATGGATTCAGGATACTCATTGGAAGATGTTTACGCCGCAGGCTATTGTGGTACTCTCGAAGATGGCATAATCACATTCCCTGTTAAGAGCTTGCTATTCTACTTCGGAGAAGATGGTCCATATTACGCTAACTCAAATGGTGAATTCTGCGTAGTATTGCCCGATGTATACGCAACTCTGAGCACATCTTCGCTCAAGTCAACCACCGTAGGCAACTCTGCAATCGACCGCAAAGTTCGTCAATTGATGCCTGCTAACTTGTTCAACAATAAAATGATCAAGCATCAAAACGACTCCGGCCTCCGCTGGAAATAATCCAACCCTCAATACATCTGAAAAGGCGACTCCCCTCGGAGCCGCCTTTTTTCATACCCCAACACCGCCTCCCACCTATCGCAAAGCACGACACCCCCTGTAGGGGCGGATTGAAATATCCGCCCGCAACACCGCGCACCCACTCGGGCGCATATATTAATGCGCCCCTACACCCAAAAAAAATTTCGTGTCCTTCTGTGCTATCCGTGAGCCATCTTTCGGCTTTCCTCTTATTATGTCTAAAACAAAGAATTCATATCAATTTTTGCAATAATCTGGTCGCTATACATACCATCGCTCATTCCAAAAGTGGTAATCATCGTTGGGATTATACTGCTTCGCGTAGCAGTGACATCCTTAAATGTGTTGATACGATTTTGAATCTTTAAAAACTCCTCTTTGTCGAGACAATATAAATCAGTGCTATACTTTACCTCGCATAGATTTATCACGTTATCCGCACGATCAATGATAATATCGATTTGTGCTCCATTCTCAGCCTGACTACTTCGCCACGAATAAAACTCAGTAGACACACTCGAAATGCCCAATGCCTCTTTTATCTGCGGAATATGAGCCTTGCATACTCGTTCGAAAGCGAGGCCATACCAAGCAGTAATCTTCGGAGTATTCACATTTCGCGACCAAAAATGCTCCTCTCCCACATTTTTACTTATAAAAGTATTATAAAAAATAGTATAAAAATCTACCAATTGGTAGATTGCTGAGTTAGTCTTAATATTCTTACCCCTTACATTATATTTTCGCAAAAAATCGCAATACACAAGGTCGGTAAGCATATTTCCGAGTTTGCCATTATTAGATATACAAAGTCGTTCACTCATCTCATCACGAGTCAACCCACTCGGATTTTTGGCAAGAAGAGATATGATTTCAAGATATGGATGTGGATTTCTAAATAAAGAGGAAAACAATCGGCGGTATTCTTTCCTCAGCTCTCCATTTTCGCTGAAAAACAACCTGTCCAATCCGATAGCCGGGCTGTCGGCCTTATCAAACAAACTCATATAGTAGGGAACTCCTCCTATAGCCATATATATTTGAAGAATACTCAGCCGATTCCAGACAAATCCGTTTACAGCAAAAAACTCCTCAGTCTCTCCCAATGTGAATGGACGCAAATGCATCTCATGGGTTATGCGATCATGAAGACCTCCATGATTGTCTATCACATTACGCACCATCCACGAAGTAGCCGAGCCACAAACTATAAGCATTATCTCCGACTGCCAATTAGCCCAATTGTTCCAAAAATGCCCGAGAGCATTCACAAATCCGGCTTTGGGTGTATCAAGACACGGCAACTCATCAATAAAAATAACACATCTCTTGCCCGACTCTATCTTGGATTCCAATAGCTGACGAAGAGCAAAGAATGCATCAATCCAATTCTGATTTTTTTTACCTGTATATCCATACGTCTTTAAGGCTATGTGAAATGCCGTCATCTGCTCCGATTTGCTCCCTTCCATGACTCCTGTCATATCGAATGCAAATTGATTTTTGAAATGCTGACGAATCAGATAAGTTTTACCGACTCGTCGTCGCCCATACACAGCCACAAACTCCGCTTTGCCGGAGTTATAATACTTGTCTATTTGCGCAAGTTCATTTTTTCTGCCTACTATAATCGGTTCCATTGTCGTGAGTGGGTTAATGTGTCCTAACCGCAAATATAGTGATTTTCTCGTAAAAAGTGGTGATAACCTGCGAAAGTTGTAAAAAAATCGCACTTTTCGCAGCTTATCGCCCATTTTTCCATATTGCGAAGCACGACACCCCCTGTAGGGGCGGATTGAAATATCCGCCCGCAACACCGCGCACCCACTCGGGCGCATATATTAATGCGCCCCTACACCAAAAAAAATTTTCGCTAATGTGACATAATGACATAATAACACCCTTTTTTTGGTTGTAACTTTGCAGTGTCATTAATCAAATAACTAATCAAAAAATGGAAAAGACACAGAAAAACAAAACCGCTGCCGCAGAGCAAAGCCCCGTGGCAGAGCTGCCGAAAGAAACCGTCATCGAGCAGCAACAAACAACCAACGAAAACGGCGACATAATGCGCCTTCTCACCGCCGACAGCCGCGTAGCTCATCTGGTGGCCGACATCCTCTCAGGACGTGACCCCGACGACGCCGTCGCTTCGCATTTCCCATCTAAAATACCCGACAACATCGAGGAAATGAAGCGACAAGCCGAGCAGCAAGGCTACCTCCGCGGACGCAATGAAGCCGTCGACCTGCACATGAACAGCCGCTCACTATGGGAATCCGACACCCCCGAGGCCTCGACCGAGCCAAGCCACACACCCGTCTCATCATTCCTCAGGCGCATTCATCGCAGCATCTGGGACAAATGATCCCTCCCTTAAACCCTTTATTTTTTAATCACTTAATTTTTTTAATTTCAAAATCAAAGATCAATCAATCTTTCATCTATTAACTTTTAACTTAACTAATAAATTATGAACAAGTCAAAAATTTCTCAGCTTTTCAAAATCGTGTTCAACAAAGCAGTCGAATCAGTATCGACCGAACGCGGAGTTCTCATCCTGCTCGCCATCGCAGCATTTGTCATCTTGCTCTGCTGCATGGGCGACAACAACGTAGCCCTCGCCACGGCAGTGATCGTAGGCGGCGCTGAAGGCGGCAACCACATCGTAGACGGACCGGTGACCACCCGGCTCACCAACGAGGCATCGCCCTCGCTCCTACAAAACGAGGTAGACCGCCGCATCGTCAAAATACGTCCTATGGCCACCCCCATCGACCAAATATCCCGTTGGGCAGGTTGCCGACAGGCAGGCTCGATGGTAGTCGACTACTACTCGGTCGACACCAAGGAGACAAAAGCCACCATCGTGGGCGACTTTATCCCCTCGGGCTCCTTGCAAAACGATGGCTACTACATCGAAACCATCAAAACCTCGGCCGACCGCATCTTTGAACCGTCGGAAACACTTCTGCTCCCCACCGTCGAGGGCTACAACGACGACGGCACGGTCAACGGCATGCTGGTGCTCTATGTCGTAGGGCGCGACGAGTCGGGACTCCGAGTCATAGCCATCAACGGCAAGAAGGACTCATCGGGTGTCCGCGAAGTGTCGCCCATCGAGGAAGGCTCACCCATCATCCGCATGGGACGTGCCGCCACCGAGCTTGACGTGCAGACCGCCCAATTCTCGGCCTTGCCCAAAAAGGCATCCAACTTCTGCCAGATCTTCAAGGCACAGATCGAGCAATCGACCTTCCAGAAGATTGCCGACAAGGAGGTAGGTTGGGACTTCTCCGATCAGGAAGAGGTAGCCATCATCGACATGCGACTCGGCATGGAGAAAAACTTCCTATTCGGACGCAAATGCCGATTTACCGACCCCGACAAGAACGAAGAAGTGCTTCTCACCGACGGCATCTGGTATCAGGCTGCCCGCACCTTCTCCTACAGCGCCGCCACCGACTTCTCCAACGAGACGATGATCAAAATCTCTCGCGCCGCATTCACCGAAAATGCCGGATCTAAGCGCAAGATTCTCATCGCCGGCAGCGACTTGATAGAGAAAATCAACAATCTCGACTACAACCGCGTCATCTCCGCCGGCGAGACGGTGTCGAAATGGGGCATCGACTTCAACGAGCTACACACCAAGTTTGGAACGCTCTACATCCTCCACTCGGAGATATTCGACGAGTGCGGACACTCGGCCGACGGCATGGTCATCGACCCGGAATATATCCAGAAGTATTGCCACCTGCCCTTCCGTGCCGAAAAACTCGACCTCAAGAAGAGCGGTGTGCGCAACACCGACGCAGTCGTGCTCACCGAAGCCTCCTGTCTGGTGCTTCGCTACCCCGGTGCTCACCTGCGCATCCAAGCCGAAGTCTAACCCTTTAATTCCACATTTCTACAGCTATGATCATCAATCTCACTCCCGATGAAATGCTCGACTTGTGGCGTCTTAACTGCGCGCTCCTCCCCTTGAGGGAGGACTGCGTGGTAGAGCGCGCCGACGGCATCGACATCGACCTATTGCTTCGCCGCCGCATACGCGACTGGTATCTCAATCTGCTCGACACAGCGCCGGTCAATCTGCTCGCTGTCACCGACATCGCCGACCAAGTGGCTCCACGACCGCTATCCGACGGATCAGTAGCCGTTGTCCTGCCGGAGCGATGCCGACGTGTGGTGGAAGTCACCCTCGAAGGGTGGAATCGTCCCGCCACGATAGTCGACTCCGCTCAGCTGCCCGTGGTAACATGGCAACTCAACCCCTACGCGATGGGGTCGCCCGACGCCCCGGTGGCGGTGGTCTACGACAACTCTTTGCGACTCTATAGTGCTCCGCAAAGCCCCTCGCCGCCGCGACTGTCGTCGCTGCGATGCATCATCGAGCCCGACGACGGCACCTATCGGCTCCACGAGCAAGCGCTCGCGCTGATACCCTCATCCATCGATCTACAACTCTAATACATTTATTTTCCAACCCTTTATCAACCATCTCTTACAATTATGAAAAAGTCGAAACACCAATCACAATCCAGGTCGTTGCCGCGTCGCGACGACCAAGCCGGCGAAGTGCTCGCCGCAGCATACCACGCTTGGGCTTCGTCGGCCGACCTCCGACGTCGTCGCCATCGCCTCAAAGCCTACACCTATGGCGACCAGTGGGGCGACCTCGTAGCCGACGCCAAAGGCAACCTCATCACCGAGCGAGAGCTCATCATCCAAAGCGGCAAAAGTCCGCTGTCAAACAATCTTATGCGACGTCTTATCAAGACCGTCGTAGGGCGATTTCGCTCCTCGGCATCATCGCCCGACGCCGACTCACCGCTCGCCGAAGTCTACTCACGCAACTATCTGCAAGAACTCGACAGCCGTGCCCTCGAAGAGTTTCTCATCTCCGGGTGCGCCATCCAGCGCGTAGTCTCAGAGCGGCGATTGCAAGGCGACGGCATCTGGGTCGACAACGTCAACCCCGACACATTTTTTGTCAACCCTATCATCGACCCTCGCTCATGGGACATCGAGCTGATAGGAATGCTCCACGATATGAACCTGCCCGAAGCTGTGATGCGATTCAGCCACGGCGACCGCAAGCGAGCTGCCGAGCTGTCGCGCCTGCTCATCGAAGAGTCGTCGACCGACCTCTCCGCCACCGCCTCATCGCTCGGCGCATCGCTCACCGACGATCTGAGCTTTTTCCGTCCATCCGCAGGGCGTTGCCGACTCATCGAAGTGTGGACGCTCGACAGCTGCGAGCAGCTACGCTGCCACGACACCGCTACAGGCGAATACTACGCCCTGCCCATTGCCGCCGAGCAGCAGATAACCGCTGAAAATCGCCGTCGCAAAGCCTCCGGCACTGCCACCATAGAGTCGCGCTGGGAGATCGCCGCCGGTTGGCACTGTCGCTGGCTCACCCCGTCGGGCACTCTCATCGACCAATACTCACGCCCGGACCATCCGTTTATCGTCAAGCTATATCCGCTCACCGACGGTGAGATACATCCCTTTGTCGAAGATGTCGTAGACCAACAGCGCTATGTCAACCGCCTCATCACCATGATAGACCACATCATGGGCACATCGGCCAAAGGTGTGCTGCTCTATCCGCGCGAAATCCTGCCTGCCGAATGGTCGTGGGACGACATCGCCGACGCCTGGTCGCGCAGCGGCAGCGTCATCCCCTACGATTCGCGTCGCTCCTCGGCCGTGCCACAGCAGATCTATTCGCGCAATACCGACATCGGCGCCTACCAGCTTCTGTCGTTGGAGATGAAGATGATGGAGGAGGTGTCGGGCATCGGGAGCGTGTTGCAAGGCAAAGAAGTGGCGTCGACCATGAGCGCCAACCTCTATCAGATGCAGACCGAAAACGCCTCGGTGGCGCTCGTAGATATGTTTGCATCGTTCGATATGTTTCGCCGGGAGCGCGACCGCAAGATTCTGAATTGTTAAGTTACCATGGTTTCACCTTTTTTAAGACAGGTAATACGTTATTTTTGCACATTCGTCGTGGTAAATTTGCAACGCGCAAAGGTAATATCACCACAATATATCGGAAAACATTTCATATCATGCTTGAACTACTCAAAACAAGAAATCGCGACTTTGTGGCTCGATGCCGGCACATAGCGGCCGACACCGACCTGACGCAGCGACAGATCGTGGAGCGCGTCATCGCCGAAGGTGCACCGAGCTACTATGTCACATTCGACTATGCCTATCGGCGACTGCGCCAGTGGCGTAGCGGTCGACTGCCGGCATCGACCTCGGCAGTGCGACTGCAACAATGGCAGGAAATAGCATCGCGCATCGACGAGAAAAAGTGCCGCAACCCCGCTCTGACCGACTACTCGGCGCTATGCCACGTGCTGACCTCGTGCAAGGCTTCGCGCTACTTCATCACACCGGGCTACGGACTGCGACTGCTCCACCGCCTCGGCGCAATAAGCCCTCACCGTCGATGCCGACGAAGACACACCAAATAATTCACAACTTTATTCCCTTAAACCAACTAAACAAAAAAACATGCAACTATGTCAACCATTATCTCAATCACAATGTCGGTAAAATCGATCACCGACGAAATATATGCAGCTTCGGCTCTCAGAACTCTTATGTCGGACCGCGCCGACCAACCGCCGATGCTCACTCGCCACAACGAGCCGGCGCTGATGAAGATCATCGGTGATGCCTACAACTACACCGTGCTGGCGCTCCTACACCATGCGGCCGACATCACAGCCGACAATCTCGACAGCCTCACCACCGACTCGTCGCTCTCCATCGACCTACACGCCGCAACAGGCATCGCCGACCACACCATTCCGGCGATAACTCGCACCATAGAACACGCCGTATCCATGATGGCGATGAGCATCTGCTACTCCGGCATAGACCACGACACATCGCAACAATACGACACCCTCCACCATCGCACCATCGACACTGCCATCGCTCTGCTGAGCAACCGCCGCACCCACCCACTCATTCCGCCCCGCTGGCTCTAAAC
>CAZWWS010000023.1:0-38375 GCA_964637445.1 uncultured Muribaculum sp.
GCAAATACCTTTGAGCAGGTCGATATATCCTATGCGAGCCGAGTCCGTTGCCATTTTAATATTTTATCTACTATCGAATTTATGGCTGCAATATTATGGTTTTTGTAGCTGTTAAGAAGAATTTTGAGATCATTTGTCGGGATTGACATGATGTCGGGGAGGCGAAGTTTGCGCAGATGTTGGCTTTGCCATCTTGGGTAACCACCATTCATTTTGTTGGAAATAGCGGATAGTTGATTTCGTGCAAAATCGGACATCAGTAAAGCAGCAAGAGAATATAGGGCGGTGATATTGTCACCTGTTATGTAATACAAGTTGTGAAGAGGATAGAAATGCCCTTCGTCCACAAATATAAGCTTGTTCCCGGATATATCTGGGAGTAAAATCTTAGCTTGAGATTGCAGAGATGGAATAATGCGGTCAATTGTTCTGTACCATCGCTCCGGTGATTTGATTGCAATGTGGCGTCGAGAAAGTTTGTCGCGATGTTTCTCTAAATATAGCTTTGCTTTGGGATATTCGTCAAGATTAATGAGTTTACCCTCATTGTCATAAGGGTTTAATAAAAACTTATTTTTCCATTGAAAAATATCCCCTTTAAGATCTTTGGCGTTTATTGCCGGTAAAATGAGCTCCGGTTCAACTTCATTGATTAAATTCTCTGATATGAAAATTGTATCGGCTCCGGTAGCGACACCGATTCCAATTTTGAACCCTTGCTCCTCAATGGGGATTAGTGTCTGATTGTTGAAAGGATCGATGAACGTATTGGACCAATCATCTCCTTTAGGAGTAGATTTATTCTCGCTTGAAAAATTAATTAACTCATTGAGCGTGTGAACTTCGGCATACTCAAATGTGTGCTTGTTTTTTGTTGCTGAAATCAAAGTAATGGCAGGATAGGCTAAAACTTCTTCTTGAAAGGCATTGGTCATTTCCATGTTAATTAGCATTTGTAGACCAAAGGAAGAAGAAATATATTGTCGGAGTTTTTTTCCGTACTCGTTTTTTATCCAACGATTCGAACATATGAAGCAGTGTATTCCTCCATCTTTTAGGTTAGAAAGTGTCTTTTCAAAGAAAGGGATGTAAAGGTCGCTCCTATAATGAAATGTTGCAAATTTTTCTTTGCAATAACTGAGCATCTCGGATGGAATATTTTCATAACGAATGTATGGAGGGTTACCGACAACAATATCTACCGGACTTATGTCTGCTTTCAAATAATCATAGACTTGAATGTTGTCGGTATTAGAGAATCCGAGATTTTTAACTTTTTTACGGCATACATCAACCTTTTCGGCATCAATGTCGAAAGCTTGAATATTGCGAACAAAAGCCGCTTCTGCATCAAAGTTGAAACGCTCAGCTGAGCGTTTCAGTCTTTTTGCAATCTCTACAATGAATTCTCCTTCGCCACATGATGGCTCAAGAATACTCATGTTTTGCAAATTAAGATTGGATGTATAACCTACTTTATCAAGCATGAAATACACCACTGATTGCGAGGTGAACACATCTCCATGTCGACCTCCCGACGTGCGATTTTTGTATATGGGCTTATTTGAACTCATTGGCGACACCATGTAGATAACCGAAGAAAGAGGAGAGGAAACTATGAATGGAAATATTTTCAGCTACATCACCATAGTTGGCCTCGTTATCAGTCCATATAAGGGCTGTCGATGTATAATGACGTTCAAGGATTAATTTCTGACAAAGGATACGATACCGATCAATATAAGTAGCTCTGCTAAATTCGGGCCTGACGGGAAAATGTGGTTCAAAATTTTTGACTACACGCAACGAAGTATTGTCACGACCTACTAACATCAGCCAGCCAACCCAAGGTGCTGTTTGGTTAGGAAATTGACCTTCCCTGAAAGCAGTCCATAAATCAACTGCAGAACCGATAGCTTCTTCAGCTCGATTATTGAAATTGTTGCCATAAGAGCCAACTTGTGATTTTAACTCGATGGCTGCTAATAGCTTCTTGTCGGGTGAAATTATAAGCATATCCCAATCTTTCGACGAGCGAAAATAACCGGGTAAGTAATTGTGGTCTGTAATGATACAATCAGTAGGGATACCGGCATCTATAGCCACTTGTCGCAGTAGGGCTAAAAAAAGATTCATCTGTTTGCCCCCCACAACGGCTCCTCGATTAGTAGAATCCCCACTCTCTGAAAGTTGTCTCTTTTTGGTTGCCCAAAACGATTTAACAGCTTTGTCGATGAGGTGGGAATAATCGTTATTGCCTATAATGAGTTCACTTTTAGCCATATATCATTCAAAAAGTATGATTGCGATAATTTTTTGCGAATTTACTAAATTTATCGGATAAAAACTCACAAAACGATACTTTTTGTGGACGCAGAAAAGGGGAATTTATTTGAGGGTGGAGTGGCGGCGATATAGGGCGTAGATGAAATCTTTTTGGGCGGTGAAATAGGGGAAATATTTTTTGAAAAACCAAATGAAAGCCGGCATACATAGGAGCGTTATAATGGCAATAAGCCATGGGTTGGCGCCGATTTGCTTGCCGTATTCGACAAAGACGATGTGGGTGCCGAGGATTATTAATGAATATCTGCCGAGATAAGATATTAACGGAAGATAGTTTATCCATTTGGCGATGCACCAAATGCAACCGATGCCTCCTAAGGCGCCTATATAAAACAATATGAGATTATTGTCAATCAGAGTGTTATATAGACTAATTCGTCCGTTGGAGCAGATGATCCATAATAATAGGCAGATGATAAAAATCAGAATAGTTTGTTTGGCGGAAAATTTTTTGGCGAGAAAGTTTCTGCTCTTAAATTCATGAGCCAATAGAAAAAGCGGAAGTATGAATATTGCAGTAAAAATAGAGACTGTTCGCAGCCAACATAAGATATGATTGCCTCCAATTTGAATGTTGTTGAACCATAGAAATATTGAATAGGAAATCAGTAGAATCAGTGGAAGTCGGATGTGAAATTTTAGTTTATTGGTGGATATGTGGAATAGGTAATAGAAAATATTGGCGAAAAACAATGCTCGCAAAAACCAAAGATGTCCGTTGCGAGGGTGGAGAATGAGTTCTTTCCAATATGAGCCGGTGAAAATGCGATTTGCTTCCTCAGGATGGAGCAGGGTCAAGTCGGGAATGATGAAGATTAAGGAGAAAAACAAGCAAGGTATCAAGAGTTTGTCGATTTTGCGGATGGTAAAATCGATGAAACCGCCGTATTCTTTGAAGAATAAGCCTGAAAGGAAGAAGTAAAGAGGCATCCGAAGATGTTCAAGCATATTGACGATATGTTGGTTTTCAAATGAAATCTTACAATGGATTAATACCACAAGTGTGATACAAATACCTTTCATTAAGTCTATATACTCAATTCGGGAAGAATTTCGGGGGGGGGTAAATGATTGATTAATAGTCATATATAATCTATTTGTTGGGCTGTTGGAGGTAGATGATGTCGCCGGGGGAGAGGGTGGCGTCTTTTGAGGCGGAGTTGAAGTTGCGGAGCATTTTTTCTTTCATACCGAGTTCGTTGGCGATACTGCGGTAGGTGTCGCCGGGGTTGGCCACGACGTAGTAGATGCCATCGCGCCGGCGGATAACGTGTTGCTCCATGTCTTCTGCCATGATTTCTTCGAGCATAGCATAGTATTCATCGGTGGCTTCTGAGGCGATGTCGTAGCGGTCGAGATTGTAGCGCTCTATGATGTCGATGAGCTTGTCGGCGTAGCGAGGGTCGGTGGCATATCCGCATTGTTTCAGTCCGTGTGCCCACGCGTGGTAGTCGGTAGGCTCATAGTCGAACAGCGAAGCGTAGCGACGGCGCATGAGAAATCGGGCGTGGTCTTCGTAGCTCTCTTCGGGGGTGTCGTAACTGCGAAAGCATTCGTCGGGCATATCGTCGTCGTGATGGTAGGTCGGGGCGTCCCAATTTTTGCCGCACTTTATCCCGAAATGATTGTTGGCTTCGGTGGCCAGCGGACTATTCCCATGTTGGCTTTCGAGCAAGCCTTGTGCCAAAGTGATGCTTGCCGGGATGCGGTAGGTGGCGCAATGCTCTTGTGCGATGGCGCTGAAGCGAGCGATATACTGCTCGGCGTCGTCGGCGAGGCAAACGGCGGTCGAAATCAAGCACAATAATATGGAAAGTAGGGCTTTCATAGCCACAAAGGTACAAAAAAATACACTATGGAGATGAACTTTAGCGAGGGATATGTGTTTTTAAGGGTGAGGTTAATAATAAAGATAGATAAAATAGCACAAATAGCAATTCACTGATTTTCCAACGCGCCCCGACTGCGACTGTGAAGTCTTGGTCGGGCTTCTTTTTGAGTGAGGTAGGGGTATAAAAAAAGGGCAAGCTTACTACATCGCACCGCTACGACCCGGTACCGTTGCTTCGATCAAGACCTGGCGGAGTTCCCGGGGAGCTGGTCGTGTAGGACTTACCCGGGCACAAAGGTACGCATTTTTTTTGATTCCACAAAAAACGAAGCGAAAAACTGTGAAATGTTCGGTATAAAATGAAATAAGCCAAGCACAATGCTTGGCTTATTTCTCTGAGGTAAAGTCGGGATGAGAAGATTCGAACTTCCGACCACACGCCCCCCAGACGCGTACTCTAACCTGGCTGAGCTACATCCCGGTGCTTTCGTAAAAGCGATGCAAAGGTAGGTACTATTATTGAACTATGCAAGAGATTGAGGTGAAATTTTACAATATTTTGCAATCGCAATATTTTGAATAGGTTGTTTTGGAAGAGAAATGCGTTGATACATAGCAAGATATGCGATGGTGAAGTTAATAGGCGAAAAATTTTGTCGTGCCACGAAAAATTTGTAATTTTGTTTGCTCAATAAAGAAAGAAAAAACGTAAACATATAAAATATGTCAGAAGAAAGAGAAGAGCAGTATAGCGCCAGTAATATTCAAGTCCTTGAGGGCTTGGAGGCCGTGCGCAAACGCCCTGCAATGTATATTGGTGACATCAGCGAAAAAGGCTTGCACCACTTGGTATATGAGGTAGTCGACAACTCGATAGACGAAGCCCTTGCGGGCTATGCCAGCCACATAGAAGTGACTATAAATGCGGATAACTCAATCACCGTGGTTGATGATGGTCGTGGTATCCCTGTGGATATGCACGAGAAAGAGCATAAGAGCGCCCTTGAGGTGGTGCTGACTGTGCTACACGCCGGTGGTAAGTTTGACAAAGGCTCTTACAAGGTGTCGGGTGGATTGCACGGCGTAGGTGTGTCGTGTGTTAATGCCTTGTCGACCTATTTGCGCGCCGAAGTGCGTCGTGGAGGCAAGGTCTATATGCAAGAATATTCTTGCGGAAAGCCCACCTCGGAGCTTAAAGTAATAGGCGAGAGCGACACTACCGGAACATCGATTACGTTCCTTCCGGATGCATCGGTGTTTGTAGTGACTGTGTATAGCTACGAAACCCTTGCCAATCGTCTTCGCGACCTCGCATTCCTCAACGCAGGAATACGTCTTACGCTCACCGATATGCGAGTGCTTGACGAAGAGGGTAATCCCAAGCGAGAAGTGTTCTACTCAGAGAAAGGTCTCCACGAATTTGTGCAATATATCGATGCGCGCAAGACGTCGCTGATCGATGATGTGATACATCTCAACACCGAGCGTCAAGGCATCCCCGTGGAAGTGGCTTTGACCTACAACACGTCATTCAACGAAAGCGTGTATTCATACGTAAATAATATCAATACGATAGAAGGTGGTACTCACCTCACCGGATTCCGTCGCGGCTTGACGATGACGCTCAAGAAATATGCCGAAGAGTCGAAATTGCTCGAAAAGGCCAAGAAGGTGGAGGTAGATCCTGCCGACTTCCGCGAAGGATTGACCGCCGTAGTGTCGGTAAAGGTGATGGAGCCTCAGTTTGAGGGACAGACCAAAACCAAGCTCGGCAACAATGAAGTGATCGGAGCCGTGCAAACAGCCGTGTCGGAAGCTCTCAGCTTGTATCTCGAAGAGCATCCCAAGCAGGCAAAGGCTATCGTGGAAAAGGTGATACTTGCAGCGCAAGCTCGCCAAGCCGCCTACAATGCTCGTGCAAAAATACAGCGCAAGACGCCGCTTGCCGGTGGCGGACTCCCCGGTAAACTTGCCGACTGCTCATCGCGCACAGCCGAAGACTGCGAACTATTTATCGTCGAGGGAGACTCGGCAGGTGGAACTGCCAAGCAAGGTCGCGATCGTCAATTCCAAGCCATATTGCCTATCCGCGGTAAGATCCTCAACGTGGAAAAAGCACCGAAGCATAGAGTGTTGGAAAGCGAAGAAGTGGCCAACTTGTTCCGTGCGATGCGTGTCACTATCGGTACTGAAAACGACCCCGAAGAGGTGAACCTGAGCCGACTCGCTTATCATAAGATAATAATCATGACCGATGCCGATGTCGATGGCAGTCACATCGACACCCTCTTGATGACATTCTTCTATCGCTGGATGCGTCCGGTCATCGAAAAAGGATATTTGTATCTCGCCACTCCGCCGCTCTATAAGTGTACTCGCGGTAAGACCGAGGAGTATTGCTGGACCGAAGGACAAGTGCAAGCATTTCTTGCTGCCAATGGCGACAAGTCGAAAGTGATGCGATTCAAGGGTCTTGGAGAAATGAGCGCCGAAGAACTTCGCGACACCACAATGTCGCCGGCTAAGCGACTTCTCAAGCAGGTGCATATCAGCGACGCAGCCGAGGCCGACCGAATCTTCTCGATGCTCATGGGCGAAGAGGTGGCGCCACGACGCGACTTTATCGAAGCGAATGCTAACTATGCAACGCTCGATACATAATCAGCGCCACTGACCACAATGACAACAGGGCGAGCCGGCCGAAGCATCGCCGGCTCGCCTTTCTTATAAACTTTCCGATATATACTAATAGAAACACTATCAACAACGCTTAATACTTACGATTATGGCTAACTCCTCGAAAAACCGTAGCAGTATCTCAATCCTGACATTGAGACAGCGCATTAAAGAATTTCTCTCTCAACAGCAGTCGGAAACATTCAACTATAAGCAGGTGTCGCATGCAATATCGGCTCGCACCAAAACGCAGCAGCAACATGTGGCCGACCTTCTCTCCGAGATTGCGGCGCAAGGCGAACTCATAGAGACAACCCCCGGTCGCTATAAGGTGCCACAACGCACGACTAATATTGCTATCGGTACGTTTGTGCGTCGCTCCAATGGCAAAAACTCAGTAATTACCGATGAGGATGAGGAGGCCATCTTTGTAGCTGAGAGAAATTCGATGCATGCTCTCAATGGCGACAAGGTGAAGGTGCACATCGCGGCTCGTCGTCGAGGGGCGGAGCCGGAAGCAGAGGTGATAGAAATCGTAGAGAAAAACGAGCAAGTGTTTGTGGGAGCATTGCAAGTCAGAAAGCATTATGGCTATCTGCTTACCGACTCAAAATTTCTTGCCGCCGATATATTTATTCCTAAAGCGAAGCTGAAAGGAGGAAAAGATGGCGATAAAGCTGTAGTGAAAATTACCGAATGGCCCGACGATGAGAAAAATCCGACGGGCGAAGTGGTTGATATACTCGGCGAAGCCGGAGAGAACAATGCCGAAATTCATGCCATCTTGGCTGAGTACGGACTTCCATATCGCTATCCCGAAGCAGTGGAAAAGGCAGCCAACAAGATAGATGCCGGTATCACTGCAGAGGAGATAGCACGACGCGAGGATATGCGTTCGGTGACCACGTTTACCATCGACCCACGCGATGCGAAGGACTTCGACGACGCTCTGTCGATACGTCGCCTCAACAATGGTAACTACGAAATCGGGGTGCATATCGCCGATGTGACTCACTATGTGCGTCCCAATACAATAATCGACCGCGAGGCGGAGAAACGCGCCACTTCAGTCTATTTGGTGGATAGAGTGGTGCCGATGTTGCCCGAACATTTGTGTAACGGCATCTGCTCGTTGCGTCCCAATGAAGAGAAGCTCGCGTTCTCGTGTGTGTTTGAGATGGACAACAATGCGCGTGTGATCAATTCGCGCATCGGTCGTACGGTGATATTGTCGGATCGACGATTCACCTACGAGGAGGCTCAAGAGATCATCGAGACCGGCGTGGGCGACTATTCGGAAGAAATTCTCACGATGGACCGCTTGGCAAAACGTCTCCGCGAGGATCGTTATGAAAACGGCTCAGTGGAGTTTGACCGCGTGGAGGTGAGATTCGACATCGACGAGACCGGTCATCCGGTGGGTGTGTTTTTCAAAGAGTCGAAAGATGCCAACAAACTTGTAGAGGAATTTATGTTGCTTGCCAACAAGACGGTAGCTGCCGCTATCGGTAAGCCACAAGGCAATAAGAAGCCGAAAGCATTTGTGTATCGCGTACACGACCAGCCCGACTCCGACAAGCTTGCCAACTTTGCTACGCTGTCGCGCACATTTGGCTATAAGGTCAAAGCCGAAGGATCGGCGCGAGATGTCAATCGCTCAATCAATAAAGTGCTTAAGGATGTGAAGGGTAAGGGTGAAGAAAACTTCCTGTCTACGCTTGCACTTCGCGCTATGGCAAAGGCAGTCTACACGACTACTAATATCGGTCACTACGGACTTGGATTTGAGTACTATACTCACTTCACGTCGCCTATTCGTCGCTACCCCGACATGATGGTGCATCGCTTGCTCGAACGCTATCTTGCCGGTGGTCGCAGTGTCAATCTGCCCAAACTTGAGGAGCAGTGTAAACACTCATCGTCGATGGAGCAGCTTGCCGCCAATGCCGAACGAGCCTCAATCAAATATAAGCAAGTGGAATATCTCAACGACCACCTTGGCGAAAGCTACGATGGTGTGATTTCGGGGGTTACGGAGTGGGGATTGTTTGTAGAACTTGATGAAAACAAGTGCGAAGGGCTTGTGCCGGTGCGCGACCTTGCCGACGATTTCTACGACCTCGATGAGAAAAACTATTGCTTGGTGGGACGTCGCAACAACATCCGATATCGCTTGGGCGATAAGGTGAAAGTGAAAATCGCTCGTGCCAATCTCGAACGCAAGCAGATCGACTTTGCTCTGCTTGATGAGAATGGCCGATTGCTGCACGAAGAGCCTCAGCAGCCTACGGTGAGAGAGGTGCTTTCAGGACGAGCCGGAAAGAAACCGAAACGCTCCTCCAAGAGCCGCCGCAAGTAAGAAATACACATATAAATAATGCGCTCGCTTCTCGTGATAGGAAGTGGGCGTATTGTGTATGTGGGAAGAGGAGGGGAATCAGAACTCGGAGAAGGCTAATGGGAGGAGGGAGCGGACTGAGGGGAGGAGGTAGATGTCGGTGGTGCTGACGAGTAGCACTGGGACTTCTTTGCCGGCGAGGTTTTCGTATTCGAGGAGCGATTGTCGGCAGGCTCCGCAAGGGGAGATTGGGGTTGATAGTTCGAGGCCGTCGGTGCCTCGTGCGGCAATAGCTATCATCTCGAATGTGGCTTCGGGATAGCGAGCATGGGCATAGAAGCAGGCAGTGCGCTCGGCACATAGTCCGGAGGGGTAGGCTACATTTTCTT
Source organism: uncultured Muribaculum sp. (assembly GCA_964637445.1). Taxonomy (GTDB): domain Bacteria; phylum Bacteroidota; class Bacteroidia; order Bacteroidales; family Muribaculaceae; genus M3. Next base: position 9,581 of record CAZWWS010000023.1, read on the forward strand.
GGTTTGCGCCGGTGATGATTTCGCCGTTGGAGAGGAGGATTGCGGCTCCGACTCGAAACTGGCTGTAGGGGGCATAGGAGCGGTGGGTGGCTTGGCGAGCGAGAGTGACCAATTGTTGCTGAGGCTCACTAAGCTCGTCGAAAGTCAATACATTAATATTAATAGAGAGATTGAGTTGCTTCATGTCGTGTGGTGTTAGTATAATAACAAAGATAGTGTTTAGCATTGAAAAATCCAAATTCCATTAAATTATCGGAGTCGTTAGGCGATAAAATTGCCCCGAATGTAGTGATGGGGATATAATTTTGTAGAAAAAATGATGGAGAGATTAAACCTTTTGGCTTTTCTTTAGTCTTTGTTGACGTGAATTAACCAAAAACGATTATGCAGAATATTTTACGGCATGCCATTCTCGTTCTGGCAGCCATTGTATCGGCGTCGGCAATGTATGCCGCAACGCTGTCGGGTCGGATCAATGATCCGGCGGGAGAGCCTCTGATGGAGGCGACGGTGAGATTGCTCGCCGCGCGTGACAGCTCTTTTGTGAAGGGTACGACCACGAATTTAGATGGAAAGTTTACAATGGATGTGGCGAAAGGACGTTATATCCTTCAAGTGTCGTATATCGGCTATCACAATGCTTATGTGAATGTGCGCATGGGCGAATCGGCGCAACGTCTTGAACCGATAGTGATGAAAGAATCGTCGATTGTGCTCCAAGAGGCTACCGTGACCGGAGTAATGACCGAGATAAAGGTGAAAGAGGACACTGTGGAGTATAATGCAGGGTCGTATCGCACGCAACCGAATGCGGTGGTGGAGGACTTGCTGAAGAAGCTCCCCGGCGTGGAGGTAGGTACAGACGGTTCAATCACAGCCAATGGTAAGACTATCACGAAGATACTCGTCGATGGTAAGGAATTTTTCTCCGACGACCCGAAAGTGGCATCAAAAAACTTGCCTGCAAATATGATCGAAAAGCTACAAGTCGTAGATCGTAAGAGCGATTTGGCTCGCCTTACCGGTGTGGATGATGGCGAGGATGAAACGGTGATCAACCTTACCGTGAAGCCCGGAATGAAGAACGGGTGGTTTGGTACGGTAGCTGCCGGCTATGGCACTGACGACCGCTACAAGGCCGGCTTTAATATCAATCGTTTTTGGAATGACAATCAGATAACATTTATCGGAAGTGCCAACAATATCAATGAGTTAGGTTTTACCGATGGTAATAGCGGACGTTTCCGTAGATTTGGCGGCGACAATGGTATAAATACCTCGCAATCGTTTGGCGTAAACTTCAATGTGGGCAATGGCGATATATTCCGTGTGGGTGGTGATGTGATGTATTCACACAGCGACCGCGACAATCGCCAGCGCACCGACAGAGAGTATCTTTTTGCCGATTCATCGTCGTATTATCACTCTAATACCAAGACTCGCGATCGTGGACACAACATCCGAGGAGATTTCCGCATGGAGTGGAAAATCGACTCGTTCCGCACTCTTGATTTCCGCCCCAATTTCTCGGTGAATATCAACCGCTCAGAGTCGAGCGACTCATCGCGCACGTTTGCCGGCGACATCGCTCGCTCGTTGGTGAACAGGTCGATTAATTATGGCAATAATAAGGGAAACTCGTTTGAGTTTGGCGGACAATTGATCTACAATCATAATTTCCGTTACCATCGCGGACGTTCTTACTCGATACAATTGCGCTACAATCTGTCGAATGTGCGCGAAGATGAAAATGCCTATTCGTTCAACCGATTCTTCTTGCTCAACGACTCGATCGACCTCTATGATCAATATCTCGACAATCATACATGGAGCAATAATGTGTCGGCGCGATTCACATGGACCGAGCCGATAGGCGACTCCAAAAACGGGCGCTTCCTCACGGCAGCATATCGCGTGTCGTACAGATGGAACAATTCGGATAAGCTCGTCTACGACCATCCATTGCTCTATCCCGACGGCGCAACCGGAATGCCTGAAATTGACTACTCGCAGCAGATATTCAACGAGGATCTGAGCAACCGGTTCAGAAATGAATTTTTCAACCAACAGATACAAGTAGGTTTCAAGCAGGTACGCAAGAACTATACCATCGATGTCGGAGCATCGTTGGAGCCCTCAATGTCGCGAAGCGAGGACTTGGTGAACTCGGCGCGTAATATCGATGATCGCTGGGTATGGAACATTGCTCCGTATCTACGCTATCGCTACCGTTTGGAGCGCAACCGCTCTATACGTATCGACTATCGTGGACGTACCTCACAACCCTCGATGACGCAGTTGCAACCTGTGGCCGACTATTCTGACCCGATGAATGTAATCGTTGGTAATCCAAACCTTGACCCGACGTTTACTCACAACGTGCGTATCCACTTCAACGACTTCAACGTAGAGGCACAGCGTTCGATAATGTTGTTCGGACATCTATCGTATGCTCAAAACAGCATCATCAGCCAGACGGTGTTTGACAAGACGACCGGTGGACGCACCACTACCTACACCAATGTCAATGGTATCTGGAGTGCGCGAATGATGAACATGGTGTCGTTTCCGTTCCGCAACCGCAATTGGCAATTCTCCAACCACTTGTTTGTCGACCTTAGTTCGAGTGTTGGTTATAACAACGAATTGCGCAACCGAAGCAACAACTATCGCTTCAACGAATCGTTTGCCCTTGCGTTCCGCCCCGAAAACTATGAGTTGGAAGTTCGCCCCTACTATGGTATTCAATATACTCACAACTCGGTTCCGACTACCGGCAACTCGACAATCCACACTTACGGTGGTGTGATCAATGGCTCGATCTACACCAAGTGGGGTGTGTCGCTCAACACCGATGTATCTTACACCGGAACTAAGGGTTATGCCGAAGGCTACAATCAAGACCAATGGATGTGGAATGCCACAATCTCGTATGAGTTCTTGAAAAATCGCTCGGCAGCGTTGGCTCTCAAAGTGTATGACTTGTTGCAGCAGAAGTCGAATGTAAGCCGAAACGTGACGGCCAACTATATCGATGATACTCAATATAATTCGCTCACACGCTACTTTATGTTGACGTTTACCTACAAGTTCAACACTTTTGGAGCCGACGAGCAACCCCAAGATCGCAATAACGGATTTATGCATCGTGGCCCGGGCGGACCGCCACCACGCCGATAATTCTCAAGCAAGATACCTACTGAAGCCATACGAGGCAGAGCGCTCGTGTGGCTTCAGTAGTGTTTTGGTTCTAAATATTGAAGATGCTTACGAGTCATTTGGCTTTAGCGTAAACAACAATTCATTGACTTTCGGTATGTACTGGAGCTTCTAAGAAGCAACGTAACATCAGATACAAAAAATGGCACATCGCGCAGGCGGTGTGTCTTTTTTTGTGCCTTAAGCGAGGCGATGGGATGAATTACGATGCGAAATAGTGGGATAATATGGGAAATTCTTACTAACTTTGAAGCGTAAAAACTTTTAATACTCTCTAATGATAGAACGCATCATCATCATCGACAATGTCGATCCCGTAAGTTTCTATGGCATAAATAATTGCAATATGCAGTTGATACGCAGCCTGTATCCGAAGTTGCGTATGGCAGCTCGTGGGTCGGTGATAAAGGTGATAGGCGATGATGCCGAGACATCGGCCTTTGAGAAGAAAATCAAGGAGCTTGAAGAGTATTGCTCGAAATATAACAAGCTCACGGAAGATGTGATTCTCGACATTGTGAAAGGCGAGGCCCCCAAGGAGATGAAGATGGACGATGTGATAATCTATGGCGTGAATGGCAAGCCAATCTCCGGACGTACTCCCAATCAGCAATTGCTCGTGAGCACGTTTCAACACAATGACCTCACGTTTGCCCTCGGTCCGGCCGGTACGGGTAAGACCTATGTGGCGATAGCGCTTGCGGTGAGAGCGTTGAAAAATCGCGAGGTGCGCAAGATAATCCTTTCGCGTCCGGCAGTTGAAGCAGGTGAGAAGCTCGGATTTCTACCCGGCGACATGAAAGATAAAATCGATCCGTATTTGCAGCCACTCTACGACGCATTAGAAGATATGATACCGGCGGTGAAGCTAAAGGAGTATATGGAAACCAATGTGATTCAGATAGCTCCGTTGGCGTTCATGCGCGGACGTACGCTCAACGATGCTGTGATAGTGCTTGATGAGGCACAAAACACGACGACTCATCAGATAAAGATGTTTCTGACGCGCTTGGGTATGAACGCTAAGATGATAATTACAGGCGACGTCACTCAGATCGACTTGCCTCGGTCGACCTCGTCGGGGCTTGTGCAAGCACTACGAGTGTTGCGCGATGTACCCGGAATAGGGCGTGTGGAGTTTGGCAAGAAGGATATTGTGCGCCACCAATTGGTGCAACGCATCGTAGAGGCTTACGAAAAGTGGGACAAGACGAAGATGGACTTCGAACCGCAAGATGAGGCGAACGAAAATGACGAAAAATAATAATCAACAAAAAAAATCAGATATAGCTATGGCTAAGACTTTGGTTAACACCGATTTCAATTTCCCCGGACAGAAGAGTGTGTATCACGGAAAAGTACGCGATGTGTATGATATTAATGATGATATCATGGTGATGATTGCTACCGACCGTATTTCGGCATTTGATGTGATTTTGCCAAAGGGTATTCCGTTTAAGGGTCAAGTACTCAATCAGATAGCAGCAAAGTTTCTTGATGCAACTTCCGACATCGTTCCCAACTGGAAGCTCGCTACACCCGACCCGATGGTGACCGTGGGTCTCAAATGCGAAGGTTTCCGTGTGGAAATGATAATCCGTGGGTATCTCACAGGTAGTGCATGGCGTGAATATCAAGCCGGCTGTCGCGAGCTGTGTGGTGTGCGCCTTCCCGAAGGGATGAAGGAAAACGAACGTTTCCCCGAACCAATCATCACTCCGACCACTAAGGCTGAAGCCGGACACGACGAAAACATATCTCGCGAGGAGATAATAGCTCAAGGCATTGTGTCGAAAGAGGACTACGAGCAGATGGAGCAATACACTCGTGCGTTGTTTAAGCGTGGCTCGGAAATCGCTGCCGAGAAGGGCTTGATATTGGTCGACACCAAATATGAGTTTGGCAAGCGTGATGGTAAGGTGTATCTCATCGACGAAATCCATACTCCCGACTCGTCGCGCTACTTCTATGCCGAGGGTTACGAAGAACGCTTTGCCAAGGGTGAACCTCAGCGTCAACTCAGCAAGGAGTTTGTGCGTCAATGGCTTATCGAACATGATTTTATGGGCAAAGCCGGCCAAACTGTGCCTGAGATGACCGACGAATACTGCGATAGTGTGTCGGAACGCTATATCGAGCTGTATGAGCATATCACAGGCGAAAAGTTTGCACCCTCGACCGAAAGCGACATTGCCGCTCGCATCGATGCAAATGTGAAGGCTTGTCTTGCCAATTTGAAAATATAAGAGGATTTCTACGATAAGCGAAAGTGGAAGTAAAAGCAGAGAAAATAAATCCTTACGACGATAACCGCAGCAAGTCGGAGCAGGTGCGAGAGATGTTTGACTCGATCGCGCCTGCTTACGACTTTATGAATCGTGCCATGACCTTTGGCATCGACAAGCTATGGAGAGCAAAGGCGGTGAAGATGATACGCAACCACTCGCCGCGGCAGATACTCGACATAGCCACCGGAACCGGCGATCTCGCCATCAAGCTGGCGCGAGAGCTACCGGAAGTGAAGATTACCGGTGTAGACTTGTCGGAAGGGATGATTGAAATAGGACGCAAGAAAGTGACTGAGGCCGGGCTGGACGAGCGTGTAGAGATGATGACCGGCGATTGCCTGTCGCTCCCGATGGCCGACGACAGCTATGATTGTGTCACTGTGGCATACGGTGTGCGCAATTTCGAACGATTGCTGCAAGGCTATCGTGAGATGCTTCGTGTGCTCCGCCCCGGCGGTATGCTGTGTGTCATCGAGCTGTCTACTCCCACTTCGGCAATAGTGAAACCATTATATAAAATTTACACACGCTATATAATCCCCGCCGTGGGACGCATGGTATCAAAAGATGTACGCGCCTACTCGTATCTACCGGAGAGTATTGCGGCCGTACCTCAGGGCGAGGATATGCTCGCTATCATGCGCGAAGCCGGCTTTACCGACACCCGCCATCGCCCTCTGACTTTCGGCACCTGCACCATCTACACGGCCTCAAAGCCTTGAGACGATGGATACACCGACACATCAACCGAAACTTTGGAACGCTAACTATCTGAAAGTATGGACAGCAAATTTCATGCTGTTTTTTTCTTTCTACCTTCTTGCGCCGCTACTCCCGATCTATCTGCATGTGGCATTTGATGCCGACAAGCAGATGATAGGGCTTATCTTGTCGGGCTATACGCTTACGGCACTGATGATACGCCCTTTCAGCGGTTTTCTGGTGGATAGCTTTCCGCGCAAGCAGGTGCTATTGATTTGCTACTTCTTTTTCTTTGCATTTTTTGCGGGCTATCTTGTGGCCGGCTCGCTATTGTTGTTTGGAATAATACGCACACTGCATGGCGCGCCATTCGGAGCAACTACGGTGTCAAACAGCACAGTGGCTATCGATGTGCTTCATCCCGAGCGTCGAGCCGAGGGGATAGGGTATTACGGGTTGAGCAACAATATCGCCACAGCCATTGGCCCTACCGTGGGGCTGTATATCTATGACCTTACGGGCGACTTCAACATTATATTTATTCTGTCGCTGATCACATCGGGACTCGGACTCGCTATCAACTCGACCACTAAGTTGCGCCCTCGCGAGCTTGTGAGAGAACGGCGAAAGTTGTCGCTCGACCGATTTCTGCTGCTGAAGGGGTGGAGCCAAGGGGTGACGTTGGCTTGTCTGTCGTTTTCCTACGGAGTGCTGTCGACTTATATAGCCATATATGGGTATCAAGAACTTGGAATCACTTCCGGCACCGGTACATTCTTCATGCTGCTTGCGATAGGGCTGATATTGTCGCGCATCGTGGGTGGACGGAGTCTGCGCCGAGGGCGCATCACTCAGAATGCGTCGGGCGGAATGGCGCTGTCGCTGCTGGGCTATCTGCTGTTTGCGTCGGTGTCGGATCCGTGGGCTTATTATACGGCGGCTCTCATCATAGGGCTTGGCAACGGACACATGTTTCCGGCGGTGCAGACAATGTTTATCAACCTTGCGCCTAACAGTCAGCGCGGCACTGCCAATTCTACGCTTCTTACGTCGTGGGATGTGGGTATGGGAGCCGGAGTGCTCGCCGGCGGTGCTGTGGCGGAGTCGTTGGGTTATCATCCGGCATTTTGGCTTGCAGTAGCGGTCAATGCCATAGGCGTGGCGTTCTACTTTGCTTACGCACGTCGCAGCTTCCAACGTCAGCGCCTAAGATAGGGCAACGTGGTCGGTAAGAAATTGGTGAGCCGGGACGATGTGGATAGTTTTTCCATCTCGTTCGAGTGTGTCGGATTGATTCATTGTCACGATTGTGGCATGAGGAAGATTGAAGTGCTTTGCTGCGGATAAAGCACCGTTAAGCTCTCTCTCAAAGTTTGTATCGTCGAGATTGTAGCACACTTGGACTGCTTTAACAGCATGAGAATTTTCAAGAACAATGAAATCGCACTCTCCCAAATCAAGGAAATAAAATATATGCTTGTAACTACGGCGAAGATGAAGATAAATCAGATTTTCAAATCTTCGACCAAAATTTTCTGTGCGCGACATCGATAGAGTCGAAATCAATCCGGTGTCGATAGCATAGGCTTTTTTGGGGTTGCGGTTTATTGCTTTAAGCGAATTGCTGAATTGTGGGACAAATTCAACAACGTAGGCGTCGGAAAGGTAAGAAAAGTATTCCAAAATCGTGGAGGGGGCTTTTAATCCAAAAAGTCCTACAAGTTTTGACGCGGAAACCGGGACACCTATGTTGGATAGAAGATATACCGTGAGTTGCTTGAGCGACATGACATCTTTAATGGCATGCCTGACAGCAATATCCCTTACCAAAATATCGTCAATGAGCGATTGTAGGATGGCTGACAATTCGTGTTTGACGTATTCAGGCATCCCTCCTATGGTGAGATATTTCAGGACGGAATCGCTATTGTCGGGCAAATTTTTGAAGGTGATAAATTCGGAGTATGAAAAAGGAAACATTTCCATCGACAGATGTCGTCCGGTGAGGTGTGTGCCTAATTCTTTGCTTAGTAGAGATGCGTTTGACCCTGTGATGAATACTTGGTATTGCTCTCTCAATAGCTGATGGATGAATGTGTCCCAATTTCTGACGAGCTGAATCTCGTCGAAAAATATTACCTTAGTCTTGCGACGTACGATTTCGGCATGAAGCCTTGTAAAGTCAGATGCTTCGAATGCCGAAAGGCGAATGTCTTCAAAGTTGAGGTATATGGAATCGGAATACTTCCGGGTCAACAATTCTTGCAGTAAGGTGCTTTTACCACATCTGCGAATACCGGTTACGATGGTGGCAAAGTTTTCGACTACGGGAATATTCGGCAATGATTCCCGTATTAACTTATTGTCGATTGTTCTCAAATCAAGACGTTGAGTATCGATTATGTCGGCTAATTGTTGTTGTAAAAGCATGAACTATCTATATTATTTTGCAAATATAGCAAATCTTTTGATAATGACAAAAGAAATCTTTTGATGGCGGCAAACGACTTTCTGAGGGAGTGGGTGATTACTTGTTGATGATTGATTGCCAGAAGGTTTTGACGTTGTCCCAATGGTAGAACGGGTAGCAGTCGGAGGTGATGGGGATAGATGTTTCGCGTTCGTTGTGGAGGAATTTTACGAGTATATCGCCGGAGTGGTTGCGGAAAAATACTATCTGCACGTTGCCGGCCATCGGAGCAATCTTGAAGTCGGAAAATACGCGGTAGAAGTTATAGGGGTCGGACTCTTGGTTGTAGCAATCTTTCAGGCGAAGTATTCCGGTGAGGGGTATCAGGTTGCCATCGTGTCCGAAGCGAAGTGTGGCTCCATTGTCACCATTGTCGATAATCTCTTGGGCAGTGTTGAGGATGTTGGATAGTAGAGGCTTGGCATTGTCGAGTAGCATTCCGTTGCTGAGCGGATAGTTGGAGTCGCAGACATAGAAGCGATAGTTGACCGATTGCCAAAGGTCGAACAATTCTTGCTTTTCAAATAGGTCGAAGAAGCTGACTTGGGTCTCCATGTTTTGCATATCGACAGCAATCCAATAAAGTCCCCACATGAGGTTGCAGGGGTTGACGTTGCGGAGAATGAAGTCGCTGTCGGCGAAAATAGATGCTACAAGGCGATCGGGGCGAGTGTGAGCATCTTCAAATTTGCGGTATTCTTCGCGCCAGGGGCCGTCTTGAGCGGTGAATTTGTTTGACTCCGGGCTGTGATAGTTCATATAATGCATGTGGCGGTTGCTTGCTTCGCGAGTGATATTGAGCGACGGCATTTCCTCTTTGAGGCTTTCGCAAAAGGCATCCATGCTGAGAGCGCAGCGCATCACGATGGTAGAGCGAGCCGACATGGTCGGGTTGCCTGAAAATACTTGAGGAAATGAGTGGAACATACGTTTGGCAATGGCTTTCTGTTGGCGGACGCCTAAAGGCGAGAGGTCACCACCGCGTCCTTCGGCTTCGAGCCATACTTTTTGCAATCGAGTGAGAACGTCTTCACCCAGAGGAGTCAAGGCTTGGGCGGAGTGAGCATCGGAGAGAAGGTCGAGTACCCACTTGTAGTCGTTGTCGGAGATAAGATAGCGTGAGCCGTGACGGCCATAATGACTTATGTAGAATGGTTCGTAGCCCTTGGGAGGTGCGGTGTTCCGGCTTTCGGTCACGGGATAGGCGTAGTAGACACCACCGGCTTTCTCGATGGTGGAGAATACTTCGTCGGTAGAGGTCTGAGCAATAGCGACGCATATAGAGCAGAGCAGACAACAAAGAGCAAAAAATCTTTTCATGAGAAAAATGATGGTTTGGGTTTAATGATACAAAGATACAATAGTCGACGAATAAATCAAAAATAAAAAGGCACCTGACTTCGCAGCCGGGTGCCTTAACGAGATTATTAATTGTAAACCTTATCTGTACTATTTTGCAAAAGGTATTAGATTGGAATCCTTATATGGTTTATTTCATCCACACTCTGTAGCCGTAGCCATCGAGGTCGACAGCGACGGGGAGGGTTTCGGCAGTGCCTGAGATGAGGTCGGTAGCCGACATGCCTGCTACTGAGATAGGCATCTTAGCAGTAGCTGCGTTCTTTGAGGTGTTGACCATCACTACGAGAGTATGGTTGCCCGATATGCGAGCGAAAGTGGCAACCTTGCCATTTTCGTAGGTGTAGAGAGCACCACCGCGGACGTCCTTGCTTTGAGCGTAGGCAGCCATGATCTTTTGATATTCGGCAGCGTTGCCCGAGTTCCAATCGAGAGGATTGTAGTCGAAGAATGAGATAGTGCCGGTGTAGGCAGTCTCTTGAGATGAGTAGATCATGGGAACACCATCGAGCATAGAGGTGAGTACGAATGCAGCCACTTCTCCCTGAACGCTACCGTAGAGCGATTCTACAGTGTTTTCAGCAGCGACGTCGTGGTTGATAGCGTAGCGCATCACTTTTTTGCCTTCGGGGAGGTTCGCGAGTTCTTTGTTGCTTTCATCAAAGAACTTGGCGGGAGTGATTTTGCCGCTGAAGAGGTCTTTGAGCTTGCCTGCATAGGTCCAGCCGTAGTTCATGTCGAATCCGGCTTCGAAGTAAGCAACGTCGCTTGACTCGGCGAGCAAAAGCAAGTCGGGATTGATGCCGCGGAGTTGGTTGATGGCGTCGGTCCAGAAGTCGACGGGAACACCATCAACGTGGTCGAAACGATAGCCGTCGATGCCTGTCTCGCGCACCCAGTAGAGCATAGCGTCGATCATGGCAGTACGCATATCGGCGTTGTCGAAGTTGAGCTCAGCAACGTCGGCCCATCCTGAAGGAGAAACGATGTTGCCATCGGCATCTTGAGTGTACCAATTTTTGTTGGCCGTCCAAGCGCAGTCCCACGCGGTGTGGTTGGCGATCCAGTCGAGGATTACTTTCATACCCTTAGAGTGAGCAGCGTCAACCAATTCTTTGAAGTCGGCAAGAGTGCCATATTTGGCGTTGACTGCCTTGAAGTCTTTCACGCAGTAGGGCGATCCGATAGATTTTTCCACACCGGGTTCGTTGATTGGCATTACCCAGAGAACGTTGGCTCCCATAGCTTTGATGTCGTCCAAGCGAGCAGTCATAGCGTCGAGACAATTTTCGGTGGCAAAGAAGCGGGGATTTGCTTCGTAGATTACCATCTCATTACCCGGTTCGGTAGCCACGGGAATGGTGGGGTTGGCGGGCATAGTAGCCTCATCGTCGCACCCTACGAAGAGGGTGCCGACGAGACCTAAAGCTAATATTGACTTTAAGTTGAATTTCATTACTTAATTTTCTTTTAATCGTTGGTTATTACTTTACCACAACACAATTGTCGTTGGTGACTTTGAAATAGTGGTCGCGGTTGGCTTTGATATACATACCTTCTTTGCCTTCAACTTGAACACCATTGTTATTGTTGTTGAAAATCACGTTGTAGCCACCACCGTTGGCAGGCATTTCAAAATACTTGTAGGTGACACCGTCGATGGTTTCAGAGCCGGTAGGTGTGGCACCGGGCCAACCACCGAATGCTTCGCCGTCGCCCCAAGTGTAGAGAGCTATAGCATCCCACCCGGTTTGGTCGTCGGCATAGATGCGACAATTAGCGGGCGCGTCGATTTCGGTAACACCTGAAGTCGTCACTTGTAGATAGTAGTCACGATCGGCAGTGATGGGGAAGTCGGCAAGTTGAGTGCCACTAGTGTTGTTGAAGATGAGGTTGAGAGCCTCGCCACTACCAAGCATGGAGTATGCTTTGAATGCCTTGCCACCGATGGTCACATTGGTAGAAGAAGCACCGGGCCAACCGCCGAATATTTCAGCGTCACCCCAAGCATAAAGGGCAGTAGCATCCCACCCGGTTTGGTCGTCGATGAAGATGGTGTATTCTACGGGTTCAACAACCGGTATTTCCGGGTCAGTAGGCTCTTCAGTAGAGTCCCCGCCGCCAAGTTCGTTGCCGGTGCGGTTGTCGGGGTCAACTTCCACGCCCTTATTGTTGCTAATTACATAATAGTAGTGACGATCGAGGGTCACGCTAGCGAGGTCGAATTGAGAACCGTTATTGTTGTTGTTCATGATGAGGTTGTAGACCAAACCTTCGTTGGCAGCACCGGTGTCGAAGTATTTGTAAGTAACGCCATTGATGGTCTCAGTTCCGGTGGGAACGATACCGGGCCAACCGCCGAATAGCTCGGGAAGGCCATCACCACTCCAAGCGTACATAGCGAGTTCATCCCAACCGCTGCGGTCTTCGATGAAGATAGCATATCCGTCGTGAACTACAGAAGAGGGTTCTCCTACTTCGGTCACACCATCTTCGGTGAGGATCAAGTAAATGTCGCGATCAACAGTGAAGTTGAAGTCGGCAAGTTGAGTGCCGTTGCCATTGTTGTTGAAGATAAGGTTGAGGTTCAAGCCGGTGTTAGCTTCACCGAGGTCGAAGTATTTATACTTCACACCACCCTTGGTGACAGTACCTGTGTGGAGAATACCGGGCCAACCGCCAAATGCTTCAGCGTCACCCCAAGCATAGAGAGCGAGTTCGTCCCAACCGGTTTGGTCGTCGACGTATGCCACGAATCCATCATGAACGATTTCATCGGGATTAACCGGAGTGTCGAAATAAGCCTTCCAACGATAGACGGTGATGTTGGCGCGAGAGCCTACAGCCACGTTGTCGGTGTGGAGAGCGTCTTCATTTTTGAGAGTGCGCTCAACGCCTTGGTTTTTAGATACGAAGTAGAAACCATCGGCCAATGAAGTGCCTTCGGCGAAGGTAGTCGGGTTCAAGTAGATGCCCCATTTCACGTCATTGCCTTGGCATTTTTCGAGTTGCCAGAGAGGGTTGCCCACAGCGGCTTCTTCGCCACCATTGAATGCACCGACGATATAAATCTTATCGTCGACGGTAGTGCCTTGCGGCACGATTACTTCAAGAAGAGCGGCATCGTCGCGAAGCTCAAATTGCGGAAGCTCGTGGTTGAAGATGATATCTTCATCGTCGCAACTGCTCAGCATTGCCAAGAAAGGCAATGCGAGGAGCAGGAAGCTGAATATCTTTTTATTCATTGTATTCTGAGTTTAGCTGATTAATAATTGGGGTTTTGAACGAGACCCGGATTTACGCTAAGAGCGGTTTCGGGAAGCGGGAACCATTCATACTTGCGGTCGCGAATTTTGGGGAGCTCACGATCAGCTTCAGAAGCACGACCAAAGAACCACCATTGACCTTGAGTGAACTTGTCGAAGCGACGGAGGTCGGTGCGGCGACGGCGACTTTCGCAGATGAATTCAGTACCCCATTGGCTAAGCATCCAGTCCATATCGAAAGCAGCGAAGCCGCGTCCGGGAGTTTCCAAAGCACTCTTGTCGGTGAAGTAGCGATCGCGAACTTTGTTGACCAATACCTTAGCACCGGGAGCGTCGCCTGTGCGCATCTTGCACTCAGCGAGCATGTAGTATGCTTCAGAGAGACGGAATTCAACTTCGTCGATGTTGGCGATGCTCACGCCACCTTCAGGATAGATAGGGTATTTCACCAAGCGAATACCTGAGTTGGTTTCGCCCCAGCGAGGAGACATTACAGTTTCCAACGGACGTCCGAGACCGAGGAATGTACCAACTTGGTCTACATAAGCCAACGGTTTGTCTGGACGATCGGCATCGGCAAGAAGAGGATCGCCAGTACCCCAAGCGGCACGCATTTCGCCACGGAGGAAGATTCCTCCATTCCAACCGGTGTTGGCATCGTAAACGAAGTTTTGCTTACGGATGTCGCGATCGTCGAAGCGTTCGTAAACGGCACCGAGCTTGTCGTTGTAGGGAGCATCCAAGAAGCAATCAGCTCCGGTGGTGCCACCATATTCTTGAATAGTTCCGGCATTGTCGAAAGAGGGAACCAAGCAAGTACAGTTCCAACCGGTGTATCCTGCCCAAGCAGCACCGAAATATTCGTTGTAGTTGTAGGGGAGGAATGTTCCACGCATGTTGACGTTGTGACGCTGTCCGTCTTCGTAAGCAAATGCAAAGATTACTTCAGGGCAGGTGTTGTTGTTTTCGTTGAAGATTTCGCGGAAGTCGTTTGCCAACGAGTAGGTACCATATACACCATCGATGATGTCTTGGCATATGGTAGCACATTCGCTGTAGTGGTCTTCGCCGATGAATACTTCAGCGTTGAGGAGCATGCGAGCCTTGAGCATGCGGTTGACGGCTTGGTTCATGCGATTGCGAGTAGCGTTTGAGCCATCTTCTTTAGGAAGAGCTTCCCAAGTCTCGTCGAGTTCGGTCATGATGAAGTCGTAGATGATCTTACAACCTTTGTCGAAGTCGGGGTCGGCAGAGCCTGGAATATCGGTGCTTGAAGAGATGTTCAAAGGAAGAGCACCACCCCAAAGTTCGAAGTTGTTGTAGTAGGCCCAAGCGCGGAGTGTACGCACTTCAGCTATATATGCAGCCAATTGGTCGTCGGTTAGGCCTACGCTACTTGCGCCGAGCTTGTTGAGGTCGTCGACGAGGAGGTTACACAGACCGATAGTGGTCCAAGCGGTCGACCATGCTTGATTTATGATTTTTGACTCAGAATTCCAGGTGTGGGTAGAGAGTACGAACTTTTCGGCTTCGTCCCAACCCCATTGACCACCATTCCAAGTACGCCAAGCGATTTGGTCGGAAGAAAGCTCGTTGAGATACCAGAAATATTCAGGGAAAGAGGTGATTGCAGATGAGTAAATAGATGCAACAGCGCCCTGTACGCTTGTTTCATCTTCGTAGTATGCGCCGGCGTCGATGCGGTCGTACACTTGCTCGTCGAGGTCGGTGCAAGACTGAAGACCTGCACACGCACCGAGAAGCAACATCCAGCTATATTTGATGAATTTCATAATTATTCTGTATTATATTAATTAATGGAATGTTAGAGTCACACCAAGGCTCAATTGAGTAGCTGTGGGGTAGGCACTTGAAGTGTCGACACCCGGCTCGATACCATTTACACTAACCGATGATGGATCGTTGCCGGAATACTTGGTGAGAGTGAAGAGGTTCTTAGCCGAAAGATATACTCGGAGGCTTTCGAGAACCTTGCGGTTTTTCGGGGTGAAAGTGTAACCGAGAGTAACGTTTTCGAGCTTCATGTAGTCGCCCTTTTCGAGGAAGTAAGACGAGATGACACCGCCACCGGTCTTTACGTTAGCATCGTCGAGATAAGCATCGCGGAGCACGTTGTCGGTACCGCAACCTTGGAGACCCATACCATATTTGCGCATGTTGAAGATTTCGAATCCGAATGCACCACGGAAGAATATGTTCAAATCCCAGTTTTTCCAAGTGAAGGTGTTGTTCCAAGATAGGAAGTGAGAAGGAGTACCGTTACCGATGTAACGCTTGTCTTCTACAGTGGCACCAGAAGCGTAGATGGGTTGATTGTCTTTGTTGAGAACCATCATGTTGCCATCGGCGTCAACGCCGGCGTATTCATATCCGAAGAATTGACCGATCTTACCACCTTCTTGCACACGGAAGAAGTATTCGGTTGTACCTACACCCGGCTTCTTGTATAGGTCGAGGTGAGAAGCTTGGTATACATTGTTAGAAAGCTTTGTCAATTTGGTAGTACCATAAGAGTAGTTTATACCGGAGGTCCACTTCACGGGAGTGTCTACAAGGATGTCGCCGGTCAAAGCGAGTTCGATACCGGTATTCTTGGTAGAACCTACGTTGACGAGGATGTTATCGTAAACGAACGGGGGCTGTGGAGCGGTGTAGCTATAGAGGAGGTCATTAGATCGACGGTCGAAGTATTCGATCGATCCGTGTAGGCGATTCCAGAACATGAAGTCAACACCGACGTTGAAAGCGGTTGATTTTTCCCAAGCGAGTTCAGAGTTGGCATTTACAGAGGGCGCGTAACCTACGACCCATTGGTTGTTGAACAAGTAAGAACCATTCGAACTATATGTGGAGAGGGATTGATAAGCGTCGAAGTCGCTACGTCCGGTAACGCCGTAAGAAACGCGAGGCTTCAAACTGTTGACAACCGATGATAGGTCTTCCATAAATTCCATTTTGGTCATTTCCCAAGCTACAGAAGCCGAGGGGAATGTTCCCCACTTGCTGTCGGCACCAAACTTGGTAGAACCTTCGTGACGGATAGAAGCCGAAGCGAAGAGCATGTCCTTCCAGTTGTAGTTGACGCGACCGAAGAAACCGATCAAAGTAGATTCCGACTTGCCGGCATACATTACAGCTTTGCCTTCACCGAGGTAGCTACCGGTACCGATACCGTGCCAAATGGGGGTGTCGTAAGCGAAGTCGTTGTTTTGACCATAGAATTGTTCCCAGTTGGTGCGTTCCCAAGAGTAACCTACAACGGCCTTGATGTCGTGGTCGTTGAAGTTGATCATGTAGTTGCCAAGCCATTCGAGACGGTTGGTCCACCACTTTTGGTATCTGATTTCAGCACGACCATCGTACCCATTCCAATAAGATTCGGAAGAGTAAGAAGGAGTGTAGTATCCTTGTTTGAGATCGTTGTAGTGGAGAGCGTAGCTAAGAGTAGTGCTGAGTTGTGAGTTGTCGGTGCGGAAGATGTTGTATTTCAAATCGGCGCTACCGAGCACATACATGCGGTCGCCTTCGCTACGGTCGTTGAGCATCTTGTTGACGGGGTTAACAGCGCCTGTGGGCGAAGTGGGCTGATAGAAAGAACCATCTTCATTGTAAACCGGCATTGTGGGGTTCATGGTGAGAGCTGTGTCGAACAAGCCGTCGTCGCCCCATTCTTCTTTCACTTTACGAGCGCTCAATGAAGCGTTGATTTGAGCGCGGTTTTCGAGGATGCGTTGTTCGATGACGAAGCGTGCACCATATTCTTCACGGCCGCTACGAAGGTCAAGACCATTGGCTTTCTTATAGTTAAGAGAAGCTCCGTAGTATCCGTTTTTGGTAGTGCCATCGACTGAAACGTATTGGTTGACGTCGTAAGAAGTGTCGCGAGTGATGAGGTCGTACCAGTCGGTGCTATAACCATAGTCGGCACCACGACGAGAACGGCGGAATTCGTCGGCAGAGAGCACATCGGGTTCCGGCTTAGCGAAGTTGAGAGCTACCCAGCTGTCGTAGGTTACCTTAGTGGTACCTTCAGACCCAGAACCTTTCTTAGTTGTAACGAGGATTACACCATTGGCGCCGCGAGTACCATAGATAGCAGCAGAACCTGCGTCCTTAAGAACGGTGATAGATTCGATGTCTTGAGAAGCAACGTTGCGAAGGTCGGCACCTGCAATACCATCAATAACTACGAGCGGACCGTTTGATGCCGTGATAGAAGTGGCACCACGCACCTGAATAGAAGAGGTAGAGTTGGGGTCGGCAGCAGCAGTGGTGTTTACGTTAAGACCTGCAACTTTACCGGCCACCATTGCCATAGCATCGTTGACAGCACCCTGTTGGAATTGAGATTTGTCTACTTGAACGATAGAGCTTGATACTTCTTTTTTGCTGAGAGTACCATAACCTACCACGACTACTTCTTCGAGAAGTTGCTGGTCTTCTTGTAGGATAACGTTGATAGTGCTACGACCGTCAACTTTGATTTCTTGGGTTTTGTAGCCCACATACGAATAGACGATGGTAGCGTCGGCAGATGCACCGAGGGTGTAGTTACCGTCGATGTCGGTAGATACTCCCATAGATGTTCCCTTTACGATTACATTGGCGCCAATGAGCGGTTCTCCCATGGCATCAGTCACAGTTCCTTTTACTTGGTGTTGCTGAGCATGCGCAGAAGCAGCTGCAAGTAATAGTCCCAGTGAGAAAAGAATATGCCTCAAAAGGCATGGTTTCATTTTCTTAAGACTCATAATAGTTAGGTTTAATGTTATAATGTATATTTATTGATGATATGTAATTTTTGATATTAGCTTTCAGGCTATCTCGAAACTTACGAATACAAATGTATTGATACTTTTTTACATATTTTTATACAGCAAGAAATAATCTAAATGATATTAGGAGGTAAACAATTGTAGTACAGTATTTTGGCTATGCTAAAAGTGGCGTAAAAACTAAAGATTTTCAAGTGAGTTTGACGCTAAAAAGAGCTGATTTTCATCACTTGTGCTTCAAAATTGTCTTTGTGGAGCGAACGATTTTTGAGCTTTGAACGATAGGTGTAGATAGTGGTAATGGAGCAACGAAGGAAGCTGGCGATTTTCTGGCTGTCGGTGATGCCGAGGCGTATTAGAGCAAATATTCTAAGCTCGGTGTTGAGACGTTCGTCTTGTTTCAGCACGATGCGCTCATCTTCCGGCAATAGCTCATTAAATCGGTCGACAAATGAGGGGAAGATGTTTAGGAACGAGGTGTCGAAACTTTGGTAAAACTCACGAAGCGAATCGTTGATAAACTGGGTGGACTTTATGGCTTTGAATACGTCGTCGGCTCTTCCGGTGGCAGCTTTTCTGCTCAGCATTTTGCGATAGGATTCCATCTCGGATATGTAGGTAGAGCATAGCTGTAGGAAACGACCGATATATTCTTCTTTTATCACGTTGGCTTCGGTGAGGGAGGTGTTGGTCTCCTTCTGCTTGGCATTGACCATGGTGAGCTCTTCGTTGAGCTGTTTAAGCTCAGCGTTGACGTTGATGAGCTTGTCGCTCGTACGCTTCAATTGTTTCATCTGGCGGAATATATACAGCACGGCGATGAGCAAGAATAGAGATAGGACACCGACGATGGAAAGCACAATCTTGAGCCGCTGATTTTGCTTGTCGACGATGGCTTGGTAGGAGGCATCGATAAGAGGCAACATCTTTGATGACTGGATGTTGCGCATGCGAGCGTTGAACTCGTTGGCATCTTGCAGACTCTTTTTAAGGTATCGGTTGGCTCGCTCCACGTCGCCTTTGGCATAGAGCATTTCGGCAAGTTGTCGCAAAGCAGTGTTTTCTTTTACCACTCCTTGAATGTCGGCCATAGCACTTTTGGCTAAACATATCATTCGCATTTCGGGCTCGTTGTTTAGCTCGTAGGCATAAGCCAATGAGCTTACGATGACTGCATATTCGCGAGTGTCGGGGTGATAATCTTTGAGGTGTGCACTCAGCAGGTCGATGGCTTGAAGATAATGTCCGGCGCGAATCAGCCCTTGAGCTTCGGAGGTTGTGTGCCAGAATGTGCCTTTGCGCATTTGAGCCATGGCAGAGTCGCGGTAGGTCTCGGCTTTGAGCATATATTCCGGACTATATCTGCTGTCTTGGGCATATTCTGAGTGATAGACGTAGGTGTTTTCGATGGTTTTGTAATATTCCACTAATTGAGCCGGGGAGAATTGCGACTTGTCGACATTGTTGATCAAATCAATCGCCTCAGAATATAGTCCCGCTACCGACAAGCTGCGGGCTTTGTACACAATCGACATATTGATCCAATCGTTACGTCTCATTTCGGTAGCGATGTCAATAAGTTTGTTGATATAGTGAATGGCAGAGTCGCTATCATAGTATTCATATTCGGAATATAATCGGCGATAGGCTTTATATTGAGTCTCAGGCATCAATTCGCTTTGGCGAGCATCCCGGTAGGCAATCTCGATGCGTGAAAGTTTTTCGGACTCATAGGTGTCGCTATGTAAAATCACATTGTCTAATTCCACCAAGATGGAGTCGACAACGCTTTGAGCCAATGAGACATTGACACAGCAAACAAATAGCAGATATAATATAGCTCTCATATTTTTTTCAGGGTAAAAATAAGGTGGTATGCCTACGTATTATTTGCAAAATTACGATAAAAGGCGTCACAATCCAAACCTATCGCAAAAATTCCGAATACAAATGAGAGCCATATTAAATAAAATGAGAATATTACCGATAATATGCTTTTTTTTGCTAATTTTGCATGAATTTATAAAGGTTTCAGGCATGGTTCAAAAGGTAATTGTTTTTATTTCGATAGTTCTATTGGCATTATCATCACAAGCTCAAACGTATAAGTGGCGTCAGATTACGAAGACCGATAGTGAAGAGCAAGCGCTGCCCCAAAAGAAGGTGTATATTGGAGTGGACGGCGATACGCTTTTGTTCGATTCGATAACTCCGATGCCCGCCGTTCAGCTCCCTGTGGAGTTTTTTATGCCTGCTATTTTCGATACCTACCATTATCTTGATACTACAATTGTGAATCTGGATGCGGTCAAAGAGTCGGATAACTTATGGGTGGAGAAAGAAAACTATCAATCGCAATTGCTTAGACACATCAAGCAACAATATATGATAGAAAATCCGCAATGTGTGCAATATAATTTGGCTATGTTGCCTGAACCGCCTAAAAAATATGTGGCAACCGTCGATCCGGCTCAGTCGATTATTGTAATAGAGGAAGTGCCTATCGATAAGTCGCAACTGTCGGCTTCGGCACCGGTCGAAGAGATGAAATTTCGTAATTGGTTGCATACATTCGATGGTTCACTTCAATTTTCGCAAGCATATATTTCGCCCAACTGGTATCAAGGCGGGAATAATAATGTGAACATGATAGCATCGGCCAACTATGGGATAAAGCTGAATCAAGCGTTTCATCCTAACCTATTGTTTGAGACTACGGTGCAATATAAATTGGCTTTGTCGTCATCGGAAGCCGACTCGCTGCGCAACTACACTATCAGTGAAGACTTGTTTTTGCTCACGAGCAAATTCGGTTTCAAGGCTTTGAAGCGATGGTATTATACGTTTAATATGTCGTTGAAAACGCAGTTCTTCAAAAGTTATAAGCCTAATACCAACGACCTTACTGCGGCATTTATGGCTCCCGGTGAGGTGAACTTCGGTGTCGGTATGACCTACGACTATTCCAATAAGAAGAAAACCGTGGTGTTTGGAGCTTCGCTCTCGCCATTGTCCTACAATCTGAAAACGTGTCTGCGCTCGGACATGGATGAGACAACTTTTGGCATCAAAGAGGGACGGCACACTGTGAGCCAGTTCGGTTCGAGTGCCGAGCTAAAATTTAAGTGGCAGTTGGCTTATAATATTCAGTATCAAACACGATTGTTTGCCTTCTCCAACTATAAGTATGTGCAAGGTGATTGGGAAAATACGTTGAGTTTCTCAATCAATCGATTCCTCTCGACTCAGCTATATCTCCACTTGCGCTACGACTCAAGCACGACACCCATTGAAGGATGGGAAGAATGGCAATTGAAAGAAATCCTCAGCTTCGGATTTGCTTATAGATTCAGCATGGTATAGGTATGACACGACTCATCTCGCTCCTCATTATGATTGTGTCGTTCGGTTGCGCGACGGCCGAGAATGTGATTTCCGACAATTTCCTTGATCGTTTACCCGAAAAGTCAGTACGCATCGGTGACTACACTCGGCAGAAAGTGGAGGATTATCTGTCGACATCGACGATACATCGCATCGAAGGTATATGGCAGTTTACTGCATCGGGCGTGATGGTGGTGGTCGAGCGATTTCAATCGTCGGATATTCCTGATGGGGCGGCCTGCTATCGAATGGTGTTGCTTCGCGCTCCGGAGCGGTCGGTAGTGCCGGGATTGGTGATGGGGTACATTGCACCTACGGCGCGAAAAGGTGTGTACGATTCGCGCATCTACACCGATTTCGACGGGCAGATATTTCTCGATGCCAAGCGGTTTACAATAACGATGAGCGACGATGCCCGCCTATCGTTCAAGCCTGAGAAAAAGGGATTGCGATTTAGCTTCTATCGCTTGTTTCCGCGACTGCTGCCTCGCTCATATCGTTTTGGCTTGTCGGGCGAAGATACGCGCGACGCCTCGCTTGACGGGTGTATTCGCATTTTTCCGGAGCCAACCGACGGCAATTGGATAGAACAACGTTATTTGTGACGACATGAGAACAATGATAATCGTGATAGGGCTGATAATGATGGCTGTGAGTGTTGATGCGCGCACAGTGACCACTCGGCGCGACCTGCGCCTGCGTTCCGACGTGAAAGAGCGGCTATATAATCCGCCGTCCGACACGATATACTCACCGACCGATTCGATAGTGGTGGCAGGATATGACAAAATGTTGCGGTCGACTCGCGAAACATTCTTCGTTACCAATAGTTCGTCGCGCCACATCACTATGGTGGCAATAACGCTGGTCTACTACGATATGCAAGGGCGCATGCTCCACTCACGAGCGGCCACGATACACTGCGACATCCCACCGAGCGAGACACGGCAGCTCTATCTGTCGTCGTGGGATTCTCAACAATTGTTCTACTATTATCTCAGCCCTGCTCCGCGTCGCGCCGCTACACCTTATACGGTGAAACATAGCATCGACTATGTGGAGGTGATGCAAAGGTAGAATTGGCATGATATTTGCACTCTCATAGAGTGTATGAAACAGAAAACGGATACAGCATTGGTAAAACGTAGCTTTGCAGCGAAGGTGGCGACAAAAATCCTGTTGCCCTATTATGTCATTGTCGACAAGACGGTTCCACTGAAAGAAAAGGCTAAAATCTTAGCGACATTTGCCTATTTCTTTCTGCCTATCGACTTGATACCCGATGTGCTCCCTCTGATTGGTATTACCGACGATCTGACAGCATTAGTGCTCTTATGGAGAGTGATGCGCAAGAATATATCGAATAATGAGCGCGTTCGCCAACGTGCGACAGCTCGTGCCGATAAGATGTTTCCATCGACGAAAAAATAGAGCGCACTCCTCTAATGAAGAATGCGCCTATCGTCTTTGCAATGGAGAATAGATGGATTAGATTTTGTCTAAGGCTTGTGAGAGATCTTCGATGAGGTCGTCGATATGTTCGGTGCCTATCGATAGGCGAACAGTGGCCGGAGTGATGCGTTGCTCTGCGAGTTCTTCGGCCGATAGTTGCGAGTGAGTCGTGGTGGCGGGGTGGATTACGAGCGACTTCACGTCGGCCACGTTGGCAAGCAGCGAGAATATCTCAAGGCTGTCGATAAAGCGATGAGCCTCTTCTTGTCCGCCTACTACTTCGAATGTGAATATCGAGCCGCCACCATTGGGGAAGTATTGATTGTAGAGTGCGTGGTCGGGGTGAGAAGGTAGCGATGGGTGGTTGACCTGCTTTACCTTCGGATGGTTGTTGAGAAATTCTACAACCTTGAGTGCGTTTTCCACATGTCGCTCCACGCGAAGCGATAGGGTTTCGAGTCCTTGAAGAAGTATGAATGCGTTGAATGGAGAAAGAGTGGCGCCGGTGTCGCGGAGCAAGATGGCACGAATGCGCGTCACATAAGCAGCTGCGCCTGCTGCGTCGACAAATCTTACGCCATGGTAGCTCGGATCCGGCTCGGTGAGTTGAGGGAATTTACCTGATGCTACCCAGTCGAATTTTCCTGAATCGACTATCACACCGCCGAGCGAAGTGCCATGTCCGCCAATGAATTTGGTGGCAGAGTGAACCACAATGTCGGCGCCTAACTCGATGGGGCGGATGAGATAAGGAGTGCCGAATGTGTTGTCGATAATCAATGGGATTTTGTGGCTGTGAGCGATGTCGGCTACGGCTTTAATGTCGATGATGTTTGAGTTGGGGTTGCCGAGAGTTTCGATAAAGATGGCTTTGGTGTTGGGTTGAATAGCCTTTTCAAAGTTTGAAAGGTCGTCGGGGTCGACAAATGTAGTGGTTACACCATTGGCAGGCAAAGTGTGTGCAAGCAGATTGTAAGAGCCGCCATAGATGTTTTTGGCTGCTACGATATGGTCGCCTACGCGAGCGATGTTTTCAAATGCATAGGTGATGGCCGCAGCTCCCGAAGCAACAGCGAGTCCGGCGATGCCGCCTTCGAGCGCAGCTACACGATCCTCAAACACCCCTTGGGTGGAGTTGGTCAGTCGGCCATAGATGTTGCCTGCGTCTTGCAAACCGAAACGAGCTGCTGCGTGTGCCGAATTGTGGAATACGTATGACGTGGTCTGATAGATGGGTACCGCACGCGCATCGGTAGCGGGATCGGGTTGTTCTTGACCGACATGGAGTTGGAGAGTTTCGAAGTGTAATTTTTTGTTTGCCATAACTGATATTTTTTTGATTGATATTTCGTTTTTGATTACGATGCAAAGTTAGGTTGCGCAGAAATTTTGCACAAGAAAAACGAAAAACTTGGAAAATAATGCTAAATTTGCAGTGTTTATCGGAAAAACGAAATTGTAATCCGGCTTTGAAAACGTGTTTGACAGAAAAATTTTCTTTTATGGAAACTCTTGATAAGATTGATATTCAGATATTGTCGACCCTTCAGCAGAATGCGCGGTTGACGACAAAGGAGGTGGCACAGCGTGTACATCTATCCACAACTCCGGTCTATGAACGAGTGAAACGTCTTGAAAACGAAGGGTTTATACGACGATATGTGGCGGTGTTGGATGCTGATAAGCTGAATTGTGGTTTTGTGGTATTCTGCAATGTGAAGATGAGTCATATCAATAGAGACATAGCCGATGATTTTGTGCGACGCATTCGCGAGATTCCGCAAGTGACGGAATGCTACAATATATCCGGACGCTTCGACTATATGCTGAAGATTCATGCCCCCGATATGAAATATTACCAGGAATTTGTGCTTAATGTGCTTGGTACGCTTGAAAATCTTGGTTCTATCGAGTCGACATTCGTGATGGACACCATCAAGCAGCAATATGGCATTCCTCTCTAAGCCGCATTCTCTTTGCCAAAAAGGCGACGGAATTGCCACCATATCATCAAGGCGGTGGCAATGGTGGCGAGCAGGTCGCTTGTGGGGAACGACAGCCAGATACCATTGAGTCCGAAAATGTCGGGGAGGAATAGCAATAGCGGTATCAGGAATATCACTTGGCGAGCCAAACTCAAGAAAATCGACTTACCTGCCATACCTATCGATTGGAAGAATGTAGTGGCTACAATCTGAAATCCTACAATCCAGAACAATAGTAGCGATTTGGTTAGTGCATTGGCTGTGACGGTTATCAACTCGCGGTCGATAGTGAATGCCGATGCAATCCATTCGGGGAACGTCAAGCCGAAAACGCTTCCGCAGGTGCAGATAATGGTACTTGCTCCTGCTGCCAACCAAAATACTCGTTTCATACGAGCAAACAATCTTGCACCATAATTATATCCGATGATGGGTTGCATACCTTGACAGATGCCGACTACGATAGTGGTGATAAGCGAGGTGTAGGTCGAGAATATTCCGGCAGCTGCTACGGCGGCATCTCCTCCATATTGCCATAGAGAGGTGTTGATGATCACGTTGATAAGGCTGCTTGCGGCATTGACAAGCGAGGGGGCGGCTCCGATGGCTATGATGGGCAGGATTATCGACCACCGAGGGCGGAATATTCCTTTAGTAAAATGCAGGCTGCTACGCTTGTTGAAGAAGTGGCTCATTACAAACACCATTGATATAGTCATCGCTATATCGGTGGCAATGGCTGCTCCTTTGATGCCCATATCGAGCACATATATAAATATAGGTGCCAATATCACGTTGGCTCCGGCGCCTATCATCATGGTCACCATGGCTCGGGTGGGGTAGCCTGATGCGCGCATCAGGTTGTTGAAACTGAATGATAGGTTCATCATCAACATACCGGGCAATATATAGAGCATAAAATCGCGAGCATAGGGAAGGGAGGCGTCACTTGCTCCGAAAGCATAGAGTATATCGTCGATGAAGATGGCAAATATTGCTAAGTAAATTGATGCGTTGAGAAGAGTCATGGTCAGTGCATTTCCCAATACTTGCTCAGCTCCGCGATGGTCTTTCATTCCCAATAGAATAGATACACGTGCTGCCGCTCCGGCTCCGATGAGTACGCCAATCGCCGCTGATAGATTCATTACCGGAAATGTAATGGTAAGACCGGCGATGGCATCGGTGCCGACTATTCGCCCTATGAATATGCGGTCGACCACATTATATAGCGACATAACAAGCATACCAACTACAGCGGGTAAGCTATACTCCCACAATAGTCGGCCGACTGATTTGGTCTCTAAGTTCCTTAAGTTTTCACTGACTTGACTCATGGTTTTGCAAAGTTAGCAACTTTTCTGCATAGCAATTGCCTCAAATGTTTCATTTTTTGGCGTAATTGTTTTATTGTTGATGTGTGGATTCATCTATTTTTGCAATAAATTACTAATACCTAATAACATAAACAGACAGCCATGGGACTCAAAAGAATGTATGGAGCATTAATATGCAGCGTATTGTGTTCGATACAATTGTTTTCACAGACGAAATATCTTCATAGCGATAGCGACGGAGTGAAGTGGGAGATAATACCCCATGATGATGTGGCTATGGATGTGGAGCTGCTGAAGAAATGCGGATATAAAAATGATAATGCAGTGAAGGCTGTGTACCCGGTACGGTATTTGCATCGTATGTGGCAGAGGGAAAAGAATCAGACCCCAATTTCGGAGATAACATTCATCGGGTTGACCGCTCGAAATATGATCGTACGTTTTGGTATCGAACGGAGTTTGAAGTTCCCGATGACTTTACTAAAGAAATAGTGTGGCTGAATTTTAATGGCATCAATCGTAAAGGCGATATATATCTGAATGGAGAGTATTTAGGCTCGTTGGACGGATTTATGCACCGCGGACGATATAATGTCACTGAACTTATCAATCGCAACGGAGGCAACACGTTGGCTGTGAAAGTGGATATTCCTAAAACACCATTGGCCAATCAGGGAAGTCCGAATTACTTGTCGAGCGGGGGTTGGGATTGGATGCCGTATGTGCCGGGTCTTAATTCGGGGCTTACTGATAAGGTTTGGTTGGAAAATACCGGAACTGTCTCTCTCCGTGACCCTTGGATGCGGTCGGACTTGATTTCGCGAGCAAAGGCCGAACTGACATTTCAAACCGAACTCTCAAATCATGGCAAAACGACAAAGACGGTAGAGCTGAGAGGCGCTATCGAATCCGGTGAAATTGAGTTTGCACAGCAAGTGACTTTGAGTCCGGGTGAAACCAAAGTGGTGAAGATCGATAAGCGATACTATCCTCAAATGGTGGTGGACAATCCTCGCCTTTGGTGGCCTAACGGATATGGAGAGCCGAACCTATATACCTGTCGGTTGGAGGTGGTGGAGTATGATGCAGTGTCAGATGAGGAAAATATGCGATTTGGCATTCGGGAATATTCCTACGATAAAGAAGGCGGAGTGTTCCATATTCATATAAATGGAGTGCCCATCTTTGTGAAGGGTGCCGATTGGGGTATGAGCGAATATATGCTACGCTGTCGCGGAGAGCAATATCGTACGCTCGTAGAAATGAACAAAGAGATGAATTTCAATATGATACGCAACTGGCTCGGCTCGGTAACAGACGAGGAGTTCTATCAATATTGCGATGAGTTTGGCATTATGGTATGGGATGATTTTTGGATTAATTCCAATCCAAATCTGCCCTACGATATTAATGCGTTCAACAATAATATGATTGAGAAAATCAAAAGATTTCGCAATCATCCATGTATTGCTGTGTGGTGTGGCGACAATGAAGGAACTCCCGAACCGCCTCTGACGGGGTGGATGGCTGAGAATGTACGCACATTTGATGGTGGCGATCGATTCTTTCAAGCCTGTTCCAATAATGATGGACTAAGCGGTAGCGGTCCGTGGGGAGCCAACGATCAGCGATGGTATTTCACGGAGTATCCCGACTGCAAATCGGGTAGCGGATTTACGCGCGGATGGGGCTTCCGTACGGAAATTGGTACCTCAGTTGTGCCCAACTATGAAAGTTTGGTGAAGTTTATGCCCCAAGAGCATCTGTGGCCTATAGATGACATGTGGAATCTGCATTATTTCGGTCCTTCGGCTTTTAATGCTACTCCCGAACGCCATATCTCGGTGGTGGAATGCGGCTATGGCGGAGCACGAAATGCAGAGGAATTTTGTCGCAAATCGCAGATGATAAATCTCGAAAGCAATAAGGCTCTGTTTGAAGGGTGGCTCGATAGAATGTGGAGCGACGCTTCCGGAGCAATGCTGTGGATGAGTGGTGCGTCGTATCCCTCGATGGTGTGGCAGACCTACGACTATTACTACGACCTCACGGGTGCATATTTCGGATGCCGACAAGCATGCGAGCCGTTGCATATCTATTGGAATCCGGTGACCGAAGAGGTGAAAATCGCCAATACCACTGCACGTGATTATGAAAATCTGACGGCCGAGGCGGTGGTGTATAATATGGATGGCAAGCCGGTGGCGCAGTATAGCGAAAAGGCAGTGGTAAATTCTCTGTCGAATACTGCATCGCGATGCTTCGTAATGAAGTTTAATAAAGAGCGTGATATAATATCGTTGAATTGCCCGGCTGTAGCGTCATCTACGCTTCAAGGCTCGCCCGAAAATATCACCGATGGTAAGGACGACACACGATGGGCAGCCGTAAGAGCCGATAATGAGTGGATATATGTCGATTTAGGACGCCGACGCTCGGTAGGTGGTGTCAGACTGAATTGGGAAGCCGCTTTTGGTAAAGAATATAAGATACAAGTGTCGGACGATGCGCTCACTTGGCGTGAAGTGTATAAAATA